>CAVYXS010000258.1:0-135538 GCA_963772205.1 uncultured cyanobacterium
ACAAGCAGGTTTGCAGTCTGCTGAACACGGGGCTTTTGTAGAGAAATTAGCCCGTAACTAAGATAATTAAAAGTTACAGAAATTTTCATGCAATAACTCCAGATACTTGTAGATATGCAAGTCCTTGCGTATCTACCACTTCTTTTAATATACAAGGGTGCGTTATAGCAGTCCTAAATCATTTGTGAAAATTATATATCTCCTATCTTTTTTGTGAGAAGAAGTGCTGCAGCACTTTGTAGACATCGCTTTTAATTTGGAGGATTGCTCCCGGTGGAGCCAGAGGTAGGCGATGTCGAAAATGGGCTACGCCGACGCTTGTTTGTGGCTAGAGGGGCTGCAGCAGTTTGTAGGCGATGTCGAAGACGGGCTACGCCGGAGCTAGAAACTAGCCACGTAAAATTGACTATCTGGGATAGAGCGCTACCAAAGCTTGATGCTGTCGCGTAGCTTACTGCACAGTCCTATGGTACAAGTTTAGGGCAGATTTATTAGCGATGGCGTAAAGTTTTTCAACATAAACACACGTCACTAGTTATAATTTCCTATATGTTGAAAAAACTCTTAAGATTAGCGTAAAAATTACATTAGAGTGAAAATTACGCTGCTCTCACACCGACTAGCTGATAACCACATTAGGAGGACTATCTATGGCGCTTGTACCATTGCGGCTGTTGTTGGATCACGCTGCTGAAAACGGTTACGGCATCCCAGCTTTCAACGTTAATAACTTGGAACAGATTCAGGCAATCCTGAAGGCGGCGGCAGAGACAGATAGCCCCGTAATTTTGCAAGCTTCTCGTGGCGCTCGTAATTATGCAGGCGAAAACTTCCTGCGCCACCTGATTTTGGCAGCGGTAGAAACCTATCCTCACATTCCCATTGTCATGCACCAAGATCATGGCAATGCTCCTTCTACTTGCTACTCAGCAATTAAGAACAACTTCACCAGCGTCATGATGGATGGTTCTTTAGAAGCTGACGCTAAAACCCCCGCCAGTTTCGAGTACAACGTCCGTGTTACCAGCGAAGTGGTAAATGTAGCTCATTCTTTGGGCGTCAGCGTTGAAGGCGAACTTGGTTGCTTAGGTTCTCTAGAAACTGGTGCGGGTGAAGCTGAAGATGGTCATGGTTTTGAGGGTACACTCGATCACTCCCAATTGCTGACTGATCCCGACGAAGCGGTTAGCTTCGTAGAAGCAACCCAAGTAGATGCTTTGGCTGTGGCTATTGGTACAAGCCACGGTGCATACAAGTTTACCCGCAAGCCAACTGGGGAAATTTTGGCAATCAGCCGCATTGAAGAAATTCACCGTCGTTTACCTAACACCCACTTGGTAATGCATGGTTCCTCTTCTGTACCAGAAGATTTAATTGCTGTGATTAACCAGTATGGTGGTGCAATTCCTGAAACCTACGGCGTACCTGTAGAAGAAATCCAAAAAGGCATCAAGAGCGGTGTGCGTAAGGTAAATATTGACACCGACAATCGTCTGGCAATCACTGCAGCAGTCCGTGAAGCTTTGGCAAAAAATCCCAAGGAATTTGACCCCCGTCACTTCCTCAAGCCTTCTATTACATATATGCAGAAGGTTTGTGCTGAACGCTATCAGCAATTTGGTACCGCTGGTAACGCTAGCAAGATTAAGCAAATTTCGTTGGACGAATTTGCTGCTAAGTATGCCAAAGGCGAACTCAAAGTTGTCACCAAAGCAGCGGCTAAGGTTTAATTTTGCCAAAAATTAAATAGGAAGACAGCACTACTATGTTTCTGAAAAACTAGTAGTCTGTCACACCAAGTTTGATAGTTTCGTAGTCAGCACTTTAGTGCTTAAAAGAGCGATAAATCGCTCACTACAAAAGACCAAATTTTGTGTCGTGCTATTACTAGTAGTCTGTTACAGGAACTTTGCTAGGCTAATGATAATTTTTCGTAATCAGGACTTTATTCCTCAAAAACACCAGGACTAAAGTCCTCACTACGAAACCTTCAAATTTGGTTTGACTGAGTACTAGAGACTCTGAATATTAAGATAAATAAACCGGGTAGCGATTAAGTTCCCCGGTTTTTTGTTTTATTGACTACCAAGACACAAGCGGTATCAGTGGTTGCGGCTGGGGCTAGCAATGCTACAGCATGAGGTACAGGGCGAGGATCATAATTTACTAGAGATTCTCCCTGGTAAACTAAGGAAGTACTCTGACCGGAATCAAGCATCACTGCATCGCGTAGTCCAGCTTTAGTCAGAATCATCGCTAAGTTTGCCGAGTCCACAGATTCTTTAGAAATGCCCACAGTAGGTTGTCCAAATTGATTAATACCCCAAAAAGCTCGATAACGGGCGACATCAGCACCATAAAGACTGTTAAAACTACTCTTAGATGCGGGTTGACCATTTTTAACTAGCCATGCACCTGCGACAAAAGCATCAGTGACATCGGGCATTTCCGCTTGGATTCCTGCTAGGGTATTATGCTGGGCAGGGTTAAAGGGAATGTAACGGACTGCACGCTTGCTTATCAGTACCAGAGGGCGTCCAGTTAATTTCTGGTTTTCGCTGTTATTACCGGGAACGAATTGATTGTTAATTTGGCTCAACACTGGCCCAATCATCACATTAGAAGTTAATAATTTCAACGAAAAAAAAGTACCGTCCACCGCCGCTACAGCTTGAGTGCCACTCTTAGCGACAATTTCTTTGAGCTGATAACGACTATCAGCATGGATGGTGATTGGTTTACCACCAGAAATCAAAATTAGGGGAATTTTGTCAATGGTGGTTTGAGTCCGTGACACGGGATGTGTAAAGTTAAAGCCTGGGTTCAACAGCGGTAAGACAATTCCTTGCCAAATTTGAGTAATTGCCAAATCCAATTTAGATTCACTCAAGTTGCTACGATTAATCTGAGTCAACAGATGGGAACCCAAGGTTTGAATTAGTGCTTTGGCACCTATTTCTGGTTCACTCATCCAAGTAGATATTTCTAAAGAAGTTTTTGCTAAACGAAAAATCTGACGATGTGGCTCTAAACTTTGACTACAACCTTCTGTAGTCGTCTGACTGCCAGTAGAAGATTCGCCAACAGCAATCACAGAAGATAAATGTAATAAATAATACGTACTTAAAAATACAGCAAAAACATGAACCAAGATAATCCGACATTTGCCTAGAGGGCTGTAAGTCGGATTTTTGTAGCCTGAAATGCAATTTATCCAGCTTAACTTCATACTGAATTGTTCATAACAATTCAGATTTATAACCGCAATTACCCTTAGAGAAAAAGATGGCGTTTATACTTTAATTGCTTGAAGTTAAAGAAAAGCGAACAATCGAACAATATTTTAAGCGTTGCTCAAGTTTGAGAAAGGGATTGGGGATTGGAGACAAGGGGATAATCTCTCACCCCATCACCCCGTTTCCCCATCTCCTTGAGGTTAAAATACCCGATGTTGCAGGGATGGCATTTGACGGCGGACTTGTTCGAGACGAGTGGGTTTAATTTCTGCGATCGCAATTCCTGGTTGTTCGCCGGCATCAGCTAAAATTGTGCCCCACGGGTCGATAATCACCGCATGTCCGTGGGTGTGACGGCGAGCATAGTTATTACCGGTTTGGGCGGGAGCAATGACGTAGGCTGTATTTTCAATGGCTCGTGCTTGTAGTAATACTTGCCAGTGGTCTTTACCAGTAAAAGCAGTGAAAGCGGCTGGTATAAATATGACATCGGCTCCCTTATCTGCAAGATGGCGATATAGTTCAGGGAAGCGGACATCATAGCAGATAGAAAGTCCTAAATTGCCGAGTTTTTCAGAGAAATAGACAGGGGGTAGTTGGGTACCAGCCATGACAGTGCTGGATTCTTGATAGGTATTGCCGTCGGGAACATTAACATCAAATAGGTGTACTTTATAATAGCGGGCGAGTTCTTTTCCGTTGGGATCAATGAGGAGGGTAGTGTTGTAAACTTTGCCAGTACTGTCTACGGGAAGTGGAAAACTGCCACCGAGGATGGTAATTTGATAGCGCTGCGCCATTTTTTTGAGAAATATTTCCGATTCACGAGCGATCGCATCCCCTTGGGCCAGTTTATCTTTTTCTTCTCCCATAAAAGAAAAGTTTTCTGGCAAACCCACCAATTCAGCACCTTGACGCACAGCAAGGTCTATTAATTCCTCTGCCTGTGCTAAGTTTTTTTGTAGATCAGGCACACTGGTCAATTGAATAGCGGCGGCTAAATAAGACTTCATAGATTCAACAAACAGTGGATTTGTTCAGGATAGATTTTCAAATATATCGCTACTTTAAGGGCTTTGGAGCTTAATTAGAATTGCTGAAGCGTTGCTTTTCTTTACAAAACTCAATATATTCTTCATCTTTTCATTATGAATCTTCCCCTGGGTGATGGGAAATTGACTAAAAATCAGGTTAGCTTGTGATCAAACGATGATTTTAGCGTTGTCAGTAGGGACGGTTACACTGACAACAGTAATGTTATAAAAAACTCCATCCCAAGGTGGGTGGAGTTTTAGGGCATGGGGTATGTAGTAAGCGATTTATCGCTTTTTTAGGACTAAAGTCCTCTCTGCGTTAAGAGCGGGACGCTATTGCGTAAGCAGAGCTATGCCGTAGGCTTTACGCGGAGCGTGTCGTAGACAGACGCTACGCGTACCAAGATCCCCGGAGGGGTAAACTACAAACCAAGCATTGTTACTTTGGTGGACTACTAAGTCTTATCTAATGACTGCACTTCCCATTCTCATGGTGATGGTGATGACTAGAACCGTGGGCGCAGCCTTGTAAATCTTGGCTCATCAGGTTTTCGCTCATTTCCTTAAAGGATTCATCTACAGGCTTCAAGCCAATCCAAGCATCGAGTTTTTCGACATCAAAACCAACCTCACGGCGATCGCCTATTTGGAGCAAAGGACGACGAATTAACAGTGGATCTTGGAGCATCAGCACCAAAGCCTTTTGTTCATCGAGTTTTTCCGGAACTACCTCACCCGATTTTATTCTTGGAGAACTACGATTAAACCAATCAGCTACGGGGCGTGAGCCAAAAAATGACCGTAAACGCTCAACTGTCCAAGGTTCTGTCAGCAGGCTGTATGCTACCACTTCATGGCCAAGCAGCTGTTAGTAAAACTTTTTGCTTAGTACCACCTTGACAGCCTGGTTTTTCATAGAAAATTACTCTTGCCATGACTCTTCTCCTAGTTATATCACTTAAGCAGATAAGCTTTTACTACTCACTATTTGGTAACAGGTAATAAGTGATTATTCGTACATATCTTAAATCACTTTTTCCCATGCCCCATTCTCCATTTGTGATTCCCTATTTCCCACCTTAAATAGTTATTTGGATTTGTGCCGCTCAACTTAAAATTTTTTAGCAATATGGCTCACTGAGTCAAATTCAAACCTTTGCTTCGGATCGGTTTCACCATATATATTAAAAGTTACAGTAGGTTCATCACCCACTGCTTGCACGCTATGAATTGCATCAGGAGTGAAACTAATAATATCTCCGGGAAATAAGGTAATCTCTCCTGTCGTTTCAATTTTGTTCTCAGATTCTCGGCTATGGGTTCGTCGCCAAATCGTGTTTTTTTCTTGACCCTTTAACACCGCCACTACTCCCCAGGTTCCATGATTATGAATCGTGGATATAGTTCCCGGCGCAAAAGTTACCGTTTGCACAGTCAAGGGAAAACCTAATTCATCATACAGCAGTAAAACCGAGGTTCCGGTTTCCACAGCAGGCTGTAAATATTGACTTTGTACCCAGTACGAATTAACCATCAATCGCCTGACTAACATCCTGATTTCGGGAAGTTTATTCGATTCATCCTCAGCATTATTGAGAACATCTTCCACCTCAGTCAAAAACCGATAAAGACGATAATTCTCCTGCAGCAAATCCCATGCTCTCACAGATTTACAGACTTGATACTCACCATCACCAGTTACCAGCCAATCCCTACCTTTCATAATTAAGTTGTCAGTTGTGAATAAGCGAAAAGGACAAATTACAAATTAATCTTCTTCCACTGGACGTGTCAAAATATCCAGAAGAATACCAGATCCAAAATCATTTTTATCGTCAATTTCTTTAACTCTGGTACTTATTTCTTTAGCCTGCTCAATGGCTCCCAGCTTGGCTAATACTAATCCAGAAGCAGCATAAGCATTTAAATACAATCGAATTTGTGGGTCTTCTTTGCGATTAACTAATATTGGCTTCAGGGACTCCCAATTATCAGGTAATTTTTCGACAGATTGAATTTTATCTAATAATTGCAATGTAGTTTTCAGTGCCAAGGGATAATTATTTTTGTAATAAAAGAATCTATAAGCTGATATATATATATCAACATATTCGCCAGCTTTATCTAAAGCCTGTTGAATATATTTTTCTGATTCTGTCGTATTTTCCCAATTTTGTGCTGCTAATACCAATAACTTTTTGATATCCTCTGGAACTTGAAACCATGAAAACTTTGTTGGATCAACTTCCATAAAAACCTCCTTGAGAGTTATGAGTTATGAGTTATGAGTTATGAGTTATATCATAGCCCCCTCCTCGCTTGCGGGGAGGGGGTTGGGGGTGGGGTTCTTGTACCTCACTCAACCGAGAACCGCCATAAATCCTAACTCCTAACTTATTTAAAAAATACTGAGAATGTAGATGAGAGTAAAGAGAACAATCCAAATAATGTCTACAAAATGCCAGTAAATTTCTGCCATTTCAATACCTGTGTGGTTGGTAGCAGAATAGTAATCAGCATGACGCGATCGCCATAACACACCTAAAATTAACAACAGTCCCACAAATACGTGCAACCCGTGGAACCCAGTCATGAGATAAAAGCAGTTGGCGAATACGTTAGTAGTTAAACCGTATCCTAAATTAGCGTACTCATAAATCTGACCAACCAAGAAAATTGCGCCCATGATTGCGGTGATTCCATACCAAAACCGCATACCCTTGACATCATTCTTTTTAATCGCCACATCACCTAAGTGAATGACGAAACTACTAGAAACCAGAATAATGGTGTTAATGGTTGGCAAAAATAACTCTACCTCAGTTCCTTCTGGCGGCCAAACTGGTGTAATACCTCTAAAAAACAAATAAGTAGCGAAAAATCCCCCAAACATTAACGATTCAGAGGCTAAGAAAGTCAACAATCCCCAAACTCTTAAATCTGGATGATGTTCTGCGTGATGTTCGCTGGTTGTCGCTATGGTCATATAATTTACTCTTTCTTTGCGCCTTTGCGTGAGTAAGATAAAGTAGGGTGCGTCAGCAGCGAAAAATTAGTTATCTTGATCCGAAAATTCACCTATCTGACGCACCCTACAGACTACTGAACTCGGAGTTTCGTGTTCCGAACTCGGAGTTTTGTGTTCCGAACTCGGAGTTTCATGTTCCGAACTCGGAGTTTCATGTTCCGAACTCGGAGTTTTGTGTTCCGAACTCGGAGTTTCATGTTCCGAACTCGGAGTTTCCTGTTCCGAACTCGAAGTTTCCTGTTCCGAACTCGGAGTTTCGTGTTCCGAACTCGGAGTTTCATGTTCCGAACTCGAAGTTTCCTGTTCCGAACTCGAAGTTTCCTGTTCCGAACTCGAAGTTTCCTGTTCTAAGCACTAACTTCCGGTGTTCCCACTGGCTGGACTTGTACACAATGACCGTAGTCGTAGGGACGCGTGAGTAACAACCGGCAAAACTTCCCAGTTTTCAACGATAGGTGGTGAGCTGGTTGTCCATTCTAAGGTCAAAGCTTGCCAAGGATTATCACCTGCCAAGGAGCCTTTGAGCCAACTGTGAATAATATTGATAGCAAAGGGAATTACTGATATCCCTAAGACAAATGCACCAAAGGTAGAAAGCTGATTCAGGTCGATAAATTGGGGGTCATACATAGCCACCCGTCTGGGCATTCCTTGCAAACCCAACTTGTGCATAGGTAAAAAGGTAAGATTGGTGCCGATGAAGGTGAGAGCAAAGTGAACCCGACCCCAAGTTTCATTCAGCTTGCGTCCGGTCATTTTGGGGAACCAGTGATAAATACCGGCGTAGATGCCAAACACGGAACCGCCAAACAGGACATAGTGGAAATGTCCCACAACATAATATGTGTCGTGGACGTGAAGATCAAAGGGTGCTGTTCCCATTGTCACGCCACTTAAGCCGCCCATGACAAACATGGATAATAAGCCAATGGCGAATAGCATGGCACTGGTGAAGCGAATTTTACCACCCCACAGGGTAGCAACCCAGGCAAAAATCTTGACGCCAGTGGGAACGGCGACAATGAGGGTGGAGATAGTGAAGAAAATCCGCATCCAACCAGCGGTACCACTGGTAAACATGTGGTGTACCCAGACGAACAAACCCACAACGCAAATGGCGACACTCGAATAAGCGATCGCTTTATAACCAAAGATGGGTTTGCGGGCGTGAACGGGAATTACCTCCGACATAATGCCGAAGATTGGCAGTATCATCAAATATACTGCTGGGTGGGAATAAAACCAGAACAAGTGTTGATAGATAACAACGTTACCGCCTGCATCTGGTTTAAAGAAGGAAGTGCCAAAGTTGAGGTCAAACAACAGCAACACCAAACCCGCCGCTAACACAGGTGTAGAGAGAAGTGCCAGGATGGAAGTTGCTAAAATTGCCCAGCAGAATAATGGTACTTGATCCCATTTCATGCTAGGAACTTTCATCATCAAAATGGTGATGACAAAGTTGACTGAACCCAAAATTGAGGAGGTTCCTACCAAGACAATCGCCAAAATCCACATGGTTTGGGCGACGTTGGCTGTCACCAAACTTAATGGTGGGTAAGCAGTCCAACCCGATTGGGAACCACCAAAAATGAAACTACCTAATAGTAGTAATCCGGCGGGTGGGTTTAACCAAAAGGCGATCGCATTCAATCTGGGGAACGCCATATCTCTAGCACCAATCATCAGCGGTACTAGAAAGTTACCAAATCCCCCAATCGCACTGGGGACGATCCACAAAAAGATCATAATCGTCCCGTGATTGGTCATGAAAGCGTTATACAAAGCCGGATCAAGTAAATCTGCATCTGGTGTGGCTAGTTCCGCCCGAATGGCGATCGCCATTAGTCCACCAATCAGATAAAAAACAAACGCTGTCACTAGGTATTGAATCCCAATAACCTTGTGGTCAACATTAAATGTAAAGTAGTCCTGCCATTTCCACGCTTTGGGATGGGAGGTGTGACTAGCTACCAGTTTATCTGGTGGCGTATTTCGTGGAAATTCTACTTGTGTCATATTTTTGTCCTTTGTCAGTTGTCAGTTGCTAGTAATCTGTTGGTGGGTAAGTAATTTTGTAGTCAGGACTAAAGTCGGTGGATTTTGAAGCACTATACTGCTACGCAGAACCCGCAGGGTAGTGCTTACTACGAAACCATCAAAATTAATGGGACAGAGTACTAGTTACTAATGACTCTTGACTATTGACTCTAGATTTGCTGCACTCACGCCCATATCATGAACATAAGGTGAGAGAAACTGTGATGTTGATAACTCGGCTGGGTTAATTGCGATCGCTTGATGCAATTCTGATTTTTGAGCAATTTGGTTTTCACTCAGCCAGCTATCATATTCTTCTGGTGTGTGGACGATTACCTGAGTTCTCATTGAGCCGTGGTAAGCACCGCACAATTCGGTACAGACTACCGGATAAGTACCTACTTTAGTGGCGACAAATCGCAGTTGGGTAGGTATCCCCGGAATCGCGTCTTGCTTCATACGGAATTGCGGTACCCAGAATGAGTGAATTACATCCTGAGCTGAAATGTTGAGTTGTACATCAGCACCGACGGGAACGTGCAATTCTCCAGAAGAAATATCAGTATCAGGGTAGTTAAATATCCAGGCGTACTGCATCCCGGAGACATTGACAACCAAGTCAGCTGGTTTACCTTGGGTTTCAGGAGACGCGCCAATCCCAATTGTGGGAGCAGTCATCGAGTCAGAGGCGCTATCCAATGTATCAGCCAAAGCACTCCCGCTGATCATAGCCACATGAGCCGAGGAATGACCATGACCTGCAGGTTCAAATCCTCCCATTTGGTTATAGACATCTACACTGTAGATTCCCAAGCCAATGACAATTATCGATGGAATGGCTGTCCAAAAAATTTCTAAGGGAATGTTACCTTCTACTGCTACACCATCGGTATCATCCCCAGGACGCTGACGATACTTAAACAGAAAAATCAGAATTGTTCCTTCTACCACCAAAAACAGGGCGATCGCAATGGTAAACATGATATTGAAAAGTCCGTCTACCAAAGGCGCTTGTTGCGATGCTGCGATCGGCATTAATGAGTGGTTGTGATCAATCCAAATACTGACTACTGCAATTAATATGCCAGCTATCAGTGTCCATAGTGAAACAGGAATTTTTTGCATACATGCTACCTGCTCTGTAAAATGTCATTCAAGGTGTGATTTTCTGGTTTTTACAAAGGATTCATTATTTAGTATTGGATCTTGGAAAAAATATTTTCTAGTCCTTCCCAGTCCCCAATACTTCGACAAGCTCAGTACAAGTCCCCAGTCCCTACTTTCACAGGGCAGTTTTTTACTTTCACTAATTAATTTTCTAACTCTTTTTATAATAAATGGGGGAAATTTACATATCTTTTTATATCTTTCCCCCCACAAAAATTCCAGCTATATCTCAACTCCTATAATCAAGGAGTCTGTAATTTTTCCAACAGCTATTTCCTCCAAGAGGACACTATTAGCCCTAATATTAATTAGGCTAAATCAGCAGCAAGTTTGAAACTGTTAATAGATAACAATTAGCGATTTACGTTTTTGTTTACTGTGAACTTTTTTGCTAGTTACTGTAAATTTATAGATTTCCCTCTAGTCACCTTGCTTGCGGGTTTAGCACTGATTTTAAATAGTGCCTCCTGGAATTGATGACAATTGTTACCAATTCCCAAAAACCTTAGCTGTCTAATACCGCATGGCTATAGCAATTCTTTGGACAAATACGCGAACAAGCCTGACAACCAATACAGTTTTCTGGGGTAGCTACTGTCATCACTTTCCGTTCAATTTCTTCGTCATCCTCATCTTCAACAAATTCTCCTTCTTCGTTGAGTGCTTTCAATCCCAGCACATTGTACCCACATACTTTAATGCATCTGCCACAGCCGATACATTTATCTTTGTCAATCTCCTGGGCGAATTTTGGTGTCCAGGCTTTACCTCCAAATGTTAATCCTGTTAGTGTTGCCATAAATCAATCCTCGGCACTTAGCCCTACAAAAAAGTTGGCGATTTAATCATCATCTTACCTTAATCTTAATTCCCTAAATTTGATGTTAAACAATTAATTTTTATTCAATCAAAATTTGATGACTTACTTTCAAATATTTTCTGTTATTTTTCATCTGTACTGGCAAATTCAATTTATTGCTAATAATTCTTACTTGCCTTAATTCGCACCATGCTTAACACCCATTTCTGGCGGTAAACTCCATCCCGCAAGTGGCGCGTAGCATCCGCACCATCAGGGTGGGTGGAGTTTTTTATGCTCTTAATTTAATGGCAATCAAAATCAATTAATTAATATAAAAATTGCTCAATTAGGCGGTAGTTATACAAGAATTCTCATTGTAAAATAGATATTTTTTATATATTCTAAAGATATCTATTAAACAGTAATTATATATACAGAACCAGAATTGGTTTATTGTAATTTATCGTTTTAAGTTAAATTCTTTAGAAGAATCATCTCCAATTAAAATTTCAGTCAAATTCCTACACAACCGCTAGTAATGCAAATGTTATCATTGCACATTACTTCAAGTCATAAACTAGACTTAATTTCCGATAAAAATGTAACTTTTTTGGCATAATATTAATTGTAAAATATTAAATCTTCTTCACTTTTTTAGCTTATTGTAGATTAGAAAATTATCAGGCTACAGGAAATAGGCGAGACGAAATAGAGAAATATTTATTGCCTCTTATCTCCTATGGAAATTGTTAATAAATAACATCCCTTCTTTGGTTTAAAAGCTTTAATGTTCGCTAAAAACACTTTATCTAAGATTGTTTAGTCAAAAAAAATGCGTTTATCTACTAATTATTTGATTAAATTGTTAAGAAATATTTCTAAGCTCATTGTGAACAAATCCATCAAATTTAGTATGAAATGTATAGTTAATAAAGAAGTAATATTAGGCTCGGCTTCAAAGCCTTAAATAGCTGCCAATTGGATGCACATTCTCAATATAGATGTGGGTAATTAGTGAGGCGTTAAATATTTTTCTTTCTCCATAAAATATGGTAGCTAGTCGTGAATGTCATGAAAGAAAAGGAAACATCCAGGGGAAATTTGAGCCAAACATCTCAACGATTAGAGTGGAAAAAGAGTTATATGCCTTATACAATTCCTAACAACAGTTGCGTTGGATGTGACAACTGCCGTCCCCAATGTCCTACGGGTGCAATTAAAGTAGAGAACAATGAATACTGGATCGATCCTTGTCTTTGTAACAATTGTGAGGGTTATTATCCCGAACCGCAATGTGTAATAGCCTGTCCAACTCAATCTCCCATACCTTGGCAAGCGAAAAAAGGAAGATGTAAAGTAGAACCGAGAGATGCTACCAGTCCGGATTTATTTTCTAACGGAAAGAATCATCCATTTGCTTCAGCGATCGCCATCTGGGAAGCTTGTAATGTACTGGCGCAGCGCACATCATTACATTGGGAAATCGATGAAGCAGGTTACTTGTGTTATAGCCGACAAGTAAACCAGGGAAAAGGGGCGATCGCTTTTCACATTCAAAATCCATTGCAAGTGAGCAATCGTACCACAGAATTAGAAAGCATTGCCGCGCTAGATATTAGAGCCGCTTGTATTCATCTAATTTTTGCAGCTCACGCCACAGCCTTAGAGCAACCTTGGGAGCAAGAATTTGCGATCGACGAAAGACAACTAGAGAAATATTTAGGGCTAGAGAAACGCAAAGATCTGAGCAAAACCGCCAAGCTCAGTTTAATGAAAAACATCGTCCAACAAGCTTGTTCACTAATAATATCCATTGACTGGCCGCCGCAAGGTCGAGTCAGGGGATTTTCAGTAGCAGGGAGTCGCCTATGGCACTTGCAAAATATTCAGCATCACTTTCAACAAGACGATTTGGGATGCAAATATCTCATTGGACTGACTTTTAAAGTCAAAGCCGGAATTTGGGCACAGCATTTCTTAAACAAACAAGCATGTAAAGAGCGAATCGCATTCTATCAATATGGTATTCTCCCTAAAACACTGTTAACTACAGTTATGAGCATTTGGCAGCAACATGAAGGTGCGGCACGATTAATGCTGTGGTTGCTGTTTAAAACCAAAATGGGCAAAGAACAACGCATTACCATTCCGACTTTGCTACGCATTGCTTACGGAGAAGAAAAAGTTACCCTCGCTTCCAGACACAGAGAAGAACGCAAACGCCTATTGCGGACTTTTGAAAGTGATTTGGAAATGCTCAATCATTATGGAATCAAACCAAACTTTGACCCCGTTACCTACCCTACAGAAATTCAACCACTGTGGGCAAAGTTAGTTGATCTTCCCGAAGATCCAGAAGCAGCATTGGAATTTTGGACTAATGACGGCGGTGGTGACACCCGGCTCACAGATTCAGGCCCCGTGGTAAGTGGAATCTGCTGCTAAATGCGCGAATTTTGTCTTTTGAACTACCACCAGAATGGAAACAGCAAAACTCCGAGACAGAAAAAAAGCAGCGGCGTCATCCTAAGACAACAACAAAGCCAAAAACTACAGGTGATTTACTCGGCGAACAGATTTTACAAGCGCGAAAAAATCTGCATCTTTCCCAGAGAGAGTTAGCAAAGCTGACAGGTAAAAGCCAAAGTTGGATTCGAGATGTAGAAAATGGCCGTTTAAAAGCCAAGTTAGAAGACCAACTGCTGTTAAAAAAAGTGTTAAATATCGCTTAACTGGCTATGACCCATAATCCAATCGAGTAAAATTGGATTTACTAACTCCGGCGCTTCATCTTGTGGGCAATGTCCCACCCCTTCTAGGGGAATAAACTTTTGTACTTGCGGGTAATTGGCTAACTCTTTACCTAAATTGACTGGTTCCCAAGGGTCAGCTGTTCCCCATAAAATAATTGCTGGGCAAGGCAGGACAGGTAATAATTCTTCTGGTAAAGGGCCTGTGGAATAAGCCGTAAAAGCAAGAAACACAGCTACAGCGCCTGGATCAGTTGCTGGCGCAGTCAGTATATCTACTAACTCATCTGTTACTGCGGTCTGATTAGCATAAGCTTGCAGGAGAATCTTCCGCACAGTTTTGGGCTGGGCAACTTGATTAAAAAAGAATTCGCCAACTGGTTTAATAGATAATAGACGTTGGAGTAGAGGCGCACCAAAACGACGCGACCACGGTAGAGTTACCCGTTTGCGATCGTGCAACAGCCGTAGAGAACAGTTAAGCAAAGCAACTCCTAAAGCCATATCTGGGTTGCTCACTGCCGCTTGCATGACTACAATACAGCCAATAGAATTTCCTACTAAAAAAGCTGCCTCACCCACAACTTCGCGGCAAAAATCTGCTACTTGCTGTCCCCAATTTTCTAGTGTGTAGTCCATATCTTCACCAGGCGTGGGTTTAGCAGAACCACCAAAGCCAATTAAATCAATGGCATAAACACGACAATTCTCAGCTAAAACCGGGATATTTTGCCGCCAGTGCCCCCATGAAGCACCAAAGCCATGCACCAGCACTACAGCAGGTCCACTGGTGCCTTGGGTTTGATAGCTAATGGGGAAACCTTGCCAAATCCAAGTTTTTGTCGAGGTAAATACGGTTTTTGAAGTCATCATGAGAAATTTATGAACCTAGTTTATGAATATTCGGCACAGATATAAATTTTTTTACAGCAGCTATCTTGATTATGGCATTTGGTGTGGGGTGATGAAACTAGCACCAGTAATAGATTCAGTAGTTTTACAATGTACGGTGGCAAAATTCGTTTATAAAATAATTTAGATATCCAGCATTGCTTAAGGAGTGGTTTGCAACACAACAGTGACGCTGAATTTGCCCAAATTTTTTGGTTCCTAGTTCCTGCCAGGCAAAGAAAATGAACATAGTAGAAACAATTGACACTCCCGTTGGGAGTTACGCACCAGATTTTGAACTGCCAGGAATTGACAATCAAGTACACCATCTCAGCCGTTACCTTAACAAGTTCCGCGCCGTCGGCGTCATTTCCATGTGCAACCACTGTCCTTATGTAGGGTTGTATTTAGACAGGCTCACAAATATTCAAGCGGAATTTACCAAAAGCGGCTTTACACTGATTGGATTGAATGGCAGTGATGCTCATCGACAAACTATCGAAAGCTTTGAAAATATGAAAGCTTTTGCCCAAAGTCACAAATTGAACTTCCCCTATCTATGGAACCAACCCAAGATGTGACGCGCAGCTTTGGGGCCACGAAAACACCAATGGCGTTCTTAATAGATAGTAATGGTATAGTGCGGTATAAAGGACAAATTGACGATCATCCCGAAAACCCATCAGCAGTGGGAGAGGATTATCTGAGAAACGCGATCGCCGCCCTGTTTAATGGTGAAGAAATACGCATCTGGGAAACTGAAGCCGTAGGGACTTCATTAATTTGGCGCAACTAGACACAGAGAGGCACTCTACTGTTATCTTAAATTGGAGGCAATTGCAACTTTTTCGATAAAGCGTAACTTCATGGGAACGAATTACCGACGGGTTTTACTTAAACTGAGCGGTGAAGCCTTAATGGGCAATATGGGCTACGGCATTGATCCCGAAGTGGTCAAAGGAATAGCCCAAGAAGTAGAAGAGGTGGTAGCAACTGGCGTTCAAATCGCTATCGTCGTTGGTGGCGGCAATATTTTTCGTGGCGTCAAAGCGGCGTCGGCGGGTATGGATCGTGCCACCGCTGACTACATCGGCATGATTGCCACGGTAATGAATGCCATGACGCTACAAGATTCGCTAGAACGTATAGGGGTACAGACGCGGGTACAAACCGCGATCGCTATGCAAGAATTAGCCGAACCCTATATCCGTCGTCGAGCCATCCGGCACCTAGAAAAAGGACGGGTGGTGATTTTTGGTGCTGGTTCTGGAAATCCCTTCTTTACCACTGACACCGCTGCAGCCTTAAGAGCCGCAGAAATTGATGCCGAAGTGATTTTTAAAGCCACTAAGGTAGACGGAGTGTACGATGCTGACCCCCATATTTATCCTGACGCCAAGCGTTACAACAGCCTCACTTACGCCCACGTTTTGGCTAAAGATTTGCGGGTAATGGATAGTACTGCGATCGCTTTGTGTAAAGAAAATAATATTCCCATTCTTGTATTTGACTTAACGGTGAGAGGTAACATCCACCGCGCAGTCGTGGGAGAATCTATCGGCACCCTTGTGGGAGGTTCTTGTGACATTAGCTGAAGCTGAGAGTACGATGCAAAAGACCGTTGAAGCAACTCAACGCGCTTTTAACACTATTCGCACTGGCCGCGCCAATGCGAGTTTATTAGATAAAGTCTTGGTGGACTACTATGGTTCACCTACACCTTTGAAATCTCTGGCAAATATCAGCACGCCAGACGCCTCAACGATCCATATTCAACCCTACGATCGCAGTAGCTTGAATATAGTCGAAAAGGCAATTTCTTTGTCGGATGTGGGTTTAACTCCCAGTAACGACGGTTCTGTCATCCGCCTAAATATCCCGCCTTTGACAAGCGATAGACGTAAAGAATTAGTCAAACTTGCCACTAAGTACGCCGAAGAAGGTCGTGTTGGTATTCGCAACATCCGCCGCGATGCCATAGATTCTATTCGCAAACAAGAAAAAAGCGCCGCCATCCCTGAAGATGAAGCACGCGATCAGCAGGACAAACTACAAAAACTCACCAACAAATATATTGCCAAAATAGACGAACTACTGGCAGAAAAAGAAAAAGACATCTCAACTGTCTAAAAAATCATCAGTGAGGAGTTAGGAGTAATAATTCTCAATCTTAACTCTCACTCTGAAGTGTAACTGTTTTCAATGCTTTGAAATACGGACATTGCCTAGGGACACAAGTTTTTTGTGTCCCTATTGCATCACTAAGTAGTCATCAGCGACTAGGGAATCAGGACTAGTACTCTGTCTCATTAATTTTAATGGGTATGTAGTCAGCACTTTAGTGCTTTAATGAGCGATAAATCGCTCACTACGGAACCATCATCATTAGTGCGATAGACCACTAGAGCGTCGGTCAAATTTCAACTACTTATTCCCAATATTCGTCGAAGATATATAAGAAAAAAAAACTAAATTCAGGAGCCAAAATTCAGAATGTACGATAGTATCATTGTTGGTGCCGGACCTGCTGGTGGAACCGCTGCATATCATTTAGCCAAGCAGGGGCGCTCAGTATTAATTTTAGAAAAAGCATCTCTACCAAGATACAAACCCTGTGGCGGTGGTGTGTCGCCCATAGTCGCTCAATGGTTTGACTTTGACTTTAACCCAGCAATTTCAGCGAAAGTAGACACAGTTCGCTTCACCTGGAAATTAGGTGACGCCGTAGAAGCAAAAATCGGCATTAAAGAACCAATTTGGATGGTGCGCCGAGATATTTTTGACCATTTCTTAGTGCAACAAGCTCAGAAGCAAGGCGCTGAATTGCAAGACAATACAGAAGTCACTGGTATTGAATTTCAAGGCGACTATTGGCAAGTTAATACAGCCAATGGTCCAGTTTCTGGGCGCTACTTAATTGGGGCTGATGGTGCTAAAGGTTCGATGGGAAAATGGCTAGGTTTAAAAGACCGTAAACGACGTTTAGCAGGAGCATTGGAGGCAGAAGTAGCGACAGATGTACCGAATAAATCTATGGCACATTTCGAGTTTGGCTTAATCAAAAACGGCTACGTCTGGAACTTTCCCAAGGATGATGGTTATTCGATTGGTATTGGTACGTTCATTGGCAGTGAACCCCAAAACTTTAAGAAAATTTTGGATGAGTACGCCCAATCATTTAATATTGATATCAAAACTAGCAAGCAGTATGGTCATCCCATTTGCCTATGGGATGGTAAGCAAAAGCTACATAGCCAAAATGCAATTTTGGCTGGAGAAGCCGCTTCTGTAGTTGATCCCTTGACAGCAGAAGGAATTCGCCCCTCAATTTTCAGCGGTTTGCTAGCAGCAGAAGCGATTAATCAAGCACTTTCTGGTAATCTCAATGCTTTAGAAGAATACACCCATGCTATTAATGAACAATGGGGTTCTGATATGGCGTGGGCACAAAAAATAGCTGCCGGATTTTATCGTTTTTCCAACATTAGTTATAAAACTGGTGTTAAAAGTGCCTCTGTCACCAAAATTATGGGTCAAATTTTGTGTGGAGAACTGCGTTATGCCGATATTGCCGGTCGCGCCCTCAAGCGTTTAATCCCTGGCTTTGGTGGTTAGTTGTAACTCATTAGGAGTTTTCCACAAATAAGCTATTTCATCTTGTGGGGTGGATAGTAAAGCCAGCCCAGGACGGGCGAGACGCCCATCCCACAAGAATTCATTGGCTCAGGACTGAGACAACTGGCATATTATTTTAAATTCGTAAATTTACTCTTCCTCCTCGTCTAAATCTTCGTCATCTACATCCTCATCGTCTAAATCTGGCTGGGTTAATTTTTTATCACTTTCACCAAGTTGAATCAGGTGAATATGCTTGTATCCCAGTCTAATTTCAAATTCATCACCAGATTTTAAGCCCATTGCTTTGGTATATGTAGCACCAATGACAATTTGGCCATTTTGATGCACACTAACCCGGTATGTCGGTTCACGACCACGCCCATCTTTGGGTGCTTCCGGACTCAGAGGAATTCCTCTGGCCGATAACAAGGCATCATAAAAATCTGTGAGATTGACACGAACCTGCTTATTTTTAGTAACAGTGTAATAGCCGCACTGCTTGGCTCTTTCTCGACGTGGTAAATTGGAAAGTTCTTTAACTTTAGCAAGTAGTGCTTTTCCGGTTAATGGCGCGGTTGCAGTTTCAGTCATTATGCTCAAAATTTCCTTACTTTCTCCAAACTGATAAACTCTGTCGTCTTATGCCAGTATTTAGCTTCTTAGCGTCTGCACAAGGGTACTTGTCCTCTAGGATGAGGACTTAATTCCTGCTGATCATGGGTAGGTCAAGAGCCTCTATTATGGTTGTTTACAACAAATTAGAGGTTATGGCTGTCACAAGCATTAATTTCGGTGATTTTACGGCACTTTTAACCATCATTCGCCATCAGAAATAAATTTTTTTTCTTTTGGCGCTACTGTAGCGGTATAACTTTAAGCCACCTTTACAAATTGTTTGAGTTCTACTACATCTAAGTTGTAGATCCCAGAAATTGCAGGTTTTCCAATTTCAGTGCTTGTCTTTCTTGCCAGTGATTTATAGGTTATTCCCTACTCATCCTGCCAAGCTTCGGACAGCATAGTATTTGAATGGGGTACTACAGCTATACACCCTTTTCTCCTGCCAATAGAGACGTGAAATTTCTTGTCTCTACATTACGAATAAACAAAGCAGTAGTAGCCGCGCTTATACGGCTATTGAGACATGTTTTGTGACTTCGTAATTTCATATTAAATACTAGCATGGACTAATAATAGCAAAATAGTTGTTTTATTTTGAATTAAAATTGCTAGTAAAGTTTTATTCTAAATCTCCTAGCTCACGGAAGGTAAAAAGCGGTGAGGATTGTTCTAGGGCTTGTTTGAGGTAGTGAGTATTGCGGCTAGGCTTTTATAAAAATTCATCTAATTTAGACGAGCAGTTTTGAGAGTGAGTTACATCCTTTGATTGTCTTGATTGTCAGGATTTTGCTGTCTGTTGATCCGCGTGAGCCAAAAAGTGGTCATAGTATTGTGCATATCTCTGGGAAGAATAAATTTTCCCACATATATATAGTGCTTTGTTGCCACCACCAAATGTTCATCATCAGATTTAACAATTCTATATAACCAAAAATTCCCCCTTAGTGAATGATTAAGGGATTTTGGCGCCAGTGGCTGCCAATCCTTTTGACATGAATATCTCGTGATAACCTAAAGTAGATTTAATTTGCTGATTTTTTCTCTTCAGGGGATGATCATAACTCCCTTGAAGAATGTAACTCTTCTCGCGGACACTGCATAACAGGTAAATTCACAAGAGTCAAGAGTCAAAAGAAAGGAATAGGCAAGAGGCTATAGGAAATAAATATTTTCCTATAGTCGCGTACCCATTCCCGATAGCCTTGGGAATTTGGACTAGTGGACTTTGAGAAACAAAGTGGAGGGGATTTAAATTTGCAGCGGTAATTACTTTTTTTGCTGTTGCGGCTGGGAGATTGAGACAAATCTCGGCGATCGCCATTCTACAACTAAAATTTTCATGGTGATCCTGAAACTAAAATCACTAAGTCTTTAATTATCAGCTTATTAACAGCTAACCTAGAATCTAGGGCAAAAAAAGTATAGCTCATTTTTGAGAGTAACCTGTCTGTAGTCGTGATTTCTCAGGTGGGTATGGTAAGCTTGAAAATTTTGGTTGGTGCTAATGGAACTTCGTTTTAAGGTCATTCGACAGCAAGAAAATGCCTCGCCAGTAGTGCAAACTTACCTATTGGAGGCAGAACCTAGCAATACAATCCTGGATTGTCTCAATCAAATTAAGTGGGAGCAAGATGGGACTTTGGCATTTCGCAAAAATTGCCGCAATACCATTTGTGGTAGCTGCGCTATGCGAATCAATGGACGTTCGGCTTTAGCTTGTAAGGAAAACGTTGGCAGTGAACTGGCCAGATTACAAAAGATATCATCCTCAGAACCTCAGGTAAATACCAGTCCAGAAATTACAGTAGCGCCTCTCGGTAATATGCCCGTAATTAAGGATTTGGTTGTAGATATGCACAGTTTTTGGGATAATCTGGAGGCGGTTACTCCTTATGTGAGTACAGCCGCCCGACAAGTTCCAGAACGAGAATTTTTGCAAACACCAGAAGAGCGATCGCGCCTCGATCAAACTGGCAATTGTATCATGTGTGGAGCTTGCTATTCTGAATGCAACGCCCGTGAAGTTGATTCAAACTTTGTCGGACCCCACGCCCTAGCAAAAGCTTACCGCATGGTAGCAGATTCGCGCGATCGCCAAACCGAAACTCGCTTAGAAATTTACAACGAAGGTACTCAAGGTGTTTGGGGTTGCACCCGTTGTTTATACTGCGATAGTGTTTGTCCTATGGAAGTCGCACCACTAGAACAAATAACCAAAATTAAACAAGAAATTCTCTCACGCAAACAAGCCAGCGACAGCCGCACAATTCGTCACCGCAAAGTATTAATAGACTTAGTTAAAGCAGGTGGCTGGATTGATGAACGTCAATTTGGTTTACAAGTAGTAGGTAATTATTTTAAAGATTTAACAGGATTGCTCAGTCTTGCACCCCTCGGCTTGCGGATGATCATCAAAGGTAAATTCCCCCTTTCTTTTGAATCTTCCGTAGGAACTCAACAAGTGCGATCGCTCATCGAATCCATACAACAACTAGAAAATAAATAGTGCTGAGTGAGGAGTGCTGAGTTGGGATAATTTCTCCCCATCTCACCCTCACCGAGGATCTTGTGGGATATTCAATGGTTGTCCCGAACGGTCATAAACTAAAATATCCCACTGTCCATTGCTACTAGATTCAAACGCAATTCTATTACCATCGGCGCTAATGGCGGGGTTGCGGACTTCCGCTTGCAAATTAGCAGTTAAATTTCGTGATTGGCGTGTTTCTCTGTCGTAGAGGAGGATAGCCGATCGCCCTTGACGACTAGCAGCAAAAACGATGTAGCGACCATCACTAGAAACCCCAGGATGAGAAGCGATCGTATCAAAGGAATTTAAACCTGACAGATCAACCAAATTACTAGTTACAGTATCAAACATGTATATATCTTGGCTACCTCGGCGGTCACTGGTAAAAACAATGTATCTACCCGAAATTTGGGGATTTAATTCCGAGGCTAGACTGTTGAGACTCCGACCCCCCGAATCAAACGGATAACTTAACAGACGCGGGTAGCCAAAACACCCATTCAAACCTAAGCACGTAAACACAGAAATCAAAATAGAGGGTTTCATAATTAATATATTTAGTTATGGGGCATGGGGCATGGGGCATGGGTAATTAATTAACTCCCCATCTCCCCATCTCCCCATCTCCGCTACGGTGGTGGACTCACGGTGGCACCATTGGGAATATCTAACTCTATATTTGGCCCCCGGTCTAGGACTTCAATATCCCACTGACCACGGCTAGCCGTTTCAAATACAACATAACGTCCATCTGGACTGATTCCAGGCTTTCTGACCCAGCCACGATAGATTGGGGTGAGAATTTGCGATTGTTCGATAGCGCGATCGTAGAGTGCCACCACTGGTCTACCTTGGTCGCTAGTAAGATAAACAATATAACGCCCTGTGTAGCTCAGGCTAGGACTTTCGGCAATTGTTTCCCGTCGGTTTAAGCCTGGTATGCCGATAAAGCGTTGCTGTTCCAAGTCGTACATCAGTAACTGGTGATTACCATTACGATTGGAAACAAAAGCTAAAAAGCGCCCATTTCCACTCAAAGTTGGTTGCTCTTCCGTGTAGCGACTATTGAGGGATGTAGTCCCAATGGGGATATCGCTCGAACTACAAGATACAAGCAGACTTACCAAGCTAAAAACCAGGCTCCAATGAATGGGTCTGTTGGAGCCAAAATCTAGGCGTAATTTTGTTCACCGCAACTATTTTCCGTCGCCTATCAGCCTACATCCACCCTGAATATTTTAATACTTGTCATAATTGGTTGAATTATCTACATCGTCATCTGGCTTGGCGATCGGTTTGTATTCTACATAATCAGTGGGGATCGCGTCATCATCATCGCGTTCTCTGCGAGGAGTTGAGTCACTAGGGGGACGACGCCTCCTGGGTTTGGGGGTAACATCTTCCTCACGACTTTCTGGACGCTGAGGGCTGTTGTTACCACGACGGGGAGGTTTTCTGACTTCTCCTGCAGAACTGTCCCAATCATCAACTTCCCTAGGGGCTGAACCCCAATCATCTTCTTGTGTTTCGGGACGACTTGCTGGACGCCCTGAACTCCGCCGGCGCGTTTTATCAGTAGATTCCGGCTTTTCTGTGCTGTTGCGCCGTTCAGAACGACGGGGTGGTTGATCTTCATAGTAGTCATCGCGAGGCGATCGCTCATCCCTGCTACCTCGAATTCGCGCACGCGGGGGGCGTTCCTCGTCTTCATAAGGTAATGGTTCTAATTCTGCGTCTACCTCGGCTTTATACCTCCGCTCATAGGAATATTTATTACTTACTGGTCGGTCTTCGTCTACAATCGGCGTATTGCGCTTGGCTTGCTGGGTGGCTATACTTCGCAGTCGAATACTTTCAACTGCAAAGAATACGGTTGTGCCGACTAAAAGCAGCTGACCAAATTGTAAAATTGGGTCTAGTCGCCAACCTTGGAAGATCAGAATAAAACCACAAAGTAAGCCTACCGCCGCAAAAAATATATCTTGATCTCGTGACAGTTCGGGACGCACAGTCCTCAGAAAATACAGTGCTGCTCCAGACACAGCTAGGAAAATTCCTAGAATACTGGCTGAGTTCGCCCCAAAATTTACCTGAGCCAGAATACTGGCTGAATTCAGCCAAAAATTTATCATAAAACCTCGCGGGATGTGGGAAACTCAGCTTTTAAAAGCTGAGAGGGAAACGGCACGAGCGAACGCCACTTGCTACAACTTTGGGAACCAAAGCAATGCAGTGACTCCTTTAGTCGCAGTCCCCTTACGGGGGGGTGGTAGATAGAGGAACAGTATTTACCACCTTCCCTGTATGCCGAGAATCGCCTTGCTGTTCCAGTAATGTTAGCTTAGACCTGTTATCAGAAGCTCAGTAGGCTGAAAGCACTGTTCCAGTGACCTTAGAACTGTTTAACTTACAGCGACAGAGCGGGGAACTAGCTACGCATTCCGAGGTGTCGTGACTCAAATAACGGCTACCCTTAGACTACAATCAGGGTGGTCTGGTCAGTACGGCTTGCTTGATTTCTCTTACAAGCCCAGTCCCTTTAGGGCTGGGTTACTGACTGCTGTTTTCCCAATATCAAATCTATGTTAGCGAGTCACAATTAAAATCACTACTCTAATCCGGCACAATAATATAGATTAAAGCTTCAAAGCATCTAGTAAAGAAGCTCTGAAGCTATGTACCTCAAACTAAAAAGCTGATATCTGTCAGGTAAGTATACCTTGTCCTGGGTTGGAGGAATTGATGCTCCTAGGGGATTAAGGTAAATAGCTGACAGACAATCGATTATGAGGGTCTAATTAACTCCCTAAATGATTATGAACGCTGGATTTTATCTTTTTGGCTAATGAAAATCAGCGCAACTGTTGCTGGGATCACGACAATCGCTGTACCCCAAACCAGACTCCAAAGAAAATTTGCTAAAGCAGGTGTCATAGTTATCAACCTTTTTTTACACACTTCATCATAATAATTCTAATGGTGTATCACTTCCTTGAGAAGCCTCTAACCATAAGCTAGTAATCAACAAACGCCCAAAAGCCTGTTTGCACTTTCATCCATAGGAGAAAGTCACAGCATTTGGTTAAAATGAGAGAGCGTGTTTACAAAGCTTAAACTTTTCCGAGAGTTCACAGATATTATTAGCTCAAATCGATGACTGGTGTTAACCTGACTGCTTTGATTCTCGGCCTGTCTTGGGAGTGATGACATTTTTGTTTATTTTCCGTATCATTCTCACTTGGTATCCACAAGTGAATCTGAATCGTTTGCCCTTTAATCTTATAGCTTGGCCTACGGAACCATTTTTAGTACCACTGCGAAAGCTGGTGCAACCCATAGGCGGTGTGGACATTACTCCCATCATTTGGGTTGGTATTTTCAGCCTGCTACGAGAAATTTTACTAGGTCAGCAAGGATTGCTGACTATGTTGTCGCGTGTGAATTAGGGCATGGGGCATGGGGTATGGGGCATGGGAAGATGGGGAGATGAGGAGGATGAGGGAGATGAGGAAGTAATTTTTCCCAATGCCCAATACCCAATGCCCAATGCCCAATGCCCAATGCCCAATCCCTTAACTATTTATATCCTGCACAAAACTAGTGGAGACATTACCCTGTAAAAACTGGGGATTTTCCATGATTTTTTGATGAAATCCAATAGTTGTGGGTAGTCCAGTGACAGCACACTCCCGCAAAGCCCGTTTCATGCGGTTAATCGCTGTGGGACGGTCGGGTCCCCAAACAATTAACTTACCAATTAAGGAATCGTAGTAGGGCGGAATTTGGTAATCTGTGTAAACGTGGGAATCAATTCGCACGCCAGGACCACCAGGAGGAAGATAACCACTAATCCTGCCTGGGGAAGGGCGAAAGTCATGGTCAGGATCTTCGGCGTTAATGCGACATTCGATCGCATGACCCCGCAAAACAACTTGGTCTTGAGTCAGCTTGAGTCTTTCTCCTTGGGCAATCCTAATTTGTTCCACAACCAAGTCTATCCCAGTAATCATCTCGGTTACAGGATGCTCAACTTGAATCCGGGTGTTCATTTCCATAAAATAGAATTGACCCGATCTATCCAAAAGAAATTCAATGGTACCCGCCCCAGTGTAATTAATAAACTGAGCGGCTTTGACCGCAGCTTGTCCCATTTTTTCGCGTAAATCTGGGTCGAGAGCTGGGCTGGGGGCTTCTTCGAGCAGCTTTTGGTTGCGGCGCTGAATCGAGCAATCCCGTTCGCCCAAATGGATAACGTTACCATAGTTATCTGCTAAAATCTGAAACTCAATGTGGCGCGGACGCTCAATGAATTTTTCTATATAAACGCCAGAATTACCAAAAGCTGCACCCGCTTCACCTTGGGCGGCAAAGAAGAGTTTGACGAATTCGTCTTCAGAACGCACAAGCCGCATACCTCGTCCACCGCCACCCGCAGTGGCTTTAATCATCACGGGATAACCGATATCCTTGGCAAGTATTAATCCTTCTTGTTCTGATTCTACTAACCCTTCACTACCAGGGACAGTAGGCACCCGAGCTCTTTGCATGGTTTCTTTGGCGGTAGATTTATCCCCCATCAAGCGGATAGCGTCGGGAGTGGGGCCAATAAAAGCAATATGATGGTCATTACAGATTTCCACAAATCGAGCATTTTCTGCCAAAAACCCATAACCAGGATGAATAGCGCTGGCATTGCGCGTTAAGGCTGCAGCAATAATATTGGGAATATTCAAATAACTTTTACTGCTGGCTGGTTCGCCAATGCAAACCGCTTCATCGGCAAGTTGGACGTGTAGAGCGTTACGATCAACAGTGGAGTGAACCGCAACCGTCGCAATTCCCATTTCTTCACAGGCGCGGAGAATGCGAAGGGCTATTTCTCCCCGATTGGCAATTAATATTTTATCAAACTTCATTTTCTAGCTGCGATATTAGTACCAGTAGATTGACATTCTCTCCCATTCAACTTGCAACAACGCTTTCGCCTTATTGCAAATTATGACGGAAGATTACCAAGCCTCGTCCTCAGCAAGGTGCAAATGCCCTTTGGGAAACCCCCCAAAGGCTAGGATCTAGCTTAGAAGTCCCTACGGGTTTTAACTAGACTAACAATATTACTGCTGCTAGTCTGTTTCGCTCACCCGCAGAAAGCTTTTGGCTATAACCGATATAACCCAATGGCATAGAGCTAGGGGAGCCTAAACAATCGTGCCATTCAGCTATACCCCCTTTAATATCACTTGAAAAATAACTACATTTCTGTCAGTCTGGTATCCACCAGCAAAAAATTTATGCTATATTCATTTAGTTAGATAACTTATGCGGATGTGGCGGAATTGGTATACGCGCACGCTTGAGGTGCGTGTGGCTTTGCCTTGCGAGTTCGAGTCTCGCCATCCGCATTTTTTAATTGCGAGTTAGGATTAGCCCTTTCAAGGTGGATAGAAATTCTCGCAAATTAATTCCTCTATAACTTCTGATCTCTGTCTCCTATGTGGTTAGAAAAATCATTTTTTAACCGCAGAGGCACAGAGTACGCAGAGAAAAAAAAATCTGAATTTGTAATTTGAAATAAAATATTGCTTGTCTCCTTGACAGTGTTAGAGTTATGTGTTATGTAAACCATTCTCCCCAGATGCCTATTGGCAAGCTGGGTTTTTATGCTTTTATATAGATAGGTGAAGTTTTGTAAAAAACATTGACTGCTACTTTTAAAGCAACAAACAACTTAACATTACCAACGGGATGGCATCGTCTGATCCCGATTTGGCAAGGTGGTGAGGAAGCAATTCAACAAAGTTTACCTCACTCTCAGCTAGCACCAGGCTTGGCAATTACTACTTTTGGGGGATGGCTCGCCAACACGACATTTACAGTTGCTTACACGTGAGCCGACAGAAGTGGATGTTATTGACATGTCTTTGATTGGGATGGATACAGATAACGCTCCTGACTTAATTCAAGCTGTCCCGGATCCGCGACTGCGGCGTCAGGTTTGGCTACGTACCGCCTCTGGTCAGCGATTAGGTTATGCTACTTCATGGTGGGAAGCTAGTCATGTAGATGAATTTTTGCAAAACCGTTCCTTACCGATTTGGGCGAGTTTAGCTCGTATCCGTACAGAGTTATATCGGGATATTCAAGGTATTTACTACGGTGACTCAGCTGCTTTGGAGTCAGGTTTTGAGGTTAAGGGGCCTTTTTGGGGTCGCCACTATTTATTTTGGCATCATGGACAACCTTTGACCTTGATTTATGAAGTTTTTTCGCCTTATTTAACTAAATATTTGGGTGCTACGCAGATGAGTTCCATCAATCAGTAAGGGACTGACAAATAAAAAAATCTCCAATTTTTCTTGTGGGGTGGGCGTCTCGCCCGCCCGTAGCCAAGGAATATAGCGGTTAAGGAATATAGCGGTTATCGATTGAGTCCAATACACTCGTAGGGGCACGGCAGTGCCCATAGGTGTCAACTTAACGTGAAACCCTTGTCAAGACGTGATTTTGAATTAAATCACCTACCATCAGAATCCGCGTTACCCCACCCCGGTTTTGTCTAAAGCGAAAACCGCCCCTCCCCTTGGCAAGGGGAGGGGTTGGGGGTGGGGTAAAACGCCTGTGGGATAAGCGTTTGAGCTTAAGTTGACACCAATGGGCAGTGCCGTGCCCCTACATGCGACGATATAATTTTGTATTGCATCCAACTGAGAACAGCTATAGATGTCCACTCCACAAAATAGGATAATTTATTTGTGGAAAATCCCTAATTATGGAGTTACAAAATCTAAATGATCGCCGGGGAAAGAACGTAAATCCTGTACCGTACCTTCCATTTTCAATTTTCCTTTTTCCAAGAAAATAATCCAGTCTGCACGCTCAATTACCCTCGGACGGTGGCTAATTATAATTGTAGTTTTGCCTTGTCTAGAAAATAACAGTTTATCTAAAACTTCTGATTCACTGCTGGGGTCAAGTCCGGCTGTGGATTCATCTAAAATTAGTACAGGTGGATTATGCACAATGGCGCGTGCTAACGCTAGTCTTTGTCTTTGTCCGCCAGAAAGATTAGCGCCAAATTCTCCTAAAACTGTTTGATATGTGTCTGGTAATTTACTAATAAATTCGTCAGCCAGGGTAATTTGACAAGCGGTAACAATTTCTTCAAAACTGACATCTGGATAACCTAAGCGGAAGTTCTCAATAATTGAGCGACTCCAAAAATGAGCATCTTGTGGGACTAAAACTACTTGTTTTCGTAAAGATTCTAAAGATAAATCTTGCAGGTTATACATACCATAGCGGATATTCCCAGATTGAACTGTATGTAACCCGGCAATTAATTTGGCTAAGGTACTTTTACCACAACCAGATTTTCCAATTAAAGCAACAACTTTACCACCGGGAATTGTGACTGAAAAATCTTCTAATAAGTCTATCCTACCAGCATAATAAAAATTTAACTTACTACAGCATATATCTGTATAACCAGGAATATTTGCTCCAGGTTTTTGTATATCTGGAGAAGATTCAGGCGTACTGTTGATAACTTCTTGAATACGGGTATTAGCAGTTTGTACATGGGCAAAATCATCTACAATACCGATAATAAAGCTAAATAAGCCAGTGACATTACCAGTCAGGCTCGAAAATGCTATTAATTGGCCTATACTTAATTCTTTACTAATAACAAGTTGACTGCCAAATAATAATAAACCTGTACCACCAATATTAGCAACTAGTCCAGAAAACTTTTGGTTGATAATTTGAATTTGGATGGTTGTTAAAGATAACTTAGTTAAGCGGGTAAATCGGCTTTGTAATTCTTCCCAAAATTGTGCTGCAGCCGTAGTAGTTTTTAGGGTTAATGCACCTTTAAAAATTTCTACTAACACCCCTTGATTTTCTGCATCCAACACCATATATTTACGGACTTTTTGCCGCACAATAGGGAGAAAGGCTATTGTAGTGATGTTCATTAAAGCCGAAATCAATAGCGCAAATAATGATAATTTCCAGCTATAATAAAACATCAAACATAAGCAAACCACTGCCATAAAAAATCTGGTAGGGAAACCAATTACTCCTTGAGCAATAAAACTATTGATTTTCTCAATATCTCTCAATCTGCTGGCAATTTCTCCACTCCGACGAGATTCATAATATTTTAAAGGTAAAGATAATAGTTTTTGTCCAAATTCTAACATCAACTTTAACTCGAAGCGTCGGGCAAAATTAGCAATTAGCATATTTTGCACCAATTCTAAGCTGGTGTTGATAATGTGCATGACAATTACTGCTAATACTAAAGAGAGCAGTAAATCGGTATCACCTCGCACTAAAACATCATCAGTGAGAATCTGTATCAAAAAAGGAGAAGCTAAAGACAATAAGCCAATTAATTGGGAAATTACCAAGGCTTCTAAAATTAGACCTCGGTATGGTAAAATTCCCTGGATAACCTTTTCAAAAGTGTTAAGTTTGTCATCAGGTTCAGCAAAAAAACGATTTGCATCTGGTTGGAGTAACAACACTACGCCATTTTGCCAACCCTCAAGTAGTTCTTCTTGAGAAAGATAACGAATACCTATTGCTGGATCGCCAATAATATATTTTTTACCACGCTGACCATACAAAACTACCCAATGATATCCTTTCCAATGGATAATTGCTGGTAGTGGCATTTTTGACAGTTTTGCCAGAAAATCACCTGATGCTTTACCAGTTCGAGTATAAAGACCTAGGGCTTCTGTACCACGTCTTAAACCTAACAACGTAGTTCCCAATTGACCGCTACCAATGGAATCACGGATACGGTTAAGTGTTAAATTACGTCCATAGAATTTGAGAATAGAAGCAACACAAGCGGCGCCACAGTCTTCTTCACTGTACTGAATTACAACTGGGTATTTTTTCATAGTTAAAAATTAGTTTTTATGCACCGATTGATAAAGAACCCCACCCCCAACCCCCTCCCCGCAAGCGAGGAGGGGGCTATTATATACCTCACTAGATCGGGAAACGCTATTTATAGATATATTGCTATGAGAATGATACATAATGTGTAAAAATTCGCTCTGTCCAGATCCCCGACTTCTTAAAGGAAGTGGGGTGTCTGATTTGTCAGGAATAATTTAAAACTGTGATGGCAATATAATTTAGCAGTAAAATTCCATAAAAATTGAAAAAGTCGGCTTTTAAATTGTGGTTAATGAATTTTTATTCTTAGCTTGCAAGCATCCGAAATATCCGTTGATCAATGCATTAGGAAAGCAACAGGCGAATGGTACGAAAACATCGCCAATCAATAATGACATGCGGTAGTATCATGTTGATACTTATAACTTAAACAATATTACTCTTAATAAGCTGGTTGCAAAGACTATATACAAGATATAGCTTTTACAACCAGCTAATGCTATGGTAGGCATAAGCCATCAAAACCCTAAGGCTAACAGAGTGCGGCTATCCCTATTAGCCGCAACTCTACCTAATTTTTGATAAATTTAAAGCTTATACGAACAGTTAGCATTTAGGACTAGGATGGGCAGCCGTTATAACCGCCGCCACCATAACCGCCGCCACCATGACCGCCGCCACCATAGCTGCTGCTACCACTGCTGCTGCTGCTGCTGCTGCTGTTGCCATTATTGTTGGTATTACAAATAGTGGTATTCACAGTAATAGTGGTACTCACAGAATAAGACGGGCTAGGAGAAGATGTCGGCGCAGATCCACCGCAAAGATCGCTTAAAAACGAACCTAAATCTAAGAAACAACCACCGGAAATTGTGGATTCATTGTTTTCAGACAAATCAGACAGGTAGGTTTCGTCAATAGAAAGTAGTTGGTTTTCAGATGCGATGATCATGAATAATTCAGTCCTTTTTGAAGTTTTGACTTGTATTTATGAACTTTTGAAGATACTTCACAGTACAAGCTGCTAATGGATGCAGTGTACAGAAAATATCATTAGTGTCCGCCGGAGCTGCTGCCGGAGCTGCTACCGCTGGTGGCATTGTTGCCGTTGGTGTTGGTATTGGTTATATAGTTATTGACTATAACCGTAGTCCCAGGGCTCTGACTAGGAGCAGGCTGTCCATAACCGCCGCCGCTGCCGCCACCGAATAAACAGCCTAAAAGACCAAAAAGCCCACCGAATAAAGAAAAACAACCACCAGAAATTGTGGATTCATTTTCTTCAGACAAATCAGATAGGCAGCTTTCGTCAATGGAAAGTAGCTGGTTTTCGGATGCAATCATCATGATAAGTTTCGTCCTTTTTGAAGTTTTTACGTTTGTTTATGAACTTTTAAAGATACTTGACAGTGCTAACTAACAATATATGCACTGTGCAGAAAGTATCAATTTTTTAATAACAGTAACTCCAGAAGATAAAAGAAAATTGTGGCTTCATTTATCTGGAATTACTGTTATTTAACTAGTTCATGTATCTAAACCTACAGTATCTACGAAAAAAAGTATAGTCTTTTTTGATTTTTTTTCGATAAAGCAAAAAATGTATCTGTAGCTATTAAGTATTTATACGCATAAATTAATTGTAAACCTTCATACTATTCTCTAACATCAGAGATTTCACATTTTCAAGACTTATCTTTTGCGTAAAATACGATAAAAATTGAGAACTAAGTTGATACGTATTACTGGCTGTATAATATCAAGCTACAGCAGAAATAATGTAAATTTCTCATAAAAAAAGAAAATATCGGTAAAATATGATATCTTCTGAAATAAGTGAAAATAACACATTTTAGAATCCAAAAAGTATAAAAAAACATTAAATATTCATTTAACTATATTGAAAATACGTCCATATTGAAAAATGTAGTTTTTGTAATTTTAATAGTACTGGCGTAAAGTAAATGTAACCGAAAAAACAATATTTTGAGATTGCTACGTCATTCCTCTAGCCTAACGGAAGCAAGTTACGCAATAACATAAATGAAAACTCACGCTTTCAAAATGGATGAGGTGTATGTGTATGGCAGAAAATAACTACTGTTTATTTAGCGTAAATTTTGGCATTTTTTGAGAAAAACTATGATTAAAGTTTTGGTGGTAGATGACCAAAAAACTATTAGAGAGTACTTAAAATCTTTGATTCAAAAAGAAACAGATTTAGAAGTAGTTGGGGTTGCAGATAATGGCAAAACTGCTATTCTTGAAGTTGCTAAATTACATCCAGATGTCGTGCTAATCGATATGGAAATGCCGGAGATGGACGGTATTCATGCGACAAGGATTATTAGTGAAAGATTTCCGAAAACGAAAGTTTTGGTGTTGAGTGGTTACGACAATTATCAATATATTCAGGATTCGATAAATGCTGGAGCAATTGGTTATTTACTAAAAGATGCTTCTCCAGAAGAACTTAGAGACTCAATTCGCTTAATTGACAAAGGCTATAGTCAATTAGCGCCTGGATTAATTAGTAAAATTATTACCCAACAGACAACATCCAATTCAGAAATAGTCAAAGTTGCCAATAATTTTGATTCTCAGGTTTCAGGAATAGTTGTTAAGGAAAATCCGCCTACTTTTTTGAATGTAATTCATCCAGACGAACTATTACCCAATACGACTCGTTGGGCAGAAGTAGGAGGGGTATTTTTAATTGGAACTGTGATTACAGGCATAATTTTGTCTGCTGTTATTGAATACAAGGTAGTTGTAAAAGCACCTGCAAATGTGCGTCCGGCTGGAGAAGTACGCTTAGTACAAGCAACACTAGAAGGAACAGTTAAAAGCATTCTTGTTAAAGAGAATCAGATGGTGAAAACACAAGATATTATTGCCACCATCGATGATAGTCAACTACAAATAAAAAAAAGTCAACTTCTAGACAATATCCAGCAGAACCAAATGCAACTGATGCAAATGGATGCTCAAATTAGTGGTATTAATAGACAAATAGACGCAGAAACAGACCGTAATCAGACAGCGATCGCATCGGCGACAGCAGACTTACAACGCACGCGAAGAGAATATCAGCAAAACAAATTTGCTGTTAAAGGTCAATTACAAGAAGTCCAGGCTAATATTAAAATTGCCCAAAATGAATTACAAAAAGCCGAATTTGACTTGCAATCAATGCAAGCGAATCTGAAAGTGACAGAAGCAGCATTAAAAGTTGCTAAACTCAAGAGCGATCGCTATCAAAGTATTGCTACATCCGGCTCCATTTCTCAAAATCAATTGGAAGAAGTTCAATTAGGGGTACAACAGCAACAACAATCTCTGATTTCACAAAAAGCGAGTTTAGAAGCTCAAAAGCAAGTTGTCGAAAGACAAAGACAAGCGATAGCAGTAGCAATGACCAAATATAAACCAGCAGCAGCAGCCATCAACCCTACTAATGCTGTTTTATCAGTGGTAGAAGGAAAAATTGCCCAAGAACGGGCTGCAGGTGAAGGAAGTTTAGCACGATTGAAGCAAGAAGAAAATAGTTTAATTCAGCGGAAAATCGAAATTCAAAATATAATTAACAGCGCCAAAAAAGACTTAGGACAAATAGAAAAACAACTGCAAGCAACTGTGATTCGTTCTCCCGACAAAGGGACAATTTTGAAATTAGAACTGCGAAATCCGCAGCAGTTAGTTCATGCGGGAGAAGCGATTGCTCAAATAGCCCCTTCTGAGGCACCTTTAGTAGTCAAAGCCAATGTCAGCGCTGAGGATATTAGCAAAGTAAAAGTCTGTAAATCTCCAAAAGTTGCACTCTGCGAACAAGGTAAAGTGCAAATGCGAATTTCCGCGTATCCTTACCCAGATTATGGCATTTTGCAGGGCGCTGTCAGAAGTATTAGTGCTGATGTGATTACACCCGCAAGTAATCCCATTGTGCCAACTGCACCTTACTATGAAGTGACTATCGAACCAGAGAAACTTAATTTAAAAAAAGGTAATAAATTGTATCCAATCCAAGCAGGAATGGAAGTAAACGCCGAAATTATTTCCCAAAAAGAGACTTTTTTAACCTTGATTCTGAGAAAAGCACGGCTTATGACTAATTTATAGACAAGAGCTATAGCGTTTCTCTGTCAAGTGAGGTAAAAGAACCCCACCCCCAACCCCCTCCCCGCAAGCGAGGAGGGGGCTATGATGTACCATTGGTGTCAACTTAACGCGAAAGCCTTGTAAAAACGTGATATTGAGGTTACTCACGTACCATGATGATCCGCGTTACCCCACCCCAGTTTTGTCTAAAGCCAAAACTTCCCCTCCCCGCTTGCGGGGAGGGGATTAAGGGGTGGGGTGCAATGTATGTCGGGTAAGCGTTTGACCTTAAGTTGACACCACTGGGCACTGTTCCCTACAGCGCGTGATACAATTTTGTACTTGGTGGTATGTTTACCTGAAAACAGATGTCAGCCAAGCGGTACAGGAACGCTTTGAGTAAGCGATCGCCATGACAACTATTTAAACGAATATGATATAATCCGGTCGCAACGACTTGGATACAAGCAGACATCATATTCAGAAAACGTAACTAACCACAAAAACACCGATTACTACCAAAATATCATCAAAATTCTGGGTAAGAAAATTTAATGTAATTAGCAGACTTCAAAAATGGGAAACCTTTTGGTTTAATAAACCAATCAAGCAAGTAAAGAATTTGCCAATATGAGGTATAGGTTTTAATGGCACTACCTGTTGTGTCTGTCCTGATGAAGAAAAAAAAGAAACCGTCTCTGGTGCTGACACTCTCTGCTGCTGGATTATTGATTGGCGCAGGAAGTGCAGCATACTGGTTTTTCACCCAGGGACAACCATTTGCTAGAGATTTACCAGTAGGTGCAAATATTATTCCTCAAGATGCGCTGTTTGCGGTTTCCCTCAGCACAGATCCTCAACAATGGCAGAAATTGCGGGAATTGGGCACAAAAGAGACTCAAGCCGAAATAGATAAAAATTTAGTGCAGCTGCGCGATCGCTTTTTGACTAATAATGGCTATGACTTCCAAAAAGATATTCAACCTTGGGTAGGCAATGAAGTGACAATCGCCATTCTTACGCCCCAAGTCAGTCAACCCGCACCCAAACCAGTAGCCACTGATATAACTCCTGATAGTAGTCAACAGTCGATGGTGATGGTGCTGCCAATTAACAACCTAGAAAAAGCCAAGAGCATTTTAACACAACCCAAAGCCCCTAATCAAGGCAAATGGATTGACCGCACATATCAGGGTTTTGCCATTAAACAAACCGATGGACAAACTGGATCGAACCTTTCAACAACATTAATAGATGGGCGCTTCCTCGTCATTACCGATAATCCCAAAGCCACAGAACGAGCAATTGACGCTTATAAAAATCAAACATCCCTAGCCACTACAGGCGGATTTGCTGAGAATTTTCCCAAAATTGCCAACTATCAACCATTTGCCCAGTTTTATATCAATGTACCCTCAGCAGCGAAAATAGCAGATACCTCTCCCAATCACCATTTACCTGCTCAAGTATTGGCTCAACTGCAGAATAACCAAGGTTTAGCGGGAACAATTACCTTAGAACCCGAAGGAATCCGCTTAAAAGGCATTTCTTGGCTCAATCCCAATAGTCAGCGAGTGCTGACGGTGGAAAACAAAGCTGGAAGAATGCAAAACCGCGTACCAGCAGAAACCTTGATGATGCTTTCTGGTGGAAACTTACAGCATTTGTGGGCAGACTATATTTTAACATCCCAAGGAAATCCCCTCTCACCAATCACACCAGAACAGCTACGAAGTGGTGTGAAATCCCTGACAAATCTGGATTTAGACAGGGATTTGCTCAGTTGGATGAAAGGCGAGTTTTCTATTTCAGTGATTCCCAATACACCCAAACCAGGCTCATCAGAAAATTTTCGTGCAGGGTTCCTCTTTATGGTACAGGCAAGCGATCGCTCTTCAGCTGAAGCATCCTTAAAACGCCTAGATGACGTAATGAAAAATCAATATCAGTTCCAGATTCAACCGGGAATAGTGACAGATAAACCCGTTGTTAACTGGATTGGGCCTTTTGGTACTTTAACTGCTACCCACGGCTGGTTAGATGGAGATGTCGCCTTCTTGGTAGTGGGCGCTCCCATCGCGGATAAAATTATCCCCGATCCTAATCATACACTAGCTAGCACTATGTCATTTCAACAAACTGTCCCGACAGAACCCAATCCCACAAATGGTCAATTTTTTCTCGATGTCGAACGCACAGCGAAAAATTTCCCCCTCCCGATTTTAATTCCCAATCAACAAACTTGGTTAGCTGCAACTCGTTCAATTGGGGTGACAACATCTGTTAACGACAGTCGCAGTAACCGCTACGACTTGTTTATCTCGCTGAAAAAAGTTGACACCTCAGCCCCCTTACCCAGTCCACAGAAGTAAGCAAATGCGGGGTGGGGTTCCGGATATGCTGTAAGGGACTTGCAAATAAAAAAACATCCAAATTTTCCGGGAGCATCCCAAATCTGTAAATTTATTTTTTTGTAGTAGTGATGGCTCTCTAGCCCGCTTACTGGACATTAGTATTGGGACATTAGGGAGCAAGATGCTCCCACTACAAATTTTCTTTTGGCAAAATTGGGATGCTCCCAATTTTCCTGTGGGGTGGGCGTCTCGCCGCCCGTAGCCTATGGCTGGATGTCCACCCCACAAGATGGAATAATTTATAGCAGTTATCGGTTGAGTTCAATACACTCGTAAGGGCACGGCAATTTTCCCTACATGCGACGATATAATTTTCTATTGCATCCAACTGAGAACAGCTATATTTCTTGGTAATCTCTAATTGCTTGCAAACAAGAACATTCCTATTTTGCACCCCAAAATTTAAGCTTTGAACTCGGAATGTCAAGTTTTAGACTCAAACACCCAAGCTCAAAGCTATAATTTTCCAAATCTGAGGCAGAATTACCGGGATATTTACGCGACTCTCGATGCGGATAACGGCACTTTGTGAGATAGCAGGGTAAATCTGCGCTCAAATTGATGGAAATTAGTTTTTACTTTTGAAAGACTCTAACCAATTTTGGACTTGTTCACGGGCAATATCGCGACCACCCAGACCAAAAGCTAGGGCAATAGCAACTGCGATCGCACCTAATAATAGTCCAAAAGCTAAATTCACAATATCAGGAGCAACCCCGATTTGTTGGAGTGCCATTGCAGACACTAAAGCAATGATAGATATCCGTGCTACTTGACCCAAAATTCTTGCTTGGGAATCGCCGGAACTGGTAATGATATTAAAAGCGAGATTTGCCAAAAACAAGCCAATGGCAAATACTACTAATCCAGCTAAAATCCGCCCAATGATGACTAAAATCCCAGTTACCAGCACTGTCAGCGCCGGAATATTCAGGATATTGACAGCCGCCACAGTCGCAAATAACAAGATACCAACTAAGACGATAACGCCAACAATTTCTGATGGAGTGTAAGTTGGTGCTGGTGCTGTTGTTCCTTCTTCGTCAGAGAATGCTGATTCCCTTTTGGGTACTGGTAAACCCAAGATATGGAAAATATTGTTAAAGCCAATACTTGTGAGGATGCTGGTAACCAGATCCGCCACAAATCGCCCCAAGAAATAGGCAAAAATCAAAATACCTGCAGCGGTAAAGATTCCCGGTAAGGCATTGAGAATCTGTTGTAGCGCAGCAATTGCGGGGACTGAGATCGCATCAATTTTTAAAGCATTCAGCGCCGCGATCGCTACAGGAATCAAAATCAAAATATAGACCAGCAAGCCTATAATATTCGATAGAGATTGCGCTCCGGCAGATGGAGACAGTCCAAACCGACTCCCAAAATGGTCAATCCCCGTTGTTGCTAGCAAGTTGCTCACAATCCGGCGGACAATATTTGCCAAAAACCAGCCAACTACGCCAATTACTGTCGCTCCAAGAATATTTGGCAGAATTGACAGAATCTGTGTAGTCAGAGCTTGTACTGGTTGTAGTGCTTCTTTTAGCCCCAGACTATCGAGAAGTGGGACAAGAAACAGCAAAAAGATGAACCAGTAAAGCGCAGTGCTAATAGTTTCACTGACAGACAACTGATTGACACTGGGTGTACCGTCTTGTGTTTGTTGATTTAACTGCTCATCTAGTCTCGCTGCTTGTAGCGCACGTAACGTCACCAGCTTGACGACGGTGGCTAATAACCAAGCAACTCCCAAAATAATTCCTGCACCAAGCAACTTTGGCAAATAGCCAACAATTTGATTGAGAAAACTATTGAGGGGTTGAGAGGCTACCTGTAGCCCTAGCTTCTCTAAAACAGCTACCACCGTCAACAGAGTGATGCTCCAAAAGGCTAAACCGGAGATCAATTGCTCCACCTGGGGAACATTGTCTCGGCCTGTCAATCCTGAAGCAATACGGTTATCTATGTCTGTGCGATTGAGGATTCCCCTGATAACTGCTGCAACAATTGCAGCAATCACCAACCCAATAAATAAAATTGCTATTGCTTCCAGCAACCGGGGGGTAGACGCCAATAGCTGATCAACAATTCCTTGCACACCTGCAATTCCTTGCTTTCCACCAGGTGGATCAGTCGGTAGAGGTGACGATTGCGCCAACAATTTTTGCACCCTCATCGACAAATCAACTTCCATCACCTGAGTTATTCCTGGCCAAGTTGTGTTCATGGTTTTCTGGAATTAAGGTTAAGTCTTCGCCGAAAACACCTGAGATTTTACTAGAGTCGATTGTTTAACACAATCTGCACTCACATAAGCTCAATAGTGTTTTGTTTATCAACTTACCAGTAAAAACATTTATGACGCTGATATCAAGAGTAATTTTTTACTTTGTTAATTATCTTCGTGATTCAGCAGTCAATATTTGCCAAAAAAGAATTAGTTATATTTTTTTCGTCGAAACCCCGCCCCTAATAGACGAATTTCTTACCCAAGACCTCTTGCAAAAGTCTCCTAACACCCCACCCCCAACCCCTCCCCGTATACGGGGAGGGGAGACTTTGACGTAAGTCGAAGGCGGGGTGGGGTTCTTTGGTTTGATTTATGCAAGAGGTCTCCAGTAACCAGTACCGGGTTCCCAGTAGGCTTCATTTTAAGGTACTCTAAAGTGCAGCCAGAGTAAAAAAATGTAGAATGTCCCAAGTTTTGGCACAATCGATTCAAATTAAAGCCACAGCTACAGTGGTGGAGCGTTGTATTACCGATCTCACCCTCATGCACCGCTGGCTTAACCCAGTTCTGTGCTGCGAACCTGTGGGTGAAGTTTGGAGTACCGCTGTGGGCAGTCAAAGTCGATTTATAATTGACATACCGATGATTAAACCCACCCTCAACACCGTAGTCGTAGAACGACAACCGGGTTTAGTCGTCTGGGAATTTCAGGGCTTTTTTACAGGGCGCGATCGCTGGGAATGTCAACCAATAGAAACAGGAACACACCTACTCAACCGCTTCGAGTTCGATATTCCTAATCCCCTAGTCCGTTGGGGTTTCAACACCTTTGCAGCCTCTTGGACTCAACAAGATATGCAAGCTCAACTAGGCCGACTCAAACGCCTAGCTGAAGAAGTACAACAATAGTCAGTTGTCAGTGCTGAGTCCTGAGTTTTCAACTGGAACCGCAAGGAGTCCCACACCGAAATCTCTGATTCGGTGTTGGGAGGAATTGCGGGCTTGTTTTGTTGCGTCCTGCGACCATTTTCTTGCACAGCAAGAAGAGGTAGGAGGACAGCGACAAAACAAGCAATCTTTTATGCTTTTACACATAGCTTTGTACTCCGTTTGATAAGTTGAACTTTTGCTGGGCTGAATTGCCCAATTCTGCGCCAGTTGTGGTCATACACAGAAACATTTTTAGTTTTTGGAGTCTGCGTATAGCCACCAATCCAGCCAATATAAAATTTACCCGCTTTTTCAGCTTTCACTAAGTCACCAGAACGTAATCCGAATGGCGTAATTGTTCCACCTTTGCGCTTTCTGTTGCCAGGAATATCTTTAACAGGGTTCTCGAAATGAAGCTGACGACGGAATAGATTTGGACGCGCAATTATGCGGAATGGTGCAGGTGTAATAGCAACGAATCCTACCCAGCGATGTCCCCGACTATTAGCAGTGTGGAATTTCTCAAACCGCATGAAGTTGCTAGATGCTAATGCAATCCCGTCATGAGCATGAGTCTCTGGAGTTTGTTTTGATTTGTCTTTCTTGTCTTTAGATAATCCTAATTGCTGCCTGAGTATTGAAGTCTGCCACCCTTCTTGTGTATTGGTTGGTACAATTTCACAGAGCCATTCCAGCATCACTTTTTGACCAACCATCACAGGACTAAAACCTTTGTCGCCTTTCGCTTTGATGTATTCGTAGGTGATTTGAGTTACAGGAAATAATTTGACTAATTCTTTGGTAATTCGTAATTCTAATTCCTTGTTAGCGCGAATACTGGGAGGCAATTTATTCTGTTTGCGGTTGTTAAACCTTTTTTGACGGTGCGCCCTTTGATTAAACGTTACTTTGCGATTTATCCTTCTACCTCGTCTAGCACGTCTCAATAATCGTCTACCATCCATCTTTTTGGTGACATCTGAAAATGGCAATATTAGATGTGCCATAAATAATGTGAATTTAACAGACTGGACACCAACGCCAGTAAACTTTTTACCAGGGTCTAATCCCAAAGCTATTGATTGAGTGTCATAACCAGACGGTTCCACTAATAGCTGAATGCCAAAAATATTGAGGTCATTCTGTACAATCTTGGCTTTACCTTCCTTAAGCCAACGTCTAGCTCTACTGGCTTTTGTTGGCATCATGGGTTTACCGTTTTTATCTAACACTGGAACACGAATCATGGAGATAATCCTCTCGTGTAAGTTGTAAGTCCCTTAGCTCACCATTACCAAAATGTCCTTTCTGCAAGCACCACTAATCAGATGGTTTGTAAATAATCCAGACTCGGGAAACATCTGGAAGTACGTATCAGGTAATGGCTTGTGAGCAGTAGTCATCTCTTAGTTGCAAGCTGATTCTTGCAAGCCTACACTGCACCGGAGGTCAGTGTAGGTAGTTGACTTGTCCTCATCCCCCAATCTCCACAAGCAGCCGATTAATGACAACCGCATCATCGGCGTTAGGAACCTGAGCCAGATAAGTTTGGAAGTCCTCAGCCGCTTGGGAATAATGACCAAGTTGATAGTAAAGAAGCCCGCGATCGCGCAATTCTATGCTGACATCAGGAAACAGCAGCAAAATGCGTTCCACCGCCGCGAGACTTTTTAATAAATTCTGCTGTTTGAGGTAAATATATTTTAAATTCGTCAGCATCCGTGCTAAAAACTGCCGATTACTCACCGTGGCTAAAAATTCCGGTTTTAGTGTCACAGGTTGCTGAAACATTCGCGAAAGCCGTTCTTGACAATCTTGTGGAAATATGACCTCACCTCGATTAAATGCATCAACAAAAATTTCCACATCGCAAATATCTGGGCGAATCAAGAAATGACCAGGCATTCCCACCCCCACCATCGGAAAACCAATTCGTCGAGACACTTCCAGATAAACCAGCGCCAAAGTAATTGGAATTCCCAGCCGACGGTCAATTACATCATTAAAAAAGCTATTGCGAGGGTCGTAGTAGTCTGTTTTATTCCCAGAAAACCCCAAATCTTCGTAGATATATTTATTGATACATTTAATCACCCGCAACGGGTAGCGCGACTCAGGCAAGCGTTCTTCTAGTTCCACTGCCATTGTATCCAGTCCATGAATGTATTCTTCTGGATCAAGGTCGGGATATTCTTCTTGAGCAATATACAAAGCTGCCTTTGCAAAGTCAATATGCTCGTCAGGTTGCTGAATTTCCTGGTAAAAATATTGTCTCGCTGACGAGAAATTCATAAGTAATTACTCAGTGGAGGTATGAAAGTGCAGCGGAAGCGTGTCAACCTTCAACACGGTTCGGTTAGTTTTTTGATTTTTCCAAGATACCTCCTACCCCTCTTAAAAAGGCTTGCTCTTTACCCCTTTTTAAGGGGGTCGCTGCAGGCGGGGGTATCTTATCCGAACTGTATTGGGTCAACTTTCATCTTAGGTAAATTCAGCGTCTTTGGAAATGTTTTATAAAGGTTTTACCTAATAAATCTATCTTTAGTATGAAACTTCTTTAATATCATGATTTTTCATTGACACAAGTCTAGATTTAGCTATCCCTTTGGCATGAATGCGGAAATTGAAATACAGCACTTTGCAAGTAAATGAAGTACACCCTCCCCAATACATACGGGGAGGGTTAGGGTGGGGTATTTTTGTACCTCACCAACTCACAATCTGCTGTATTTTTGATTTTGCACAATGCCATTTTCAGAAGATGTATCCCACATCAAAGTCCAATGCCATAGGACTGGGCTTTTTCCCATCAGCAGGTTTTTTAAGTAAAATTACTTAAAATAATTACTTATAGAAGTAAGATTAAGTATTTTTTCAGTAACATCACAGCTATATTATGACCCCATAGTAGGTATAATTAATTTTAATTAAGTTCAGTAATTTCTAAGTATATCAATTCTGATTGACGCACACAAAATATACATTCACTATTGCTGAATTCCTTTATCAGCCTTGATAAATACAACTTTTCGTATCCAGTCCAGTTCGATAATTAATCCAAAAAATGTATTATTTGTATTAATTAAGCCCTAAACCCTTTTCATTTTATGAGTTGAGCAGGTAGGATTTATAAGTATGAGGGCGAGAAAAAAAACAAACCTTGCTCCCAACCGGAAAGACCAAAGCAATATAAATGACTTAAGTCGGATGTATTGCTAGCTGTCTCGGAAATAAATATCAAATTATCAAAACCAACCTTTAGTAAAGCTAGAGATGAGAACGCTCAAATTTAAATTCTCATTTTCAAGCAATTTTTTCCGCTGTTCAAAACTACCTTCTGGAGTACATTTCATGGCTATTTTCGCAAAAAAGCTGGGTTCATTAATCGGTACGTTATCTGCTCTAACAGTATTACCAATAGCTTTTGCTAAACCAGCTTCAGCCACTTTAGTTTATGGTTCAAATATTGTCACCAACGGTAGCTTTGAAAATACACCTACACCTTTAAGCAATGGTACTTACGGAGATTTTTCTTCCATTCAAGGATGGAACTTATTATCTGGTTCTTCCAGCAACGTTATTGAAGTACAAGATAACGTTGCTGGAAGTCCATTTGATGGTAACAACTTTGTTGAATTAGATAGTACTGCCGTCACAGGTATTTACCAAACCTTGGCAACTACAATTGGCCAAACCTACCAAATTTCATTTGCTTTCTCACCACGCGGAGGAACAGATGCAGCTCATAATATACTAAATGTCAATTGGGGAAATCAATCGGTTGCTTCTCTCACCGCCAATGGCGCCGGACTAAGTCTGAAACAGACAGCGTGGAATACTTTCACTTATAACGTTGTTGCCACAAGTACAAGTACTATTCTAAGTTTTAATGACTTTGGCGCTGTATCCGATAGTTACGGTACATATTTAGATGCCGTGAGTGTGACTACTGTCACATCTGTCCCCGAATCTGGTTCAATTATGGGTCTTCTAGCTTTTGGTGCTATTGGTGCTACTTCACTTCGCAAGCGCAAACACCAGAAAGTCACAATTCAAGCTTAAGTTTCTTGTCAACGTCAACCTCCATAACTGCCGTGTCTTGCTCTAGACACGGCATTTTTTTAGTAGTGAGCGATTTATCGCTCTTTAAAGCACTTTAGTGCTTCAAAACCCACCGATTTTAGTCCTAACTGCGAACTATAGCGGTTATCGGTTGAGTCCAATACACTCGTAAGGGCACGGCACTGCCGTGCCCCTACACCGGACGATATGATTTGTAAGGCATCCAACTGAGAACCACTATATCGACTTGGGGCATAGCCCAAACACGGCATTGGGACCATTCATGCGCCATGCGCCATGACGCCACATGCTTTCCGACGCAAGGCGACAGGAACGCAGGGCTGCCCCCATGCCCATGCCTATTATTAATTTATGGTAGAGAGTGGGGTCGTTCAGTGCTAACCTGAGAGATGACATTACTTGATCTTATGTCTTTTACAGCCCTATCTGAAATATAGCTTCAATCACTAGGCGCAGCATGGTCACCACCGCAGAAAAAACAAACATCGGTTTCATTACCCAAATCATTGGTCCGGTTGTAGACGTGAAATTTCCCGGCGGGAAATTGCCACAAATCTATAACGCTTTGACCATCAAAGGCACAAACGAAGCTCATCAGGACATTAACCTGACCGTCGAAGTACAGCAACTGCTAGGCGATAACCAAGTACGGGCTGTCGCTATGAGTACAACCGATGGCTTAGTACGTGGTCTGGAAGTCGTCGATACTGGCGCTCCTATCAGCGTACCAGTTGGTAAAGCCACCTTGGGTCGGATTTTAAACGTTCTTGGCGAACCTGTAGACAATCGAGGCCCTGTAAACGCTGAGGCTACTTTACCCATCCACCGCCCTGCTCCTAAATTCACTGAACTGGAAACCAAGCCTTCTGTATTCGAGACAGGGATTAAAGTGGTTGACCTGCTGACTCCCTATCGACGCGGCGGTAAAATTGGTCTGTTCGGCGGTGCTGGTGTTGGTAAGACTGTGATCATGATGGAGTTGATCAACAATATCGCTACCCAACACGGCGGTGTATCCGTTTTTGCTGGTGTGGGTGAACGCACCCGCGAAGGTAATGACCTCTACAACGAAATGATTGAATCTGGGGTGATCAACAAAGACAACCTCAACGAATCAAAAATTGCTCTGGTTTACGGTCAAATGAACGAGCCACCCGGAGCAAGAATGCGGGTAGGTCTGTCTGGATTGACAGTGGCTGAGTACTTCCGCGATGTTAACAAGCAAGACGTATTGCTGTTTGTTGACAACATCTTCCGGTTTGTGCAAGCAGGTTCAGAAGTATCTGCGCTATTGGGTCGGATGCCTTCAGCGGTAGGATACCAACCCACACTAGGAACCGACGTAGGTGCATTACAAGAGCGGATTACCTCAACTACAGAAGGTTCAATCACCTCAATTCAAGCCGTATACGTACCAGCAGATGACTTGACAGACCCCGCACCTGCAACCACCTTTGCTCACTTGGACGGAACAACTGTACTGTCTCGGAGTTTGGCATCTAAGGGAATTTATCCAGCTGTGGACCCCCTAGGTTCTACCTCCACCATGTTACAGCCCAACATTGTCGGTGATGAACACTACAACACTGCGCGTGCTGTACAAGCAACCCTGCAACGTTATAAAGAACTGCAAGATATCATTGCCATTCTGGGTCTAGACGAATTGTCAGAAGAAGACCGTCTGATTGTGGCACGGGCGCGGAAAGTTGAGCGCTTCTTATCTCAGCCATTCTTCGTAGCAGAAGTGTTCACAGGCTCTCCTGGTAAGTATGTGAAGTTGGAAGATACCATCAAAGGATTCCAGCAAATTCTGTCTGGTGAGTTGGATGCTCTCCCAGAGCAGGCTTTCTACTTAGTAGGCGACATTAACGAAGCGAAGGCTAAAGGCGAAAAACTCAAAGGTTAGTCATTAGTCATGAGACTTCTTGCACAAATCAAAAAAAGAACCCCACCCCGCCTTTGACACAAGTCAAAGTCTCCTCTCCCCCCTTGTGGGGACGGGCTGGGGGCTAGCTGTTATGGTGCTTTTGCAAGAAGTCTATTTATTAGTCATTAGTTCAAGTGCTAATAACTAATGACAAATTAGAACAGACAAAGGACAAAGGACAAAAGACAAATGACATTAACCGTCCGTGTAATTTCTCCAGACAAAACCGTCTGGGATGCCGAAGCAGAAGAAGTAGTTTTACCCAGCACCACCGGTCAGCTAGGTATTCTCACTGGACACGCGCCACTTTTGACCGCCTTGGATACAGGTGTCATGCGAGTACGTGCCAGCAAAAATCAGAATTGGCAAGCGATCGCTCTTTTGGGTGGTTTTGCCGAAGTCGAAGAAAATGAAGTCACAATTCTGGTTAACGGTGCGGAACGTGGCGACGCTATTAACCTTGAGGAAGCTCGTACTGCTTTCAACGCAGCACAAACAGCCCTAAATCAGGTAGCAGCAGACAATCGCCAAGCACAATTCCAGGCAAATCAGGCCTTCAAACGCGCTCGCGCTCGCTTTCAAGCTGCAGGCGGCTCGGTCTAAAATTTTATTATAGATGTATCTAGCTCCAGGGCACGGCATTGCCGTGCCCCTACCAATCTATTTGTATCATCATTAAAGTCAAACAGTATTAGAAGTTATTCCCCCCATCTCTCCCTAAAATTAATCTTGCTAACAAAATTACACTAAGTTTAAGAAAACTGACATCGCCAAAGTGTAGTGATAACTTAGATAATTAGTTGCCCAAAAGGCACACATTATGGAAAGTTATTCATGTTCCCTTGGTAAGCGTCATCAGAATAAATTGGGTCATATTGCAGCGTCTGTCGTCGGTACATTAGCACTAGCTATAAGTATTAATTCTGCCAATGCTACTCCAGTAAAAACAACTACTGCAAAAGAAATTACCCCCGTATCAGTTCAACTAAATCAGACAAAACCAGTCATTGCCCAGTTACAAAGCAACAAGCCTCAATATCAGGCAATGCAGACTGTCGCCTGGCGGAATCATCCCCATTGTTCTGGTTGGTGGTGTGATTGTTTTTGTCCCCCTGTTCTTTGGCGGATTGGTGGTGATTGGTGAACGCGAAGTAGGTATTGTGGTGAGAAAATTCACCCTTTCCGGGCGCGGCATCCCATCTGGAGGACTAATTGCGCTCAATGGTGAAGCAGGTTTGCAAGCAGATACCCTCGCCCCTGGTTGGCACTGGGGGTATTGGCCTTGGCAGTACTCTGTTCGCAAAGAGCAGGTAGTTGTTGTGCCTCAAGGTGAAATCGCCCTGATTGTGGCTGCAGATGGGGCTTCCAACCCGCCAGAGCGGATTTTGGGCAAAATCGTCGATTGTGATAACTTTCAAGATGCCCGCAAATTCCTCACCCACGGTGGCGAAAAAGGTCGGCAAATGGGTTTTCTCACAGCCGGTACATACCGCATCAACACCGCCCTGTTTAAAGTAATTATGGCATCGAACGCCAGCACTCATGGCATGAATCCCGAACAGTTGCGCGTGTATAATTTACCCGCAGATAAAGTTGGGATTGTCACTACTTTAGATGGTTTACCAATCCCCGGTGGTGAACTTGCAGGCCCCATAATTGCTGGACATGACAACTTCCAGAGTGGTCAGAAATTCATTGATGGCGGTGGAAGACGCGGTTTACAAGAGCAAATACTACTTTCTGGTTCCTGGAACTTGAATCCTTGGTTTGTCCAAGTTGAACAAGTCCCCATGACAGAAATTCCCATTGGCTATGTGGGCGTGGTGATTTCTTTCGTGGGTAAAGCTCATCAAGATGTCAGTGGTGCAGCCTTCACCCACGGTAACTTGGTGAATCAGGGACATAAAGGCGTGTGGGTGGAACCACTTTATCCTGGTAAGCACCCGATTAATTCCCGGATTATGAAAATTGAATTGGTGCCTACCACCAACATTGTTTTAAACTGGTCAGGTCGCACCGAACGCCACAGCTATGATGCTAAACTAGCTTCCCTCACAGTGCGATCGCGTGATGGGTTTGCTTTCGATTTAGAAGTAGCGCAAATTATCCATGTGGGTGCGTTAGATGCGCCAAAGGTAATTTCTCGCGTTGGTGCAATGCAAAATCTGGTAGACCATGTATTAGAACCAACCATTGGTAACTATTTCCGCAACTCAGCCCAAGACTATACTGTACTAGACTTTCTCACCGCCCGGAGTGAGCGCCAATCGGAGGCTGCTGAGTATATTAAAACAGCACTGCGGGCTTATGACGTGCAAGCGATCGACACCCTCATCGGTGATATTCAGCCGCCAGCATCGCTGATGCAGACACAGACAGACCGGAAAATTGCGGAAGAACAACGCAAAACCTATGAAGTGCAGCAGATGGCGCAAACCCAACGCCAACAACTAGTTCGGGAGACAGCACTGGCTGATATTCAGCAAGAAATGGTGAAATCGGAGCAGAGTGTACAAATTGCTGAGTTGAAAGCCCAAGCCGAAATTAAGCAAGCTAACGGTCAAGCCGAGTCTACCAAACTACGGGCAATTGCGGAAGCTGAAGGTATCCGTGCCACAGGTAACGCTAAAGCCGAAACCTACCGCACTGGTGTAGAAGCCCTGGGAACACAAGGTTATACAGCAATGCAGCTGATGCAAATTATCGGCGATCGCAACGTCCGATTGATACCCGATATCCTGGTTGGTGGTAGCAACGGTAGCACCAACGGCTTGGTGGATGGGTTACTTTCGATGATTTTATGGAATCAAACTGGTAAGCAAGGTGAAGTGACACCAACACCATTGCATCCTCAAGCAGTAGTCAAAAACCAATCCACGTCACAAAATGGTATTCCGTCGGTAGTTTTAGATTTGCCAAAAGATAAGTAATTATTGTTGTACGTAAGTCGGGTGTACAAGAACCCCACCCCCAACCCCCTCCCCGCAAGCGAGGAGGGGGCTATTACATCAAAAACTCCATCCCCTCTGGGTGGAGTTTTTTATAATTTTTATTTATATTTTAGACACAAATATATAGCGCTTCTCAGTTGGATGCAATACAAAATTATATCGTCGCGTGTAGGGGCACGGCACTGCCGTGCCCTTACTCAACCGATAACCTATATATAGCGTTTCTCGCCCTAGTTAGGTACACCCGTAGGGCACGGCAGCTGTTCCTTACACCGCGTGATACAATTTTGTACCTCATCTGAATGTGTTGTGCTATAAGCCACAACAGTAACCTTTGTCGTGACGACAGTAACCTTTGTCGTGACGACAGCAACCTTTGTCGTCACGACAGCAACCTTTGTCGTGACGACAGCAACCCCTTTCACGTAGTTGAACCACACTCTCAGGGCACAGCAGTGCTGTGCCCCTACAACAAATGTGGTCTATTTACCTGAAAACTGCTGTAACTTGACACCTATGGCGAGACGCCCGCCCCAGTCCTTGGGCTAGATGTCCACCCCACAAGATGGAATAATTTATTTCTTAGTAATCCCTTACCGCAAAATTGCATATGTCCCACCCTGCTCAGAAGTATATAAAAGTAAGCCAGCAAATAACGGTGGTGTTGTCTTAAATTTCATTTCATACATTTATAATATGCGTTTACCCAACATTGGTCTAAGTTTCCTCGCCCTAGTTATTGCCACTGCTTCCACACCGATAACTTTCAGCTTTTCCGCATCACCAGGAGAGTTACGAGTACTGGCGCAAACATCAGAGGCACGGAAAGCGGAAGCAGATAGATTGTTAGACCAAGGTTTACAGCAGTATCAAACCAGTCAATTTACAGCAGCATTGCAGTCTTGGCAACAAGCACTACAAATCTACCGGGAAATAAAAGACCGTCAAAATGAGGGTGCTGCACTGGGAAATCTCGGTCTTGCCTACTATTCCTTGGGAGACTACAAAAAAGCCATTGACTACGAACAACAATTGTTGGCGATCGCACGCTCAATTAAAGACCGTAAAAGTGAGGGTGTTGCACTGGGAAATCTCGGTCTTGCCTACCTTTCCTTGGGAGACTACAAAAAAGCTATTGAGTACGAACAACAATTCTTGGCGATCGCACGCTCAATTAAAGACCGTCAAAGTGAGGGTAAAGCACTGGGAAATCTCGGTCTTGCCTACTATTCCTTGGGAGACTACAAAAAAGCCATTGAGTACGAACAACAATGGTTGGCGATCGCACGGGAAATTCAAGACCGTCAAAGTGAGGGTCTTGCACTGGGAAATCTCGGTCTTGCCTATCTTTCCTTGGGAGACTACAAAAAAGCCATTGACTACGAACAACAATTCTTGGCGATCGCACGGGAAATAAAAGACCATCAAAGTGAGGGTCTTGCACTGGGAAATCTCGGTCTTGCCTATCTTTCCTTGGGAGACTACAAAAAAGCCATTGACTACGAACAACAATTCTTGGCGATTGCACGGGAAATAAAAGACCATCAAAGTGAGGGTGCTGCACTGAACAATCTAGGATTGGCTTACTACAAACAAGGAAATCTCACTTTAGCAGAAAGTACCTTGATTCAAGGCATAAAAGTTTGGGAGTCTCTACGAGGTCGAGAATTAAAAGATAGTGAGAAAGTTTCAATCTTTGAAACCCAAAGTCAAACCTATCGCACTTTACAACAAGTCATAATTGCTGAGAATAAAATTGAAGCAGCCTTAGAAATAGCTGAACGTGGACGGGGGCGTGCTTTTGTGGAGTTACTTGCTTCCCGGTTATCTGCTAACCCTAAAGAACAATTTCCCACCCCACCAAATATTGCAGAGATTAAACAAATTGCCAAATCACAAAATACTACTTTCGTGCAATATTCAATTATTTATAATGAATTCAAGATTCAGGGTAAACAAGAAGCCAAGGAATCAGAACTCTACATTTGGGTAATCAAACCGAATGGTGAAGTTACCTTCCGTAAAGTTGACCTTAAACCTTTATGGCAAAAAGATAATACAACTTTAGCTGAGTTAGTCACCAGCAGCCGCGAGTCAATAGGTGTCAGAGGACGTGGCGCTATTGATGTAAGTTACAACCCCAATGCACCCAAAGGCAAAAACCGCTTTTTACAGCACTAAAGTGCTACGACAGGACTAAAGTCCTGACTACGAATTTATAATTTTCACAAGTAGGGGCTGGGCAGGGCATTGCCGTGCCCCTACCAAGGTATTGGTATCATAGTTAAATTAAGGCGGCTAAATTTTGAATTTCTTACACAACCGTTATCGCTTGCTGAAGTTAATTGGTAAAGGGGGATTCTGCAAAACCTATCTCGCTGTAGATGAGGGTGAGTTTCCCCCTGTTCCTTGTGTTGTGCAACAATTGTCGAATGACAATCAAACACCTGCAGCTTTTGTGCAAAAGGCGCAGTTACTACAAGAGTTGGGACAGCATCCACAAATTCCCGCAATACTGGCACATTTCGAGGATAATCAGCATTTTTATTGGGTGCAGGAGTTTATTGCTGGCGCTAATTTGGCTACCTTATTGGCAGATGAGGGAAGCTTTAGTGAAACTCAAATTTGGCAACTTTTAGAGAATATATTACCAGTTATTAAATTTATTAGCGATCGCCATCTGATTCACCGCGATATTAAACCAGAAAATATTATTCGCACATCCCCCGGAAATTTCGTCTTAGTTGATTTTGGTGCGGCTATAATCACCAGCGCCATTAACCAGCTAACTGTTGAAAATACTATTGGTAGTCCAGTATATATCGCTCCAGAACAAGCCGAGGGAAAACCAGTTTTTGCGAGTGATCTTTACAGCCTGGGTGTAACTTGCATTCACCTACTGACTCAGATTCCGCCTTTTGATTTATTTGATATTGCGAACGATTGTTGGATTTGGCAACAGTATCTTACCACCAGAGTGAGTCAGCGTCTCTCACAAACTCTCAACAAACTGCTACAAAATAACCTCACCCAACGCTTTCAAACAGCGGATGAAGTGATGGAAACTACAGGTATCATTGATGCCCACCCTTACCCAGCAATCACTTCAGAGTCTATCAGCAGTCCAAAATTGCCAATTCATCCACAATGGCAATGTATACATACAATTAGTGGACATTCCAGTATATCTGCTGCTATTAACTCTCTGGCTTTCAGCCCTGATGGTAACACCCTCGCCAGTGGCGATGATGACAAAATCACGAGATTGTGGGATTTAAGCACCAAAAAATTGCTAACCAGCTTGAAAGGACATAGCCAAGGGGTGAAATCTGTAGCCTTTAGTCCTGATGGACAAATTTTAGCAACGGCTAGCGACGATAAAACTATTAAATTGTGGAATTTCAACACATTCGCAGAAATCTTCACCCTCAGCGGACACTCAAATGCAGTGAAATCAGTAGCTTTCAGTCCAGATGGACAGATGCTTGCTAGTGGAAGTTGGGATAAAACAGTCAAACTCTGGGATGTCAATAATGGTCAAGAAATTTGTACCCTGACTGGACATCAATTACAAGTAAGTTCAGTCGCCTTTAGTCCCCAAGGAGAACTGTTAGCCAGCGCCAGTTTTGACAGAACGATTCGCCTGTGGCAACTTTCTGCCAGAGAATTGAAAAACCGCCCAGATTATACCTTGTTAGGCACCCTTTCAGGACATGCTAGGACGGTTTTAACAATCGCTTTTAGTCCCGATGGTCAAATTTTGGCGACGGGTGGCGACGATAACACAATAAAATTGTGGGAGGTAAACACTGGTCAGATAATTACCACACTTTCAGGTCATTCTTGGTCGGTGGTAGCATTAGCTTTCACTGCTGATGGCGAAACGCTGATTAGCGCCAGTTGGGATCAGACAGTTAAACTGTGGAGAGTAAGAACTGCAGAACAAATTGCTACTCTATCGAGTCATGTAGACTCTGTATCTGCCATTGCTGTGAGTCAAGTTGCACAGCTAATTGCTAGCGGTAGCAAGGATAAGACCATCAAATTATGGCAGCCTTTGACCCACCCACGCCTAGAATGACTAATAGACCTGTTGCAAAAGTCCCCTAACACCCCACCCCCAACCCCTCCCCGCAAGCGAGGAGGGGAGACTTTGACGTAAGTCAAAGGCGGAGTGGGGTTATTTCTTTTGATTTATGCCCCATGCCCAATGCCCCATGCCCCATGCCCCATGCCCAATATCAGGCGCTACCTGTAAAGGCAACTTCAGGAAACTTCAATTGCGCTTCCGCCATTGGGCGGTTTCTGCCTTCTTCTTGCCAGTAGTTAATCACTTCTGTGGCTTTATTGAGCAACTCAACGCGATCGAGGTCAGTAATCCAGTGTTTGGATTCTAGCTCCTTTTTTAACTCTTCCCAGGCATCATTCCTAGGCCAGAAAAAGTACTTAGTCAAAGGGCTTGTGCCTTTGCCTACAATTTGGTCAACTGCGAGAGCGACGTTTTCGTCTAACCAAAGAATCTTCAAAATAAACTTGGTCAATCACACCTCCGGGGAAAATCCGGGCATAGCTTAATAAGTTAGCGATCGCTTATTGTAACTCAATACCTTGCCAGATGGTTAAATACTAATTAGGTATCATGCCCCATGCCCCATGCCCAATTTTATGACTAAAGCGATCGCAGTTTTTGATATTGATGGTGTTATCCGCGATGTTGGTGGTTCCTATCGGCGGGCGCTTGCAGATACTGTAGAGCATTTTACCGCCCTTGCCTATCGCCCGACACCTATAGACATTGACCAGTTAAAATCTGAAGGCATCTGGAATAACGATTGGGAAGCCTCTCAAGAATTTATTTACCGTTATTTTCAATCTCTTGGACAGTCCCGCGAGCAATTGCAACTCGACTACAAAGAAATTGTCAGTTTTTTTCAATCCCGTTACCGAGGTTCTGACCCTGACAATTGGACGGGGTATATCTGTAATGAACCCTTATTATTAAAGCCTAGCTATTTAGACGAACTAACACAAGCTGGCATTCCTTGGGGCTTTTTCAGCGGTGCTACTCGCGCTTCGGCTACCTACGTCTTGGAAAAACGCTTGGGTTTACAGTCGCCGGTGTTGATTGCGATGGAAGATGCACCAGGTAAACCTGACCCCACAGGACTTTTTGCCGCTCTTGGTCTGTTAGAAAATAATATTGACAATAAACCAACAATAGTGTACGTCGGAGATACTGTAGCAGATATGTACACTGTAGAGAAAGCACGAGAGTTGAATCCAGAGAGAAATTGGATTGGTGTAGGTATTTTACCGCCTCACGTCCAGGAAACTGCAGCGCGGCGTGATGCCTATAGTGAGACATTGCAAAAAGCTGGAGCGGCTATAGTTTTGAGTAATGTGCAGGAGTTGACACCAGAGCAAATTCAAGAATTGGTAAGCTGATTACAAGCATTAGAACCACATCTATCCTCAGGGCACAGCATTGCTGTGCCCCTACCATGTGATCTATTTACCTGAAAACTGCTGTAAACGAGGTTATTTTAATTTTCTGGCGATCGCCAGGCGTATAAACTGAAAATATCAGAACCCTGAAGAATCGGTTCTTGCTCAACTTTAATCTCACTAAAACCCTGTTCTTGAAGTAAAGCTGTAATCTTTTCAATGCGAAGCTCTAAATCATGCACTTCAATGAACACTTGTTTAATTTTTGGCCAATCTTGTGCTTCAATACCTAGCAGCACATCCATCTCACTTTTTTCTACATCTATTTTGAGCAAGTCAATCTGCTGGATATTCTGCTCACTAATCATTTGCGATACGGTTTTCAATTGGCACATAACTTGCTCTGCTTGAAAAGCTGTAGCAAATTTGCGATCAATAATGCGCGAAAATAGAGGTTTTGGTAACCAACGCAGCCAACTAATAGAAGCAGGAAAATTTTTGAAATTAGCCAAAGTCATTTTCTTGAGTTTGTCCAATTCTTCTTGTGAACTGATTGGATATGCAGTCGAGCCGAGAGTTATTTTTGGGTAATATGTAAAGGTCATAGTCTTCGATTCCTGGGATAATCCGCACGGAAAAACCTTGACGTTTTTTAACGCCAAACGTTCGACATTGCTGTTCAGCACTTTGAAAATTGCCGGGATAGGCTCAAAAGCATAGACATGCACATTTTGGTTACAGTGTTGAGTCACCAACATTGTAAATAAACCTATATTGGCTCCCACATCAAAAACTGTATCACCCTCGCTCAACTTAATTCCATATTTTAAGTACGCCTGCACTTCTTGGTACATCAATTGCACTTCATCTTTTCGCAAGCAAGATATTTTCATCCCGTTGGGAAGCGTAGTTTGGGGAATTAAAGTTGGCATAGATGACGTTACCAAGATGGCATAATACGAGAATCATACCCTATAAAAGTAGTACGAAATTCTGAAAACTTTACTGCCAATTTCTCAACCGAAAGCGCACTGGCATTTTATCGGACGGATAAATTAACAGATTTTGCTGTAATTCTTCCAAAGAAGAACGACCGTTAACTAACTCCCAGTCGAAGTAGCGGAGCAATAATGCTAGCATCAGAGTTCCTTCTAGCATGGATAGATGCTCTCCCAAGCAACGATGAAGCCCTGAGCCAAAGTCTATCATTGGCAGTGAACTAGTTTCCTTATCCTTGTCTAACCAACGTTCTGGCAGAAATTCCTCCGGATTAGCATAGACTTGTGGATCTCTTCCAGCAGCAAGCATTGACCAGGATACTCTTGTACCGCGAGGAATGACTTGACCCTCAATTACAGTGTCGCGTTGAGTCTCCAATGAAGTTGAGCCAGAAGCGACTGAATAGAGGCGCAATGTCTCCTTGAGAATTGCACTAATATAAGCCAATTCTTTGAAGCTTTCTGTATTAATACAGCCTTTGCTTTGCCAAACTTGGTCAACTATGTACCGTGCTTGCTGAAAAACCTTTTGATTTAAGCTCAACTCTCCGACTGCAAAGGATAAAGTATGGGCTGTTGTGTCAGTACCAGCTATTAAGAGTTCAACAGATTCTGCTATTAATGTTTCGCGATTGTATTTTGGTTCTTTAGCAGCAATTTTGACTAACATTGATTCAGGAAACAAAGGACTGACTTGTGGTAAATCGGTCTGGCTTTGTTCTCTCATCTGTAAAGCTGAGGTCTACACGGGGAGTGAGAAATTCCTCTCAAATATCGCCTTGCTGCCCAATAATCTCGGGAATTCTTAGTGGGCAAATATTTCATCCATATCTTCTCTCCAGTAGCTTGGCGTAGGAACCGATAGCCAACAACAGACATTGCTTCATACACCTTGAGAACTTCCAGGATAGGCCCTTATGACTAGTACCGTTCTATCCACAGGAATGCCTAAGTACTAAACTAGGAAATTACCCTCATTGTTAGTTCGACAAACAGAGGATCTACCTGAACTTCTTTTGGTAGCGCAGCTTCTTTCAGTGTCTCAATTACTTGTTCGCAGGCTTGGTTAATAATTTCCACATATTTGGAGAGACTGCTAGAACTGAATTCCGGTTCCAAGCCTTGCGTCGCCACTGCCACTCAGTCCCAGTTTCTCCTATCATAATGGGACTAGTAATATCGTTCCAAGCTTTGCGTAATCGCTCAGAATCTAATTAAGCTACCATCTCTCATCCCATTGACAATGGTATCTTCGATAACTTTTGGTTTACTTAAAACGACAACTGGAGAACCGCCATTCCACATCACATACATCGGCCCTAGCTGTTGACTCCAATCAAACATTAATTGGAATAATTTTTTCTGTTTCACTGCTGCTAATATTTGCGGAAGATTTCCTAACAGCCAGTGTTTGGGAGGAGAAGGGAGTGATTCTAGCGCTTTGTATGTGTTCTTTTGTTTCCACCAGCGCCACCCAATTGTTCCCGCTATGGTAGTAACGCCTAAGACTGTGGCTAAAGATGGAAGTGAGTCAGAATAAGCAATCTGAGCAGTAATGTTTTGAAACATGAATCCGCCTTTATCCACTAAAAACTTCAGATTACCCAGATACTACCTTAATAGCTACCAATCAACTAATACAAAAAAATACCCCCAGTAAATCCCTCTACGGTCGGTTGCAAAAATTATCTAAAAATGCACTACTGCAGTTTCAAGAACTTATCCAAAGCAGCCACCGCACTAGGAGGCCAACGGCGGATATTTGTCACCCAGTTGATATCTTTGTAGCGTTTATCCAATCCATAGGCAGCTACCCAGTTGCTTTCGGCTTCGCCTTTGTTTCCACTTACCCAATACGCAGCTGTTAACGCAGCACGCATATCAGCAAATTGCGGATATTTGCGGACGATATTTCGCATTTCGCGGATGGCTTTGTCTTTGACACCTGTTTCATACAGCGCCAAGGCATAATTAGCACGGGCGAAGGCAAAATTTGGGGATATTTCAAAAGATTTTTTGTAGTCTTTAATCGCTTCTGACCATTTTCCTAAACCTGCTTTAGCATTACCACGATTGTTATATGCCATTGCGTCTTGAGAATTAAGTTCTAGAACATGATTATAATCAGCGATCGCATCAAGCCATTTTCCTAAACCCTCTAACGCTGCACCCCGATTTAAATAAGGATCGCTGACATTGGGCGCTAGCTCAATGGCTTTGTTGTAATCCAAAAGCGCTGCTTGTAACTTGTTCTGACTGACTCGCGAATTCCCCCGATTACTCCATGCTCCAGCATTGGTGGGAAATTTTGCAATAATCTCTGTCCAGTAACGTTCAGCTGTGGCAAAATCACCTTGATTTGTCGCCTCAAACGCCTTATTAGCCAAGTCATCTCCTTGCTGTAATTGTTCTTGAGTAATACTAGGCGCTTCTGATAATGCTATGACTGGTGTACCCCAGCCAAACACAAGCAAGAGAGTGAGAAAAATAGCAATTAACTTAATCATAGGGAATGGGGAATGGGGAGAAGTTTTATAGCGGTTCTTAGATTGGATGCAATACAAAATTATATCGTCGCGTGTAGGGGCACGGCACTGCCGTGCCCTTACGAGTGTATTTGACTCCAAGCTGGGAACTAGAAACGCCAAGCTGGGAACTCGAAACTTCACACTCCCTCCAGTCCCTTTTAAAGCAAAGACAACTGCTCATTAGGCGGCTTAAAGCCCAAATGCTTGTAGGCTGCAGTTGTCGCTATTCTGCCACGGGTAGTCCGGCTTAAATAGCCTATTTGCATTAAATAAGGTTCATAAACTTCTTCTATGGTTTGGGTATCTTCACCCGTCGCAGCGGCTAAGTTTTCTAATCCCACAGGTCCACCATTAAAGTGTTCAATAATCACACTCAGCATTTTCCTGTCTGTCCAATCTAAGCCGCATGGGTCTACTTGAAATAGATGTAATGCCTCTGCTGCAACGCTTTCGTTTATTTCACCCAATAATTTTACCTCTGTATAATCACGTACTCGCTTGAGTAATCTATTGGCGATACGTGGTGTTCCCCGCGCCCGACGAGCAATTTCTGTGGCGCCATCTTCGGCGATCGCGGTTTGAAGTATTTGTGCAGTTTGCAGGACAATTTGGGTGAGTTCGTCAACTTCGTAAAATCGCAGTTTCTGAATTAAGCCAAAGCGATCGCGTAGTGGTGAAGAGAGGGCACCTGCACGTGTTGTCGCTCCCACTAAAGTAAATTTTGACAAGGGTATACTGCGAATGCGAGCGCTGGAACCTTTACCGATGGTAATATCTAGGCGATAATCCTCCATTGCCGGATAAAGAATTTCTTCTGTCATTCGCGAAAGACGATGAATTTCATCCACAAACAAAATATCTCCTGGTTTTAAGTTCACCAGTAGCCCTACAATATCCCGTGGACGTTCTAGTGCTGGCGCACTAGTTATTTTGCAGTTTACCCCCATCTCTGATGCTAAAATCATTGCCATTGTGGTTTTTCCCAATCCCGGCGGCCCGTACAGCAGCAAGTGATCCAGCACTTCACTCCGTGACTTAGCTGCTTTTATGGCAATATCTAGCACATCCTTTAGGTCTTTTTGCCCAATGTAATCAGCAAATCGCTGGGGTCGAATAGTCTCTTCTTGCTTATCTTGCTCATCAATAGCGGCTTCAGCTTGCAAAAGGTCTGGTTTAGGAGGAGCTTTCGCCAACTCTCGCTGCTGCTTTGGTTGTCCATTGGGTTCTGGAGGCTGTTTTTTCGAGGAGATAATCGCCATAATTCAGCTATCTACTTTAACTTGAGGATTGTGTCAGCGCCAACTTGGCGGTAAAACTGCGAAGAATCACGGTGGCAAAAATTTTGTTTTGGAAATACACACGCCCATTTAAAATTTAAATTCCGGACAATTACCCAGGAGTGGAAAAGTTGTTATGTTATCTAAAAGAATCTTACCTTGCTTGGATGTGAAGGCGGGACGGGTTGTTAAAGGAGTTAATTTCGTTAATCTGCAGGATGCGGGTGATCCGGTAGAACTGGCAAAGGTTTATAACGAAGCCGGTGCAGATGAGTTAGTGTTTCTGGATATTACAGCGACTCATGAAGACCGGGATACGATTATTGACGTGGTTTACCGCACTGCAGAGCAGGTCTTTATTCCATTGACTGTGGGTGGTGGTATTCAATCCTTAGAAAATGTTAAAGGTTTGTTACGAGCGGGCGCAGACAAGGTTAGTATTAATTCTGCGGCAGTACGCGACCCAGACTTTATTAATCGGGCAAGCGATCGCTTTGGTAATCAGTGTATAGTTGTTGCTATTGATGCCAGACGAAGACTAGACCCCACGAATCCTGGTTGGGATGTGTATGTGCGAGGTGGCAGAGAAAACACAGGCAAAGATGCTTTACTTTGGGCGCAAGAAGTGGAAAAACGCGGCGCAGGTGAACTGCTAGTAACAAGTATGGATGCTGACGGGACTAAAGCCGGTTATGACATCGAATTGACAAAATCTATCGCTAATGCTGTACAAATTCCTGTAGTTGCTTCTGGTGGCGCTGGTAATTGTGAACACATCCACGCTGCATTGACTGAAGGCAAAGCCGAAGCCGCCTTACTCGCCTCACTCTTACATTATGGTGAATTAAGCGTCATCCAAATTAAAAATTATCTGCGCGATCGCTCTGTACCAGTACGAATGCTCTGTGATCTAGAAGTTAGTGCTTAATACTTCTTCCCACTCGTCACCGCTAAGAAAAAGAAAGATTTTATCGTTTGTTCTGTGTTAACTACATGGAGGTTTAGCTTGAAATTCAGCATCCAACTACATCTATCCCTGGTTAGAGACAGTTGCCTAAAAGAGTGTTAGCATTAATTTACAAGTATTAATAAATATTAAGAAATATGTTGATTCCTATTTTGCTGTTTGATGTCGCGCTCGTGGCTTGGTCACTCCACCTCATGGAGAAAGCGTTTGAACATAAAGAATTTTCTCTCATGTTGGCTGGTACATTGGTTGCCCTTGCTGCTGCTGCCATGTTGGTAGTTTACTTTCTCATGGGGCACTGTATGAGCTATTTACTCAAGGTGTCTTAGTCAAGTGTTGAATGCTGAATCCTCATATCAGCCACAATACTTTACATTTTTTTTAACATTGCACCCGGAATATGGGTGACAACAGCGTTTAGGTAAATAGACCACCCTTCTGGGGCTGACGACGTGCGCCTTTACGAATATAAGTTGTACAATAGATATCTTGCAAAAGTGCCCTAAAACCCCAACCCCAGACCGTATACAGTCCGGGGAGACTTTGACGCAAGTCCAAGGCGGGGTGGGGTTCCTTGGTTTGATTTATAACTGCTGTAAGTTAACTTCCCGGTAAATTTCGTAACCGCTCATTTAAATGATTGCGGTCTGCCAAAGCGTGTAACAAGGGGCCATGTGAGGTAAACTCTACAATACTTACTGACCCAACCGGACACCCCAAACGATAGCGGAAGCGTCCCACATCAATGCCCAACAGGCTGCACAGAATAATTCTGATGGTAGCTTTGTGAGCAACAACTAAAACATTACCACTACTATAAAGTTGCTGAATTTCTGCAATTACTTGTATAGCGCGAGATGCGATTGTTACAGCCCTTTCTCCCTCTGTTGGCGCATACCAAGCAGGGTCTGCTGTCCAACGTAGATAATCATCGTGATATTCTTGGGTGATGATGTCTGGGGTTTTACCTTCCCATTTGCCATAATGAATTTCTTTCAAACCATCGCGCAGTTCTGGTTGTATTCCTATGGCTGCACATAGGGGTTTTGCTGTTGCCACAGTTCGCCGCATGGGACTAGAAAAAACCGCTGTCCAAGGTGTAGAACTATATGCAACAGCAAAAGCTTCTGCCATTTCCACGCCTTCTGGGGTTAACTCTGTGTCTATTGAACCGCAATAAGCGTTATTTCGGCTGGATTCTGTTTGTCCGTGACGGAGAAAATAAAGAGTTAGGCTCAAGGTTCTGTTCTCACTGGGTTGAAGATAGGGACTAGGGACTGGGGACACTTCCCACCCTCAATTACTATAGGACTTACGCAAGTGTCACAAAAAAATTAAATTTTTTCAGTGTAGTCAGGACTTTAGTCCTGACCTTGAGGAATAAAGTCAATAATATGTCAGTTGCGTAAGTCCTGTACTATAGGGGTTTATCGCCAAGCGTGAGGTACACCCATAGGGGCACGGCAGTGCCGTGCCCCTACACCGCGTGATACGATTTTGTACCTTATCTAAATGGGAAGTGCTATAATGAGCAACTATTAAGAGAGTTGGAACAGGAATGTCATCAAATCTCCCTTACCTAAACTGATGCGATCGCCTGGTCTCAAACGGTGTCTGTTACCCGGTAATAGCGGCAAATTGTTAATGTAAGTGCCATTAGAACTACCTACATCTTCGATATAATGAGCGTCTGCCTCAACACGAATGTCTGCATGAATCCGTGAAACAATTTCCGAATTAGGAAAACCTGACACATCGATATCAGGAGGAATACGGTCATTTGCTTTGCCAATATGAACCACAGACAGAGTTTGAGGTAATTCAATGTCTGTGTCGCTTTGAACATGGTATAGCCTTGCTGTCACCTGCTGTAATTGCGTTCTGGCAGGACTAACGGGGGCAGCGACTGGTTCCGGTGGTGCAGCAACTGGCTCCGGTGGTGCGGCGACTGGTTCCGGTGGTGCAGCGACTGGTTCCGGTGGTGCAGCAACTGGTTCCGGTGGTGCAGCAACTGGTTCCGGTGGTGCGGCGACTGGTTCCGGGGTGACGGCGACTGGTTCCGGGGTGACGGCGACTGGAGCAACAGCCATCGCTGTTGCTGGTAAACCGGAAACAGCAGTGGGGGTACCGAGTGGTAAAGGGTCAGGGGTAACTAACGGCGGTACAGGGATTTCGGGTGCTACAGTTGCTACTACTGCAGTTGCAGGAACAGCGGCAGATGAGTGTAGATTATAACCACATTGACCACAGAAAGCGGCATCTGCCTGCACAGTAGCCCCACAGCTGGGACAATTACTAGTTGCTGGTAACGGCGTATAACAAGCTTCGCACTGGACAGCGCCGTCTGGGTTGGGATGATTGCAATTGGGACAGACGATCATGGATTTCCGCCTTTGTTCAAGATGATCGTAAAATTGTACTGGCAAGCAGAGAGAACTCCTAGCCGCACAAGTCGCGGCTCGATAGTTCAACAGAGGAGCGACTCTAGCAATAGATTCTCACAATTACTCCTGATGGGAAAGTCAAGCTGGGAGTTCCGCACCTGCAGAGCGATCCAGCAACCACAAGAGTTCTCCTTGGGGTTGAATGAAGCGAGAAGGGTAGGTGAATTCATCAGCTACGGGTGCAAAGACTTGAGCTAAAGCGGGTCGTTTATTAGCACCTGCAACCAAAAAAATCACACTCCTAGCCGCGTTGATGAATGGATAGGTAAAGGTGATGCGGAGGCTGCTATCTTTGTTACCCACAGTAATCAGGCGATCGCGAACTTTTAACGCCTCTGTGTGCGGAAACAAAGATGCTGTATGGGCATCATCTCCCATTCCTAGCAAGACTACATCGAGAGCGGGAAACTCTCCGGATGCCGTATGAAAAAATTCTTGTAGATGCTGTTCATACTTAGTCGCTGCTAGGGCTGGATCGCTTTCTGTGGTGGGTATGGGGTGAATATTAGCCGCTGGGATATCAACACGATCTAGCCATGCGCGACGCGCCATCAGTTCATTGCTATCGGGATGATCCGGTGGGACATAACGTTCATCCCCCCAGAATACATGAATTTTATCCCAAGGCAGTTTTTGATTAGCAATCGCCTCGTACAACGGCTTAGGAGTACTACCGCCAGCTAAAGCAATAGTAAACCGCCCCCGCTGTTCAATAGCAGTTTCTATCTTCGACAATATTAACTCTAGCGCTCGCGCTACGAGCGCGGCCTGATCCGGTAGAACTTCAACCGTTTTGTTCATCGCTTCTTCATCACATTGCCGGCTTCCAGCAATACAATACCGAACTTATGACTATTTTCCGGTTTAACTTTTGAAACTTTTAACATCATTCGGGTATGGGGCACTTGTACTGAGCGAAGCCGTTGGCGTAGCCTCTCGTAGAGAAGTATGGGGCAATTATTTTCCTTCTCGCCCTAATCCGCGACAAACACCACCTCCCAATCGGGAATCACTTCTCGCTGGGCGATTAATAATTGCTGTATGCCTTTTTCTGCAAAATCTAGCAACTGATTTAACTCGGTACGGTTAAAGCTACCTTCTTCCGCTGTTCCTTGGATTTCGATGATCCCCAGATTTTGATTCATCACCACGTTGAAATCTACTGCAGCGGCTACGTCTTCAATGTAGTTCAGGTCTAAAAATGGCTCTCCCTGTAATAACCCTACAGAAACTGCTGCTACCTGTCCACACAGGGGCGATCGCTCTAATACTCTCTGCTGCAATAATTGAGAAATGGCATGAGCTAAGGCGACAAAAGAGCCTGTAATTGCTGTTGTTCTGGTTCCTGCATCTGCTTGCAATACATCAGCATCAACTGTCAGGGTGCGTTCTCCCAGGACTTCAAAATCCAGTGCAGCGCGTAAGCTACGTCCAATCAAACGTTGAATTTCTTGTGTCCTTCCTGACAACTTCAACAATTCCCTTTCATTTCGCTGTTGTGTAGCACTGGGTAACATGCGATATTCTGCAGTTAACCAACCTTTACCCGTTCCTGCTAAAAACTTGGGCACTCCTTCAGTCACGCTGACGGTACAGAGTACTTGAGTGTCACCGCATTTTGTGAGTACAGAACCAGGCGCAAAGCGGGTGAATCCGGGGTGAAAGCTAATCGGACGGAGTTCGTAGGGTTGACGACCGTCTGGACGCTGCCAAACCATTGGAATTGCCTCAAAAGTTTTACAATACTGCTTTAAGGGTACCTTAGTGTTGCGATGCATCTGATTATGAGCGGTAAGGGACTAAAGTCCTGATTACGAACTTACCCACTAGGTATTGTGTTCAGGAACTGAAAGCAGATTCATAATATTTTGCTCAACCATCTGAGGTAACTGGTCGCCGTTGATAGTCAATAGCAGGCGACGACGGTCATAATATTCCAGGATGGGGATAGTGCGATCGTAAAATAATTCTATCCGACGCTGCACAATTTCCGGCTGCTCATCTGGAAGCGATCGCCCCAAACAGCGATTAACCATAACGGCTTCTGGTACTTGTAAATAAATTGCCCAATCTAATTTTTTCCCTAAATAGTCCAACAAAAAATCTAATTCCTCAGCTTGGAAGGCAGTACGGGGATAGCCTTCTAATAGCCAACCACTATTGGTATCAATTTTTTTTAGCCACATTTTGATTAATGCAATCATCATTTCGTCGGGGACTAGTTCCCCTTTTTGTACGTATGGTTCTGCATGGCGTCCCAGGTTGCTTAAGCTAGCAATTGCTTCCCTTAAAATCTCACCTGTAGAAATTTGCGGAATATCAAAAGTTCTACAAAGCCTTTGTGCTTGAGTGCTTTTCCCCAATCCTGAACCTCCCAGAATCACCAATCTCACAAAAATTTACTCCTCATGTTATCAAATTCACCACTCTCTAACTCTGTTTTGCCCAAACCAACGGTAAATCTAACATTTGTTGATTTTCAGGCACTATACCCATTCTTTAGCTTTATTTCCGGTTTTATTCGTCTATTTTCATGTTTATAGCTAGTTTCATCCACAAGACACCTGTGTTAATTTGAGCTACTGTTGACTTCAGCACAAACCTAGTGATTCACTAAGAATGTAGCTTGCCAAATACACTACACTAGTACCGTGCGGCGTAAATACGCCTACCATTTCTCAAGACTGCAAATGATGATTGTTTCAAGGTTCATAATGGTGGGTTTATTTCCGCCATGCTGTACTAGTAAAAAACAGATTGATTATACAGATAGATTTGTGATAAATATTTTCAGCAATAACTCTTCAATTATTTGTCAGATTTTCAACTTTAATTTATGTTGATCCAGCTAGAAACCCCAAGTGTAAATTCGAGCCTAAGCTTACCATGTCCAGTGGAAGGATTAGTGCAAGTTTTTACTAGTTCCCATCGTAACTTTTTTACGAGTGTTATGGCACAAGCACTGAGAATTGCTGGTCAAGGTACACCAGTGTTAGTAGTGCAGTTCCTTAAAGGTGGCATTCGTCAAGGACAGGAACGACCCATGCATCTAGGACAAAATTTAGACTGGATTCGCTGTGATTTGCCTCGTTGTATTGATACACCACAGCTAGATGATTCAGAAAAGGAAGCTTTACAAAAATTGTGGCAATATACACAACGTATAGTCTGTGATGGTAAGTATTCTCTCGTAGTTTTAGATGAATTAAGTTTAGCGATCAATTTTGGTTTAATTCCCGAAAGCGAAGTTTTAGCGTTTTTAGCACAACGCCCTCCCCATGTCGATATTATTCTCACTGGGCCAGAAATGCCAAAATCTCTTTTGGATGTAGCAGATCAAATTACAGAAATTCGGCGTAGTCATCGCCCGTGAAGAATGTACCACTTCACGATATCCTAGTACTCTGTCAAGATAAAAATGATCGACTGTAGTGCAGGCAGCGTTCGACTGAGCGCTCACGCCGTACCCCTCCGGGGAAGCAAGCTGCGCGTAGCGTCCCGCACTTAAGTCTTGCCCGCGTGAGCGAGACTACCAATAAATCCCTCAAAACAAAATTGACAGACTACTAGTAAGTCGGTTTGAATTAACTGTAAACTTGTGATTAAAAACGATATCTGGATTACGGAAATGGCTCAAAAGGGTATGATTTCGCCCTTTGAACCTAGTTTAATCAGAAAAGTACAAAAAGATGCCGATTTAGAAGTTCGACCTGTAATCAGTTATGGTCTGTCTTCCTATGGCTATGATATCCGCCTTTCTCCGGCTGAGTTCCGCATTTTTTGCCACATTCCCGGAACTGTAGTTGATCCGAAAAACTTTAATCCTCAAAATTTGGCAGCAACACAGCTACACACGGATATTAATGGTAGTTATTTTATTTTACCTGCTCATTCCTATGGATTAGGGGTTGCTTTAGAAAAATTAGAGATTCCAGACAATATTACTGTAATCTGCATAGGTAAATCTACATATGCTCGTTGTGGTATAATAGCAAATTTAACACCTGCAGAAGCTGCATGGCGCGGTCATCTTACCTTGGAATTTTCCAATTCTTCTAGTGCTGACTGTCGCATCTATGCTAATGAAGGTGTGGTGCAATTGCTATTTTTAGAAGGTGAACCCTGCGCTATCAGTTATGAAGCACGCCAGGGTAAATATCAGGATCAAGCAGAAATTGTGACTTTGGCTAAAGTCTAATCTTTGCCGTTAAAATCAGATTTGGATTTGGCAAGGTAATTAGCGATACTTAGAAGACTTGAATTTTGAATTGGCTAAGGTGCTAATCTGGCCTTGCCCAAACGAGATTTTTCATACCATTGTGCGATCGCTGGCACCCACTCGGCAAAATGAGGCCACATTAGTTCACATAACTTTTGAATTTCCAGTTGAGCATCTTTCTTATTTCTCAAGTCGCAAAAATGCAAGAATGACCTGAGATTAAAACTGACTACAAAATGCTGACGATAATCAAAGGGTACTTTCCCCCTGGCGTGTTCTTCAGACATTCCCCCTTCAAAATCAGCTTTATATCGTTTAGCTGCTTCCAGACACCATTGCAAATCTGCTGCTCGTTGCTCTGGTGAATAGTAGTATTTTTTGCCTTGTCTATCAGTGTAATAGTCAACAGGGCGTAGGTAGAAAACATCTTCAATGTCTTTGTTTCCCTCTACTACTTCGATAAATTGGTTGCCAGTATATCTAAAAGATTGAACGTCAAATGATACACTAATTCTATGAGTACGCGCTTGCTGCATCACACTGTGGGGAAAGTAGCCACAGTTGAAAACAATCTGAGGATGCTCTAATGGTCCATAGTGTCCCCTTTCTCCTGCTAGTAGCCGCTTGACTATAACTTCGCCACATTCTGACTCAGAAGGCCATGAGTCTTTTTCATCATAAACAAACTTGTCGGTATAGTCTTGGTGCATTGCGGCATAAATCACCTGCTGGGGGTTTGGGGTTTTGGTAATAACTTCTACTCGGAATCGATGCATTGGTTTTCTTCAACTGGGTACAAATGAGGACTCTAGCTTGTTGGTTGGGCGAGAAACTCAATCGATCATCATATATCGTTGGGCAGACTCAGATACTTTACAAAAATTAATTTAGTTGTTACACTTCTTTACATAAATCAAAAAGCGAGAAAGTTCCATGCGTACAAATGCATCTATTGTTGACGACCAGGGTCTAATGAACAACTTTGCGATCGAGCCAAAGGTGTATATAGATGAGGAAGGCGATCGCACTGGGTTTACTCCCTATGCAGAACTCCTCAATGGTCGTTTAGCAATGATTGGTTTTATTTCGTTAATTGCATTAGAAGTTGTTACAGGACATGGTATATTTGGGCTTTTGGCAAGTTTGTAACAATTACTTTCAATTTTAATAACGCAATTTTTAATAAATGTGGAGACGAGATATATATCTCGTCTTTTTAAATTTATGGATAATTGTGTTAACTATCAACGACCCCATGAAGTGATGATGCAATGAATATATGTTTTAGCTTATAATTCACTGAAATAGTTCTAACCACAGGGCTTGTGAGGGCGATCGCCATGACCACACTGACCAAAAGACTGACCCTGGAAGAATATCTAACTTATGACGATGGCACCGATACCAAATATGAGTTAGTCGATGGGGAGTTAGTCAAAATGCCACCAGAAACAAATAGGAATAACTTAATTGCCCTCTATCTGCTGTCAGAATTTCTCAAGCTAGTACCTTTATACCTCATCTGTCATAAAGATACAGAAATTGTGGTGACAGGCAATCGCACTCGTGTCCGCCTGCCAGATTTGATGATATTAACTGAGGAGTTATTCGCCGCAATTGGTGGCAGACGTGCTACAATTACTCAGGATATGCCATCTCCCGCACTGGTGGTAGAGGTTGTCTCTCCTGGCAAAGTTAACGAAGATCGGGACTACCGCTACAAACGTTCAGAGTACGCCGCACGGGGAATACCCGAATACTGGATTGTTGATCCTGGTAAAGAGAAAATCACAGTGCTGACACTGGTAGATGGATTATACGAAGAAGCTGTGTTTCAAGGTAGCGATGATATCGCCTCAGCCACTTTTCCTAATTTGAAACTAACTGCAGCGCAAGTCTTGGGAATAGAAAAAGAATAATTCAACTATAGCGTCGGTTAAGTCCAATAGACTCGTAAGGGCACGGCAGTGCCGTGCCCCTACACGCGACGATATAATTTTGTAAGGCATCCAACTGAGAACCGCTATAATTACTAAGATCAAACCCGTGAACTAATCGAACTCATCGCCGAACTAACTGCAGCGCAAGTCAGTTAATGGAACCAACAATAGAACAATTAAAAGCCTTTTACGAACTATGCGTCAGAGTAAGTAATCTACTACAAACAATTGAGTTAACTAGGTACGATACGCGCTCAAAAAGAATAGTGGTACTTATAGGTCAAACGATTCAAGTTGAAATTTTAAGTAACGGAGAGGAAATAATACAATGAGTGATTTAACCTATCAACAATTAACTGAATCACAATTGAGGGATTATGTCAAGCGTCATCCTCAAGATGAAGAAGCTTTTCAACACTACCTCACGATTATGAGAGCAAAACCTAATAGGGTAGTGGTTAGTACGGGTGAACAGTTAGAGACTGAATTAAAAAAGAGAATAACCAACCCACTCCCCTAACCCTATCCATACCTAATCCCAAACAATTTGTAAATCTAAAATAAAACCAGGTAATACCTCTTCCCCCGATAGGCTAGAAGGGGAATTTAAAACTTCTTTTGCTTGTCCTTGTCGATAAATTTCCACACGACGTGTTTTTCTATCGAATAGCCAACCTAACTTTACTCCTGCAAGCATATATTCTTGCATTTTTGCTTGGGTTTCGCTCAAGCTATCCGATGGGGACATTAATTCTAAAACAAAATCGGGAGCAATGGGAGGAAATTTTTCCCGTTGTTCGGGTGTAAGTACATTCCATCTGGTATATTGTATCCAGGAGACATCTGGTGAGCGCTCTGAACCGCTAGGGAGTTTAAAGCAAGTGGAAGAGTCGAAAACTTCACCCAGTTGTGTTTGTTCGTTCCACAGGACAAATCGCGCCGTTAATTTAGCATTCCGTTTTCCCGTTTCTCCCCCTGTTGGTGGCATTACTATCAATTCTCCCTTCGTGTTACGCTCAAATGTAACTTCAGGATTATCCCGACACAGTTGGTAAAATTGGTCATCACTGAGCTGGACGATATTATTAAAGTTGATGGTAATTGCGGTCATAGCCAGAGTAAATATAAGGATAAATTTGAAAAGACATCCTAACCCCTAGCCCCTAGCCCCTTATTTCTGGAAAGACATTTCTCCAAAAACCGCTGGGGAAGTTCTACACTTTCGCCCCAATGCAAATGAACATAAGAAGCGTGAAGATTAAGACTTTCTCCCCATCCCTCAAACCCCATATTTTCCTCAGAATCGTAGCGCGTAGTTGTAAATAGGGGCTGATTAGAAGTTAATCCTAAACCGGAACGGTGAAACTCATGTCCATAAACGGCTGAACCAGAGGATACTAATAGGCTATCATGCATCGCGACAGCGCGACGATAGCCCAAAGTTAAACGCCCACCCATCACAGCAGATGTTGGTAACACTCCCACCATCGGCCAAGGCTTACCTTCAAAATCCACTATTTGCTCACATAAATACATTAAGCCGCCACACTCAGCAATAGTGGGCATTCCCGCCAAAATCGCTGCTTTGACTGTATCACGCACAGTTATATTTTCAGCCAATTGCTGGGCAAAAACTTCCGGGAAACCACCGCCGAAATACATTCCCTGTACACCTTCTGGTAATCCCGCATCTTCCAAAGGACTCCAGAACACCAATTGGGCGCCCAAATCTTGGAGTAAATCTAAATTGTCTTGGTAGTAGAAATTAAAAGCGCGATCGCGGGCGACTGCTATTTTGACAGAAGAGGTGGGGAGGTGGGGAGGTGGGGAGGTAGGGAGATGTTCGGATTTTAATAGGGGTAATAAGCGTTCCCAGTGGAAGCAGGTGTCACCTAAATCAGCGAGACGATTGATGACAGCGTTTAATTCTGGAAGTTCGGTGGTGGGGACTAAACCCAAATGGCGATCAGGAATTGTGATGTTATCCTGACGTTTTAAAACACCGAGAATTGGTAAATTTAGTGGTTCTAGAGAATCTTGGAGTAAGGATAAATGGCGATCGCTACCCACGCGATTTAATACCACCCCAGCTATTTTAATTTTCGGATCAAAGGAGCAGTAACCGTGTGCGATCGCCGCTACTGAACCAGACAAGCGACTGCAATCAATCACCAATATTACAGGCAAATCTAGCAACCGCGCTATATGAGCAGTACTCGCAAAAGAGATGGGGGAAAAGTTGTCCCCCCCTTTCCCCTTAACTCCATCAAACAACCCCATCACCCCTTCAACGAGTGCAAATTCACTCAATTGACTATGACGTGCAAAACATTGCTGAACGTAAGCTTGGGAAGTTAACACTGGGTCTAAATTCCGACAAGCACGACCAGTAACGTGCTGATGGAACATCGGGTCAATATAGTCAGGGCCAACCTTAAAAGATTGTACAGTTAAACCGCGACGACATAAAGATGCTAAAAGGGTGAGTGTGACAGTTGTCTTCCCTACCCCACTACGTTCTCCAGCAATGATGATAGACATAGAAAATTTGTAATTACTTACACTAAGTAATTGCTTGCTATATTGACTATAAACGCCAATTATCTAATATAAGAGGATAACCTAAACCCTGAATTCTTTGATAATGAGATAAATTACCAGTTACTAAAGTTAGATTATGACTAATAGCGATCGCCGCAATCATACAATCAGGATAACCAATTCTTTTTCCTGTTAATTCTAAATCAGCGTATATTTTCCCCGCTAATACAGATTCAGTCAACTCCAAGCTTAATATCTCTTGTGAAGTTAATATATTTAAGAATTGTTCAAGACGTTCTTCTTGTTTACGTTTTCTCCAACCTTCGACAATTTCCATTACAGTAATCACGGAAATTGTGTATCTCTCAAATTGGTTTATATAAATATGAGCTTTGGCAACAATCTGAGGATTTGCTCGTTTAATAATTTCTGAGAGAATATCGGTATCAAGTAGCGATTTCTCTACTTTATTCATTTGCTACATTATATCCTCTTTTTTCCATTGCCTCAGCTAAAATTTCATCAACAACTTCTGGAATATCAGCATATAATCCCATCAAAGGGTCGTTTTTATCCTGAATTTCTGCTAAACGCGCCATTACTTGAGTAAGCAATTCTGATACAGTTGATTGATTAAGCATTGCCAAGGTTTTTACTCGTTCCAAGGTTCGTCTATCTATTTCCAGTTCTATCTTTTCCATTTCATCTCCATTTGATATACTAAGTAATAACTGATTGTATAATCTAACATATTGTTTTGTTTATTTCATAATAATTGGTTTTGTCTCATTTGTGAGATTTGTATTGCTTCCCATTCAAATGAAGTACAAAATCATATCACGCTGTGTAGGGGCACGGCACTGCCGTGCCCTTACCGATGTACCTCACGCTTGTCGATAAATGCTATAGCATGAGTTGTATTAACTTGAACACGATAGAGAATGTATCCAATTTCGTCAATAACATCTTCAGGAAATTCTAATAATTCTTCTTTGGTGTAGTTTACCCAAATAACTGTTTTAACTGGATCATTAGTCATAAATGTAGGTAATAAACAATTAAGAGTTAGGAATTAAAACTCCTAACTCCTAACTTTTAACTTATCACTCTTAACTCTTAACTCCTAATTTGAGAATCTTCCCTGTAACACCCAAACTTTCTTCAAAAAGCGCCTCATGTCCCCAGCGTTGTACCTGCTGACTCAGCAGCACTTCCGCCTTTTGTTCAGAAAGTGAACTCACTTGTTGAAACAAACCTGCAGATTGGGCGCCACCGTGTGTTTCCATCCGCATACAGCCACCAGTTTCCGTACAGATGACAATACCGCAGTCTGCTTGAGGATTGGTGGAACTTAAACGAAAAGCAATCAAGTCGCCGCTAACTTCACCCACATCAGCAACTGGAACGCCTGCTAACTCGGCTTCTATTTGCCGTTGGTCATTTGCCAGCAAGCGGATGCGGGTGATATCATAATCTCCGCTTTCTTTGGCATAGGAAACCGGCAGCCATTGTAACCGACTTGCTAGCCAACCTAAAAATAGCAAAGCCTGTGCAGGGTTGCCTTTTTCATAATCTATCGTTACGCGGTCAATTTCTCGAAGAGCTGCGCGACGATGGGGGGAATCGTAGGCTTGAGCAGTCAATTCTTGCCATGCGGCTAGGCGACGCCAGTTCAAATCAGCTAGGGGTATACCAGTTTGCACCAACTCTTCTAAGCTGAGTAAATCGGTTTCTGGCTCGTTAAAGTTGCAAGAATCTACAATCACATTATTACAAACCGCAGCCAGTCGCTTGAATACTGCGTTATTGGGATCTGGTGTCGCCTTCCACCAGAGAAACTTGGGCAACCCACCAATTAACAAAGCCGGAATCATCCCACCAATTCGTTCTAAGGCAGCAGCTGTGCCCGAAAGAGTGATATATTCGCAGCAAATGAGGGTGCTAGAAGATTGCTTTTGAATGGGGCAATAGGCAGAAACTTGAGCTTTCACCCCTTCATCTTCACCAGCAATGGGACACAGGGCAATAATCCGGCACGGGTTGCGGATAGCAATTTCATCGGCAATCCTGGGGCTACTGGCATCACCATAAGTAATATTACCAGAACCATTGTCTCCCGCTCCACCGCCTTGACGTTTCGCGAATTTTTCCCGCAATATTGCCAAGGTTTCTGGCGTAGCAATGCCAGTTTCTGGTAGTCCATTTTGTCGCTGAACTTCCCGCAGCGCTGCTTCCGTTTGGGGCCTAAAATCCCATCAATCGGGCCGTGATAAAACCCCAGAGCAGCTAAAAGATACTGGGTTTCTTCTGGTTCGTAAACCACTAAAGTAAAAGTTGTGGCACGAGTCGCAGCGGGAAGCCCACCGTCTTCACCAGTAATGCCGTAACTTTGCCAAATTTGATTCAGTTCCGCCTCTATGTCTGAAAGCGAAACATCCTTGGGTGCCTGAAGTCGAAAAATTGTGGGAGCTTGGGAAGTCATAATAGTTGTCAGTTGTTATTTGTCAGTTGTCATTGGTCATTGGTCATTGATTTTGACTAATGACTAATGACTAAATTCTAGAGTCTGCGCCAGCGGCGATTATCTTGATTAATTAAGAATTCCGCTTCGGCTGGTTCCCAAGTACCGGCTTCGTACTGGGGAATAGTGTTTGGATCTGCGGGTGCATCCCAAACAGAAAGGGCTGGTGTCACAACCTGCCAAGCTGCTTCTACTTCGTCGGCGCGGGTGAATAATGTCTGGTCGCCCATCATACAATCGAGGAATAGGCGATCGTAAGCATCAGATGTGGCTTGGATGCCAAAGGAACCATAACTAAAGTCCATGTCAACGGAACGGGTGCGGAATTCTGCCCCTGGCATTTTTACGTCAAAACGCAGGGAAATTCCTTCGTTCGGTTGAATTCGCATTGCTAAAATGTTGGCATTTGTCTGTTGGGCTGCAGACTTGAACATCCGTGATGGCACTTCCCGGAAGTGGATGGAAATTTCGCTGACTTTTTTCGGCATCCGCTTACCAGTACGCAGGTAAAAAGGAACACCCTGCCAACGCCAGTTATCCACCATAAATTTCATGGCTACATAGGTGGGTGTGGTCGAATTCGGATTAACTCCGGGTTCTTTTCTATACCCTTCTACAGCTTGCCCTTTCATCCAGCCAGCGCTGTATTGACCGCGCACGGCTGAACGTGACAAATTATGTACGTCTGCTAAACGTGTAGCTTGTAGCGCCTTTACTTTTTCCGTGCGGATACTATCAGCATCCATTGAATTGGGTGCTTCCATCGCGGTTAAGCAGTAAAGTTGCATCAAGTGGTTTTGCAACATATCCCGCAGGCGCCTGCACTTTCATAATATCCGGCGCGGTCTTCCACTCCCACAGTTTCTGCCACAGTAATTTGTACGTGGTCAACAAACTGGCGATTCCACAAGGGTTCAAAAATCGCATTGGCAAAGCGAAACACCAGCAAATTCTGGACTGTTTCTTTACCCAAGTAGTGGTCAATGCGGTATACTTGATTTTCTTTGCAGAATTTCTGTACCACTTGGTTTAGGCTTTGGGCTGAAGCCAAGTCCCGACCAAAGGGTTTTTCAATTACCAGACGATGTTTGTAGGGATCTTCTAACATCCCCCCTGAACCTAGTTGTCTAATGGCTTCAGGAAAGAAGTTTGGCGCAACGGAGAGGTAAAACATGCGGTTTCCCCGTGTACCCCGTTTTTCGTCTAATTCACTCAATAAAGTTTTGAGTTTTTGGTAGCTTTCAGGGTTGTCTATGTCCCCTGGAGAGTAGAACAGACCTTGAGAAAAGTCTTGCCAGAGTTCCCCAAGTTCGACATTGGGATGAGCCTCTTCCATCCCCTTCTGCATTTGTTCGCGGAAGTATTCGTGGCTCCACGCCCGACGTGCGACACCAACAATCGTGGTTTCTGGGGGAATGCGTCGTTCCCGTCGTAATTTGTAAAGCGCTGGCACTAGTTTACGCCAGGTAAGGTCACCGGAGGCGCCAAAGATGACTATAATTTGGGGTTCGGGCATCCCTTGTTGTTGCAGTCCAACGCGCAAAGGATTTTCTAGCAGACTGACCATAGGAATTTTAGATTTTAGATTGTGGATTTTGGATTAGGGTATGGGGCATGGGGCAATAGGGCATGGGTAAAAATCAGTACACAGTCCCTAGTCCCCAGTCTCTATGCTGGTGACAATTTCTTGACCTTACCTTCCAAAGAGTTCATCAAGGATTGGTAGGGTTTGATAAACTTGTCAATGCCTTCAATTAGCAGTTCGTCCATGACTGCATGAATATCGATGTTGATGTCGGGATCTTTCAGGCTTTCGATCAGCTGGTAAGCTTCTGGAATGCCTGTTTCCAAGCGATTGGCGACATCGCAGTGATCAGCGCACGCTGCAATGGTCTCCGGTGGGAGGGTGTTCACCGTATCAGTCCCAATCAACTCATTGACATACATCACGTCGCTGTAGCTGGGGTCTTTGGTGCTGGTGCTGGCCCAAAGTAGACGCTGGACTTTTGCCCCTTTTGCTGCTAATGCTTCCCAGCGATCGCTTTGGATGATCTTTTTGTATTCCTGATAAGCGACTTTGGCATTAGCGATCGCTATTTTGCCGCGAATCAAGTGCAGCTTTGGTGCTTGGACAATATCATCAACACCTTTCTTCAACTTAGCATCAATCCTGGCGTCAATGTTTTTATCAATCCGGCTGAGGAAAAAGCTAGCTACTGAAGCTATTTTGCTAATATCCTTACCTGATGCTGCTCGTTTTTCTAAGCCGCGAATATATGCCCAAGCTGAATTAATATAGCTGGTCACAGAAAACAGCAGTGTGATATTGACATTGATGCCATTGGCTATTGATTGTTCTACGGCGGGTAAACCAGCCTCTGTGCCGGGAATTTTAATCATGACATTTTCCCGACCAATCTCTTGAAAATAGCGCTGCGCTTCGGCAATTGTGGCTTGAGTATCATGGGCGATGGTGGGTGGTACTTCTAGGCTCACATAACCATCTAGTCTATTCGTGGCTTCATATACAGGGCGCAGAATATCACAAGCATTGCGGATATCTGCAAAAGCTAGAGATTCATAAATTTTGTATGTCGGTAATCCAGCGCCAATTCCGGCTTCAATATCGGCATCATAAATGACATTTCCAGCAATTGCTTTTTCAAAGATAGCTGGGTTGGAGGTAATCCCAGAGATTCCCTGATTTTCAACCAGGTTTTTGAGTTCGCCTGATTGAATAATGTCACGGCTCAAATTATCTATCCAGATACTTTGACCGTATTGTTTTATTTCTAATAGGTGATTAGTTGCCATAGGGGTAATTGTCCTCCTGCTATTTAGCTGTTCAATTTGATTTTGGCAAGGCTAATCAATGGATTTGGATTTGTGATTTTTGGCTTTGCCAATACTGTGTATTTTGGCTTGACCAATCACCTATCTCATCGACCTACTGAGATACTTTATAATTTACAAACAGATCACCAAGATAGACTTTTGCTTACTCGGTGATATTAGATGCATCCTCAAAACTTTGGTCACTCACTTGCTTTGCTATTCAAGATTCAGCTGGCAGCATTCAAACAATCAAAAACATTGAGCAATTATACTGCCATCATTGGGAATTTTGCATTGCCTAGTGACCGTTGTGTGTAAAAGACTCCACCTTGGCTACATCCTCTTTGCTACCAATAATCAGAGGCGTACGCTGGTGCAATTTTTTCGGCACTACGTCTAATATATCTACAAGTCCTGTAGTAGCTCGACCCCCTGCTTGTTCAATCAAAAAGGCTAGGGGAGCAGTTTCATACAGCAGGCGCAATTTTCCTTCTGGTTTTTGAATTGTGCCTGGGTAGAGAAATACACCACCTTGAACTAAAATTCTATGGATATCGCTGACCATTGCGCCGCTATAACGAGCGACATAACCTTCTGTACGATGGACGTAGCGGATGTATTCCCGATAGGATTCTTCCCACTGCCAAAAATTACCCTCGTTGACGCTATACACAGAACCGTGGGTAGGAATCTGGATATTTTCTTCTGTGAGGATGAATTCCCCTAAGCTGGGATCAAGGACAAACGAATGGACTCCCTTGCCTATAGTATAGACCAGCATTGTGCTTGGGCCATATAGAATGTATCCGGCAGCAAGTTGCTTGCGTCCATTGGTAAGCAGATCAGTTGCTTTTCCATCACTATCGTTTCCTTCTTGTTGGCGAATGGAGAAGATGGAACCCAAACTGAGATTAGTGTCGGTGTTGGATGAGCCGTCAATGGGGTCATACAATAAGGTGTAGCGCCCAATGGGACAATTTTCGGGTATATAGTAGGGTTTTTCCATTTCCTCGGAAGCTAGGCGACAGACTAAGCCGCTTTGCTTAAACACCGAGATAAATACCTCATTGGCATAGACATCCATCTTTTTGACGGATTCTCCCTGTACATTGACTTCCCCAGTAAATCCGAGAACTCCTTCCATTAAACCAGCACGGCTGAGGCGACGAGCAATTAATTTACCTGCCAAGCCGATGCGATTCATCAGCGCACTCAGATCCTGTGCATCTGCTGAAAAACTCTGCAGTTGCTGTAAAACATGACGGGATAAGGTTGTACAATCACGATCTAGGCTGTTGTCTGTAGCGTAGTCGATAGACAAATCTATTGATTCTGGGGCTTGAGCCATTGTTGTTTTCTTCCTCGCGACTAGCTCGTGGTTTAGTTTATGCTGTTCGTGACATCTTATTTATAGTCGCTGCCTCTATCTTAGAAAGGTAATTTGCGAACTTAAATGTGATTTTAGATAAACTAAAGAAATGAATCTGTTTGTTTGCTATACCCAGTGCGATGCCTGGGTTGGGCGTAGCCATCGCCAAGCTAAAATTATTTAATTGAGTAAATTTGCCTAATTTTACTTTTGAGTGCTATTATTGAATTGTGACTTCCCCTTCTGGATGGGGACAATCCTAAATAAATTGACAATTACATACTATACTAGTCAAAATCTCCTTTGACATTGGGAAAACCGACTAGTTGTGACATCGGTCTGTTGAACACAACTAGTCGGGTTTGGGTTGATAAAATTGTTTGGTTTCATAGTTAATTGTTTCTAGCAAATTTCACTGACAGATGTCTTGCCTAACTAGAAAACAATTGCTAGAATTATAATTCATTTTAATTACTCTTCTGGTTTATTAGCCCAGCTACCTCGTCGGTTATTATCCTCTCGCGGTTTGGCTTTATTAACTCTGAGTTGACGCCCCATCCATTCTGCCCCATCTAATTCTGTGATAGCAGCGTCTTCCTGGGCATCTTCTGTCATTTCTACAAAGGCAAAGCCACGCATCCGCCCTGTTTCGCGGTCTGTAGGCAAGACAACTCGTTTGACCTCGCCATAGTCTGCAAAGACTGCTTTTAGGTCTGCTTCGGTAGCGCGGTAGGAGAGATTTCCAACGTAAATAGTCATGTGGGATCACGTAAATTTAAACAAACAGCGGTTTGTTCAGTTGTAAAACAGATATAACAAATTGCAATTACTGCACAGTCTCTTCTGATTTACCTATGGCAAATTATGTAAGAGATTTACCATTATGGTAACAATCTCTACAACTAAATGAGCTAGGTGGCTGAACTTACGCATACGCTCATATAATACCTGATTATAATATTTTTCAAAGTATGAGATTTTACAATCGCTCATAACATATAATCAGGTAAACTTATAGTTTATTAGTTATGTTGATTTTTTTATTATCTATTACTGAGTAACAATGTAAAAATAATTACTCAATAATATAGCTTATTTATCTTTCAAGTCCTCTACGACCGTTGTATTGCAAAGATTATGGACTCAATCAACCTAAAAACTGTATTAGTGATGACGATTCATTAAGTATCATATTACAATTAAAAAATCGCTGACATGTCAGTGTTTAATTTAGCACTCAGCACTCACAACAATTTTAAATTGTTGTTGACGTTCTTAGTAGCGCTTTAGCCTCATATCTGCCTCTGGGGATTGATTTTTCAAGTTAAAATTCAGGACTGAAGTCCTGACTACGAACTTATTCAAGTCAGAACTAATCAGACACACTACTAGTAGTCACCAAAGGAACAAGGCTTGGTTTGTAGTTAGGACTAAAGTCCTAAGAAAGCGATAAATCGCTTACTACATACTAAGCATCATTTGTGTGGTGAACCACTAGGCTATAAATATGTTTTAGTATTTTATCATTATGGCAAAAACAAAGAATTCTACTTCCATCATAATAGCTAAAACTCTAGCTGTAACTGGATTTGCCGCTTCTGTGTTGCTAACTGCAGCCCCAGCCCATGCTCTTGATTTCACTTTCTCTTTTAAGGATACAGATGGAGGTGATGGAACAGTTACAGGAACGCAGGGATATATTACAGGAACTTTGAGTGGCCTAGTGGAAGGTAATAACTCTGGAACAGGGATTACAGCAACGGTTACATCCAGTCCTGGTGGTAACGGAGTCGGTTCTGGGTATAGTTATTTAGGTGGCGGTACTAACGCTTTTGTCGTTAGTGGCGGTAATATCATTTTTGCTGATGTATATTTTGGGGATAGTTCTTCTGATCCTAATTATTTATATTTAGGAACGCTGGGTAATAGTGGTTATAACAGCGAGTTAGTGAATGATTCTATTTCCTATAGCTATGGCGATTCTTCCAGCTCAACAACAAAATTTACACCTGTTCCCTTTGAGCTTAACTCAACTGTGGGACTAGCAACATTAGGGATTTGCTTTGGTGCTGCTAAATTACGCAGAAAGTATCTTGCGAAAAAACTTGCGGTGAGTCAAGACAAGGGTTTGGTAGAGGTTTAGCAATTTTTATAGGTGTCAACTGGCGTGCCCCTGCAATGAATTTCTTGTGGGGTGGGCGTCTCGCCCGCCCGTAGACAAAGGCGGGCAAGACTTAAGTGCGGGACGCTACGCGCAGCTTGCTTTTGAGGAGGGGTACGGCGTGAGCGCTACTTCGACCCTTCTCTGCGAGACGCTACGCGTAGCAAGATCCACGTAGTGGTACGGCAAGCTCAGGGCAGGCAAGCTCAGTACAAGTCAGTCGAACGCTGCCCACCCCACAAGATTGGATAATTTATTTCTGGGAAATTCGTCAGTGCTTCAAAATTTAGGACTGAAGTCCTAACTACGAACTTATTCAATGGAAATCTGCTGAGGACCATTAGTTTTACCATTATGAGCTTCACCAGAGGCGCAAGTCTTTCCACTGCTACTGGTTGGGCTATTTTGTTGATTGAGCCAGCTTTTAACGGGATCGTCCGCCAGGTTGAGACGAAACACACCAGAGAAGAAGCCACCCAAAAATGAGACTGGGTGATGGGTAATTTCTTTAAAGATTGGTGACAATTCATCAATGAACATATGGGAGTCTCCTTGTACTAGTGCCAAAAATTATCACTTCTTAATTAATCGTAACGTGGAAAGCAAGATTAGGTTGGGGGTTGGTATTCATCTGGGTGGTCAGATCCCCGACAACTTCTGCGAAGTCGGGGATCTTCTAGCCCTTCAAAATTATGAATTACTAGTTTGGCTGCTGCTCAGGAAACATGCATTTATCAGAGTCGCAACCAACTGGTCCTGCTTCTGTCATTTCGCCTAAATCATAGCGACTGAGCAGCTGCACAAAAATCATCGGTTTTGCGGCGTACTTTTACTTCTTGAGTTAACCGCTCATAGGTAAATTTGTCAATAGGTTCAAAGGGTAAACGTGGGAAAGATTGCAAATCGTCAAATCTGGCTAAAAGTGCTGCAGAAATATATCCCTCATCATTCTGAATAGCTTGGTAGATGCGTTGTCCTAAAGGTTCAACTTCTTCAGAACGTAGCTCTAAAGTAGCAGAGGTATTGTGGGTGACGTAATGGCGTTGTACCTGCATGACAAAATCTAATTGAGCTAAAACAGAGAACTGAGAAACATCAATTTTATCTGCGCCTGGGACATCAGCCCAAGGTACAGCGACGGGGATTTCTACTAGCCATTCACTTACCCGTGGATCAAATGGATCATGCAAGCAAATTACCATTTTCATCTTTGTCCGATTGGGAGGGAATGACGTTATAACCGTAGTCAATACAAGCTAAGGCTACTGGGTCATTTTTACCGAAAGTAATCCGCCGAATAAATCTTTGGGCTTTGGGTGGATGCCATCCTGAACTAGCACCAGTTAATAGAGCTTTAGTCCCGCTAGGTTGGACTGTGGTACAGCGATTGGGACGTTTGAAATTATGGCGATCGCAATAATCCCACACCACCCGATGTACAATATCTCTCCAGGAACTGAGGTATTTTTCTTCCTCACGTTTAAATGCTAACCCTTGCGGTGTCGCAGGTCTACCTTCTTCCCACCAGTGCAACCAATCAACACCAAAAGCATGGACAAAGAAATCAAATAAACCTGTGAAAGAAACCCCCACAATCGGGTCTAATTCGCGGCTTTTTTGGTAACGTGGTTCGAGGAATTTATGATTTAAAAGTGCGGCTACAGATAAAGCGCCTGCAGTGAACGCCTCCTCTTGTTCTTTGTAGTTATGTGGGTCAATTTGATTGAGGTGTACCTCAGACAAGTTACAGTTTCCAGTCAGGGTATTACCAAAAACTCCTTTATGATACTCCGGTTCGTTAAAGCAGTAAGTATCGTGTAATCCTGGCAATTCTTCAACACCTCTGACTACTTGCCATTTACCCCTGTATTTTGCGTTACATCCTTTGCTCACATCCAAACGCTGGCAAGGAATTTCCCCACAGTCAGTGATTTGTAAGTAGTACAAATCTTGACTGCGAATACCATAATTAGTAACTGAACCTTTGTGAGCTAAAAGATTTAACGAAGAACGGATACCGCATTTAGTTAGCAATAACTGCACTCGATACGCACGTTCGTAATCAGAGAGATAAATCCTAATGCCATTGTTGTGTGTATTGCTGCCGTCTGTATCTGCTAAACCGGCGATAAAATGCAAAATTGCTTGACGGTTCCAACTTGCAATAACATTCAAAGCTGCTGGATTGGTTTTTAAACTTTTAAGCAATTCTCCAGAAAAGCCTAAATCTGTGACATCTGTAAAAGTAGGTAAATAACTATAGTTTCTTTGGGGAGATTTACTACCTATTACAGATAAAGCTGCTTTATTTTCGTATAGCCTAACTTTCGCATTGTCGTTTTTATCTGTAGTCCCATCTCCTACTGCGACACCCAAAGTATAAGCATAACTTGCATCGACATTTAATCCATTCTCATACTGAATAGTAAAAGGCTCAGTATGAATTGCATATCGACTAACATCCATCAAATCCTTGGTTTGGACTTCTTTGTATTCTTTACCAAATCTATCTTTGACAAAGAAGCGATGATACTCAGTTGCATCCAAATAAGTACCATCTGCAAATTGGACTCGATATAACTTACGTTCTTTACCAGTTTTTAAAGGTTGGACTTGGCTCCATCTTTGACCATTCCAAATCTCAATTTCATTGCCAACAACATCCTTAATTTTGTGCATTCCATCTTTAGTAATGAGCATGGTATCACCACTCACACAATGGAAATTGGCACCTATAATTTCACCGCAGGGATTGAGAGCATAGCGCTGCAAACGATGTTCTAGTTCTTCAGCATCAAGATGAGGATGACGTTCTTGCAACCACTGTTTTGCTGTTCCTTGTTCGTAAGCGTTCAAGAAATCAACTTTCAATGCTTCTGTTGTTAGCAAATCACAGTTAGCTCTAGCGACAGCTTCACCAGCCCATTGAATTGCCCCTTCGCCGCTGTAATATTGTTTGCGAACTGCATCAATACATTCTTCTAATGTTGGCTTGCGGTGAAAGACTCTGGTATGATTGGCCATACGCAAAGCATCACGTTCTGGATCAATTCGCCAGTTTCCCTCTGCATCTTGCTGCCATAAATTATCTTTGGCATTGGCAAATAAGTGATCATTACTATCACCTTGGCGCATACCAGCACTGTTATGAACCAGCAAGCCATTGGCAATAAATTCATGATCGCCTTCAACTTCAATATCAAAAGTTTCAGCTTCACCTGCAGGAGCGACAAATTGAACTTCCATTGGCAACCAATGTGGATTAACCAAATCTTCTGCTATGAGTGTATCAAAGTTGGCATCTCTAAAGTAACCAGGTCTACTTTTCGGGTCAACCCAAATTACATCAGCGCGACACAGGGTTTCTGGTTTCCATCCTGTAGCAGCTAACTCTTTGACAAATTCATAAGGTAAGGTTAGCCCGTTCTTTTTCGCTAATTTGATAGTAAAGCCATCCCGAACGGCAAATTGATTAATCAAGCCGACAGCCACAGCTTGAGATTGCAAACCTTTGATGTGAAGCCAGTGACATCCATCATAAACTTTATCTCTTCCTTTAATAGGTCTTGGCTGACGTTCTTGTAAAGTTGTCGCAATTCCCAAGGAAAGAGATAGTTTTTGGATTTCCCTTAAAAAGTCTAACTTGTTCGAGTTGACCAGGACATTTCGGGAAGGAGTCCCATCAGCATCACTTAAACCCGCCAAGAAAGCAGCACGAATTTCTCGATTACCTCGCCAAACAAATTCTGGAATTACAGGACATCCCCAAGGCTGTTTATATTTCAAAAATTCTTCAGCTAATTCTTTGCGATAAACTTTGATAAACCCATAGTTACCGTTGCTCCCATAAGCAATAGTGGGAGTATATCCCAAATTTTGCAGTATACGAAGACATTTTTCACCCAGTTTACCCTCAAGCCTAGATTTAGAGAGAGTAAAAACAACTTCAGATTGTCCAGTGGCTCGTCTGTTGGCGTGTCCATCTCCTATATAGAAACCGAGTAACCAAGCGTAGTCAATACCTGCACAATCAGCACCTTTGCTATGGGGAACTGAAATCAGGCTATTGCCTGGTTGTAATTCACCGGCATACTTCCAAGTATAAGAACGCAATCCATCATAAACTGCAACGCGGTGGTTAGCAGTACAACGAATTGAGGTAATAGGAGTGCGAATTTCTACAACATCCTGCGTATCTTGGATGAATTTATTCACTACTGGACGGTACTCACCAGAGGAGGTTAAAACCAAATCTCCGACCTGAATATCTTGAATAGGCTTCATCCCATCAATGGCTGAAATCCTTGCTCCATAAGCAATACATCGCCGGATATTCCCGGCAACAATTGTCACGGCAGCTTGATCAATTAACAAACAACATTCAACAGAATTTAATTGTCTACCTACAGCCTTATTGAGAATTGATGCACAACGCTGATACAATCCCGGTAATTTTACGGGATTAGCCACGCCACCAAAACCCTTGAGGGTTTCACCAGCTTGACGCACGTCACTAATATCAACAATTACTTCAACTGCATCAGTAAAGCGTTCATCAGTGGAGAGTTCCAATAGGGTTTGATATGATTTCACCCACCCTTCACGACTATCGCCCACGTGAATAGTAACGCTATTACCCTCTATATCGGTTTCTGTATATTCACGACGCAGTTCTTGAGGAGTATTGCCAATTTCACCTTTGAGGGTGACATTGAGGCGATTGCGGACTTTAGGGAGTTGATTAATATATTCTGGTTCTAAAACGGCTCCAGTACCAGATCCCATCATCGCCAGATCCATCATTAACCCGAAGGCTTTCCAGTCTACTAGGTTGGTAGAGGTACAATTATAAGCCCCGGAAAAGTTCCTTGGCTTGGTTATCCAGTCTGTACCACCAACCCACAACCAGCGCCCACTGGGCAAAGTTTTCATATTCCGCTGCATTTTATCTAAAATAGCAGCTTCCTCACGGCTAAGTTTGCCTAATTCTACTAAACCTTGGAGAGTGCGATCGCACACCTCATCCCATGTTTCCCTTAATCCAGCTGCACTACGGCGGCTATAAGTCCTAAAAAATACCGGGTTGGCTGCGGGGGCTGTTTCTGGAAAATTTGCACCCTGACGTTTTCTTTCAAGCTTCTGAACCATAACACAAGTCTTGTTCTTCACTGACAGATTATGACTATACGCCAAGTGGATGGAGGATTAAAGCTTGATAAATTGGCCACTTTATGTTTTAGGAATGGGGCATGGGGAATGGGGCATGGGGAATGGGGCATTGGGAATGGGGAATGGGGCATGGGGGAAGTAATGAAAAATTATTCAACATCCCCATCACCCATTCATTTAGCAGCTTTATCCAGCAAGAAAGATAATAGATAGATAATAGTCGCCGCGCCGAATGAGAACACAGCAATCATCGCGCCACGGGGTAAAATCCCATCTAACCAGCTTCCTTGAATAGTCGAAACCGGATAATTCTGATCTAAACCGATTTTAATCTGTTCAGTTTTTCCAGCAATCCAGACTTCTAAGCCTTTTTTGGGAACTATCTGCAGTTGGCGGATAAGTTCTATATTCAGGGGGATATCAGGTTTTCCTCCCATGAGAAACTGATTTTGTTTAATTTCTCGTTCTTGATCTACCATGCGGATTTTTCCTGCGATAATGCTGGATATCGCCAAATTATCGCGGATATTTCCAGTTCGATCTAAATGTTGAAACTTCACATCTGTGGTTTTTATATTACCGTGAAACCATTGCTCATCATTATTTTGTGGTGGGGCTTGTGTCGTTAGATAAATACTGCTATTTGGCGCTATCTCTAACTTAATTTCCTGATTATTGGGAGTTACAATAAATTCTATTGGTGTTGGCTGACCGGGATTATTTGGTAAATTTAGGCTTGGCAATTTATAACCTATCAAACTAACTTTGACTGGTTCATTACCTAAATTAAGTTGTAAAATATTCGGTTGATTTTTGACGTTTTTCGTAGGTTTATATTGCAGAGAAAACCCTAGCCGCTGGCGATAAACATCGTAACTCAGTCCAATTACTTTTGTATTTGGTTGCAGATGCAATTCTGTAAGCTCTATTTTGCTTGTTTTTTTAAGAGTAGAGATAATTATTTTACTTTTGCTGTCAATTCTATCAATTCTCAGCGTCTTTAACTGATTTAAATTAGGAAAAGATTCACTTTGAAAGTTACCTATAAAAGTCATGGTTTGTATACCTGTACTTTCCAGGTGACTAACCTGACGAATCGATGAAAGAAAGAATTCAGGTTCTTGGTTATTATAGGTAAAGCTCATTTCTTCCACAATGAGATTACCTTCAAAATTATGTTTGCTCGGAATAATGGTCATCAAATTCAAGAAACCAAAACTCAGCAGTAACAGCAACACAAAGACAAATAATTTTTTGTGGACTAGATATTTTTGTAGCCATTGCAAACCCTGAAAAATATAAACTGCGCCTACAATCACACACCCCACACTCACAATTATTAAATCCCTGATTCCTCGGAGTAACCAGGTGATAAATAAGAGAAATGTTTGCCCATTTTTGTGCCTACTTGCCATAATTTATTTCTTTCAGCCAGTTGGGGTTATAATCACAATTAAAACAGCGCTTAAATTTCTCTGTTGGTCTGCCAATTACTTCTTGTATAGACCGATTGGCAATTGAGATTCACCTCAGCTAAGGTGGGTAGAGTATTTGGCAGAATTCCGGCTTGCTTCAAAAGATTCGGCTTTAAGGGAAATGTAAAACGAGACTGTTCCTAAGTCAAGGACAATTGATCTAAAAGATTATTTTTACCAGAGATTGCACGTTGACTTTTGGAGTATTATTGCCGACACAGGCAATTAGCGGCGCGAGCAGGTTAGGATAATTACTAAGACCACGAATCCCAACATAAATAAGGACAATTCCACCAGCAACTTCTCTAGGTTGAATGCTTTCGCACCGGTTATTGTCTCGGCAAATGTAAGCATTTGATTGTGGATTACCGGCGAAAACGGCTTTAGTTGGCAGAAAACTAAGGCTAAAAATTAATAAACTGGCGGGAAATTTTTGATATTTCATAATATATGTAAAGTTATTTGTCATTGGTAATTTGTTATTCCTCCCCATCACCCCATGTCTATTACTCCTTGGCGAAGTGCGATCACCCGCGCTCTCCATCAAAACCGTAGCCTAATTTACGCCCGTTACCTGCAATTAGCGACAGTCAGGGTAAATAATCGCCCTGCGAATCGCACGGTTGTATTTCGCGGCTTTCTGGAAGATACTAATCAGCTAAAATTTGTCACCGATACCCGTAGCGAAAAAGCAGAACAGATCAATCAACAGCCTTGGGCTGAAGCTTGTTGGTACTTTCCCAATACGCGAGAGCAATTTCGCCTCACTGGTAGCTTAATTTTGGTCAGCGATGATAATTCTTACCCTACCCTAAAACAAGCCCGCATCACCAGTTGGCAAGAACTGAGTGATGCGGGACGTTTACAATTCGCTTGGCCTTACCCAGGCAAACCTAGAGTAGAGGAAAAAGGGGCTTTTGCGCCACCACCACCAGATTCTAGCCAGCCATTACCTAATTTTTGCCTACTACTGCTCGATCCTGTGCAAGTAGATCATTTAGAATTACGCGGTGAACCACAAAATCGCTGGCTTTACTTACGCGATGATCACCAAACTTGGTCTAGCCAAGAAATTAATCCCTAATTTATAGGAATTACGCATTGACAGTAAATACTAAATATGTATTACTGAGAAAACCACATTTATCGTAGGGGTTTAGCATTGCTCATGCGTGTCAACTTAACGTGAAACCCTTGTCAAGACGTGATGAGTGAATTCGCTCACTTACCCTCACGATCCGCGTTACCCCACCCCGCCTTTGACGTACGTCAAAGTCTCCCCTCCCGCTTGCGGGGAGGGGATTAAGCGGTAGGGCGCAATGATTGTGGGAATCATAACTATAGCGGTTCTCAGTTGGATGCCTTACAAATTATATCGTCGGGTGTAGGGGCACGGCAGTGCCGTGCCCTTACGAGGGTATTGGACTCAAGCGATAACCGCTATAATTATCCGAACATAAATTAAAGCTTGTAATCGGGTTTTGAGCGATGAATCGCTCACTACGAAATAGGTTTTATTGAAAGCGACGGGAAACTCATATCATAGCCCCCTCCTCGCTTGCGGGGAGGGGTTGGGGGTGGGGTTCTTTACTACGAAATATTTAAATTCCCGCACCATCAAGAAATTCCTGAATTGCCTGATCTCTGAGGTGACAACGGGGAGCTTCTACTGTTAAATCACTTTCATTGTAGGCTAACTTACCTGCAAAAACAGGAATTTTTGTACAAGCATACTGTGGCTGGAGAATTTGTATTTGTTGTTCTAGCAATTCAATGCGATCAACTAAAGCCCGAATGACTTCAGCTTCAGAATCTGGTAAGTTGTTATGTTCTAGGGGAGAAACCCGCGCACCAGAACGATAGACAATCCGACCGGGTACGCCTACGACAGTACAATTAGAAGGGACATCCCTCAGCACAACTGACCCAGCACCAATGCGGACATTGTTACCAATTTGGATATTTCCCAAGACTTTTGCACCCGCACCAACCACGACATTTTCACCGACAGTAGGATGGCGTTTACCACTTTCTTTACCAGTACCACCAAGAGTGACACCTTGATAAATTAAGGCATAATCTCCCACAATCGCAGTTTCGCCAATTACTACACCCATACCGTGGTCAATAAACACGCCTTTCCCAATTGTTGCACCTGGGTGGATTTCAATTCCTGTGAAAAATCGCCCTAAGTGAGAAATCAGACGGGGAATAAAGGGAATACCAGTAGTATACAGCCAGTGAGCGAGCCGATGGCATAGCAGAGCTTGCAAGCCGGGGTAACAAAACAAAACTTCCAACCAATTACGGGCTGCTGGGTCACGTTCAAATATGATACGAAAGTCGGTAAGCAATGTAGATAGCACGAGATAATACCCTCGGAAAGCAAAACGAGCTACTCTCCCATATTATCGGTTAACGTGATCGTGTTAACTGTTAACTGTTAACGGTTTTCCCCCCATCACCCCATCACCCTTTAAGGCTGCTGCACTGTGAGAGTGTAGTCAAGCTTAACCCCAGAATTCAATGTACCTACCCAAACCTTATAAGTTCCTTTTTTCCAGTTGCGATCGCTAATGCTAGCGTCTTTACTCTTACCAGTGTCATCGCCGCAACGAATTATATTGTCGTCTGGCCCTTGGATAAGTAAAGTAGTGTCAGAACCACTGTTGATTAATATTTGTAACCTCGAAAAGTCTTCTTCCAAAACCAAGATGTGATCGGGATTGGGATCAGCAAACCCAATACAAGCGTTTTTATCGCGATCGCGGTTACTAATGGCTGACAGGGAGTAAGAACCGCCTGTGTAGCCGGAAGCCGTTACTTTTTTTGTTGTGTCAAAACTTGATGACAGTTTGATGGTACCAAAATTTGCTGTCTGTGCGATTACAGGCGTAGTAATTATAGCTGTGAATATGACAAACAGCCAAACACCTGAAAACTGAAGTCGGGGGCGACGATACTTCATAGCAGCCCTCCAACAGGCTATTAAGGAGTGATTATCTATACTTAGATTAACAAATGCAACCGTAATATTTCAGAAGTTGTGCCAGATTTTAATGTGCCACAGTCTAGGGTGATCACAGGGATGGGAAGACTTGTCAGTAGAACGGCGTGAATAATTCAATGTTTGTAGTGGGGACTTTAGTCCTCTCTTATTCGCTCAGTACAAGTCCCTCCATCCCTCCTCACGGCTGGAGTTGAAAGAAAATACCACCTTTGAGCAATCCTGTATTGCTACCGTAACTACTGACTGTGAGCGATCGCAAATGATTAAATAATGGTTTAGCGACGATTTCCACAAGTTTGAGTATGGGTTGTTGACGCTCTAAAAGCTTGTGAGTTTTTGTCCAGTCGAGATATATGTAGCCTTGGTTGGGTTGGGGGATGCTCGCGATATTATCTTGAAAATTGGGGCTATCAATGAGAGAATCTGTCTTAGCTGTGAGGATTTGGTTGAGTGTCTCTAAGTCGGAAGCGAAAATTTCGTAATTTCCTAGGCTTGTATGTACACCTTGCACTTTCGCCTCAATACTGAAAGCAGGTTTATCTTTGGTATCGGTTTGTTGAGTTGCAGGTGTTAACTCTGTCCAAGCGAAGACTTTTTGCTGATCGAGGCTGAGGGAACTAATATTAAGTCCTTTAGTGGAGGCGATCGCATCTAAACGAGAAATTCCTTCTGTTACCTTGGTTGATTTTTCGACGACAAACACCCAATTGGCTCTTGTTTGATGCTTTTGGGGTAATAATGCTAGGGCATATTCTCCTTGTACCCAACTGAAAATATCTGGTGACAAGTTTAGACCCCAGCGTTTTTGCACATCTGCTAAGGGTGTTACTAATTTGGCAGTGATATCTTCCCCGGAACCATATAGCGTTGTTGTCGCTTGTATCCAGAGTTTAGCTAAATCGCTGTCACCCAAATTGCTCAAATTGACGCCAGCAATTGCCAAACCTACGTCCGAGGGAATATATCTCAATGCGCCTACAGGTTGGGACAGTGGGGGCGATGGGGAGAGGATTTGTGATAAACTGAAGAAGCTAGTTTCTGCTAATAATCCTTGAGGATTCAATACCAGAGAGATAATTTGGCTGTGATAAATTGGTTCTTTTAGTTCTAAACCTTGCCATTTTGCTACTATCGGCAGATTGAGAAACGCCGTAGCCAAAGCACTTTTGGGCAATTCTTGGGTAGATTTTTGATATTCGGTATAACTGCTTAAATTGAGATCGGGAGCTTGGACATTATTAATAGCTTCCCTTAAAACTTGCCGATCATTGGCAAATAAGACAAACCCATTACCAACAAATGCACCAGCCAGCAAGTCTTGCTTTGGTGGTGGATTGTCATAAACCAGTTTCACGCCTTTGTATTTTTCCGTGGCTAATTTTCCCCCAGCTAACACCCGGCGGGAAAACAACAACTCTAAAAACTCCTGGCTTTTCTCAGGTTGTGTAGTTGCTAGAGCCATGAGATACCCTGGCTGCTGTCCATTCTCTGGCTCATGATCGAGGTCTAAACTGGTGACAGCCAGTGTAATTTCATTTCCTAACCAAGGTTTAATATCTTGCTCATAATTTATGCCACTCTTCGACAATAAACTGGTTTTGAGTTGAGAAACTTCCCCTTGACGTTCCCAAGCCTGCAACCGGTCTGGATTCTCTAGCAATGATACCATCACCGGAGCAAGTTTCGACACAAATATTGCAGCACCAGGCTGGGAGGTAGGAGCAATCAGGTTAACCGGACTTTTGGGCAAAAACCAGTAAAAGCCAGCAATAACAATCAGTACCAGTGCGATCGCACCAGGGACTAAAAAACCAAAAAATGAGCGTTGGCTATTCACATTAGACCTATCTTCAAAATGGGGATTGGGGGACAACTGACCAAGATTTTCTGTCAACATAAATAATATAGGATTGTTTACAAAAAGCTCATGACAGGTCAAACTATTCCCCAAATTAGTGTAGAAGAACTAGCACAACGTCTGTCTGCTGGTGATTCTAGTATTCAGTTAGTGGATGTGCGCGAACCCCAAGAATTAGCGATCGCCAGTATTGAGGGTTTTGTCAATTTCCCCCTGAGTGAATTTGTCGAATGGGGCGATCAAGTCCCCACTCTCTTAAATCCCCATGCTGAAACCCTGGTTTTATGTCACCACGGTATGCGTTCTGCCCAAATGTGCCAATGGTTAGTTGCTCAAGGATTTACCAATGTCAAAAATATTGCTGGCGGTATAGATAACTACTCCCGGTTAATTGACCCTACCATTCCCCAATATTAGCTACCATTAACTAGAGGATGACTCATCTGGGACTTACTGTTTGCTCTGGTGTCCTCTATTTTGAATACCGTGACATCGCAGTAATTATACTGTAATAATTAGAGCTTACTCAATTATGAAAAAGGCTCCCAGACTTCCTCGAATCAAATAAATCTGAAAATGGTAAAAATTTTAGTATCCAAAACTACAGCTTTTTCTATAATTTTATAGGAAAATACGTATAAAAGGACTATAACTCTACTTCAGACCCACCAGCGATCCTAAAATAGGCTGATTCAAATAGTGCAAAGGTTTTGCTTTTTTCACATTCACTAATGACTATAAAGTTAAATAATTTGTTATCTTAATTCATTATTAATATTTTTTTAGCTTTTGTGAACAAGCAAAAAATTTTTGTTTTGCAAACTTTCATTAAAATTTGCCTTCAGTAGAACATCCCTATGCAAGTTCAGTTGACAAATCGACAACAGCATATACTTTGGGCAACTGTACGTCACTATATTGCTACAGCAGAGCCTGTTGGTTCAAAAGCACTGATCGAAGAATTTGATCTGGGTGTCAGCCCAGCAACAATTCGTAATGTGATGAACGTCTTAGAAAAATCTGGGTTACTTTACCAACCACACACCTCGGCTGGACGAGTACCTTCTGATTCTGGTTATCGTATTTATGTTGATCAGTTAATTACACCTTCGGAAGCTTTAGGGCGAGAAGTAGAATTAGCACTCCAACAGCGTCTTCATTGGGAAGATTGGAGTTTAGAAGCCCTACTCCAAGGCGCGGCGCAAATTTTAGCCACCTTGAGTGGTTGTATTAGCTTGATTACTATGCCACAAAGCAGCACAGCCATGTTGCGACATTTGCAATTGGTGCAAATTGAAGCGGGACGGGTGATGCTGATTGTAGTCACAGAAAGTTATGAGACACATTCAAGATTAATGGATTTGGGGTCAGCATCAGCAGAAACCATACCCGATCCAGAAGTCATCGATCGCGAATTGCAAATAGTCTCTAACTTTTTGAATAGCCATTTGCGGGGGCGCAGTTTATTGGAATTAGCCAGCCTTGACTGGAGTCAATTAGATCAAGAGTTTCAACGTTATAGCGAATTCTTGCAAAATTCCATCGCCGAATTGACTCGTCGCACACTCGCACCCGCAGCTACACAAATTATGGTTCGCGGTGTGGGAGAAGTTTTGCGCCAGCCAGAATTTTCCCAATTACACCAAGTGCAAACAATTATGCACCTATTGGAAGAAGAACAAGAGCAGCTATGGCGATTAATATTTGAGGCGTCAGAACCTGAGGATTTAGGTAAATCACGGGTAACAGTTCGCATTGGCGCAGAAAATCCCTTAGAACCAATACGCACTTGTACTTTGATTTCTTCCACCTATCGCCGAGGTAAAGTAGCAGTAGGCAGCGTGGGAGTTTTAGGACCGACACGCCTAGATTATGAAAATGCGATCGCCGTTGTTGCTGCTGCTGCTGAATACCTGACGGAAGCCTTCAGTTAATTAGGTAAAATCATGGTAACAGCAGGAGTTGTTAAAACCTTCAACAATTACTAGAGTGAAGTAAGTTGCCTTGCGGGGATGAACAGTCCTCTAAACACCATGACTCAACCAACGGCTAGAATTTGTATACTAGGTGGAGGCTTTGGCGGTCTCTACACAGCACTACGCTTAAGCAAGTTACCTTGGGAATCTACGCAAAAACCAGAAATTGTGCTGGTAGATCAAAGCGATCGCTTTCTATTTTCTCCTTTACTGTACGAATTACTGACTGGCGAACTCCAAACCTGGGAAATAGCGCCTCCCTTTGCAGAACTTTTACAAGGCACAGGTGTGCGTTTTTATCAAGCAGTTGTGGCAGGAATTGACACAGACCAACGACGGGTACAATTACAGGATGGATCTCAAATCCCTTACGATCGCTTAGTATTGGCTTTGGGTGGCGAAACACCCCTAGATTTAGTTCCCGGTGCGACATCTTCTGCTTATCCGTTCCGCACCATCGCTGATGTCTATCGTCTAGAAGAACGACTGCGGATTTTAGAAGCATCTGATACTGATAAAATTCGGGTAGCAATTGCTGGGGCTGGTTACAGTGGTGTAGAATTAGCCTGTAAATTGGCAGACAGACTAGGAGAAAGAGGACGCCTACGATTAATTGAACTCGGCGACCAAATTTTACGAACTTCCCCAGAATTTAACCGCGAATCAGCGAAAAAAGCCTTGGAGGCACGGGGCGTATTTATTGATTTAGAAACCAAAGTAGAATCAATTGGGGCTGATACCATATCCCTAGAATATAAAAATCAGGTAGACACGATTCCTGTAGATTTAGTAATTTGGACAGTGGGGACAAAAGTTAGTCCGGTAGTGCGATCGCTCTCTTTTAAACAAAACCAGCGTGGACAAATTAGTACTACATCTACCCTACAAGTAATTGAGTATCCAGAAATTTTTGCTTTAGGAGACTTAGCAGACGCCCAAGATGCCGAAGGTAAACAAGTTCCCGCTACCGCCCAAGCCGCTTTTCAACAAGCCGATTATACCGCTTGGAATGTCTGGGCTTCTTTAACTAATCGCCCCTTACTTCCCTTCCGCTACCAACAGTTAGGGGAAATGATGACATTAGGAATAGACAACGCTACCCTGACAGGTTTAGGTATCAAACTAGACGGGACATTAGCTAATGTAGCCCGTCGTCTTGCCTATTTGTACCGACTACCAACTTTAGATCATCAGCTGCGAGTTGGTTTTAATTGGCTTGTCCGTCCTATCATAGAAACAATTTCTCCATAACAGACTGAAGCTCTTATCAGGCGAAATCTACAATCCAAGATTCAAAATCATAACAGTTTGATGGAACGACCGAAAGTAATTTTTTTAGATGCTGTGGGCACACTCTTCGGCGTCAAAGGTAGCGTGGGCGAGATTTATAGTCAAATAGCCCAGGAATTTGATGTTGAAGTCTCATCTGAGACATTAAATCAAGCATTCATCAAAAGCTTTAAAGCAGCACCACCGCCGATATTTCCCGATGCAGAATTGCAAGATCTTCCCCAGCGCGAGTTTGATTGGTGGCGGATAATCGCCCTCAATACCTTTGAAAGCGCCGGTGTTCTCAAGCAATTTTCTGATTTTTCGGCTTTTTTTAGTGAACTATATATACATTTTGGCACTGGCGAAGCGTGGTTTGTCTATCCTGATGTGCTAGCGGCGTTAGTCAACTGGCGACGCATAGGAATTGAACTGGGGGTGCTGTCTAATTTCGACTCGCGAATTTACTCAGTATTGCAAGATTTGGGACTGAGAGACTTTTTTACCTCCATTACCATTGCTACCCAGGTACGTGCTGCTAAACCCGATCCCCAAATTTTTGCCATAGCTTTAGAAAAACATAATTGTTCACCTGATGACGCATGGCATATCGGTGATAGCATTGCAGAAGATTATCACGGAGCAAAAGCTGCTGGTTTGCGTGGTATTTGGATTAATCGACATCAAAAATAGAGAATTTTTTGGAAACGCAGAGGAACGGTGAGGTTTACGCAGAGGGATGAGGTTGCTCTCCCTCTGCGTTTAAATTTTCAAAATTTGTACTTCTTCCCCTGCAGAAATTAATGTTGTCCCCACAGGTAAAACAGCTAAGGCATTGGTCTGAGTTAAATTAATTAAATTACCGGAACTTTGGCTACCACTAGCTTGATGAAATTCGTAAACTCCATCAATTAATTGTAATTTACCCCATACGTAAGTTTCCCGCTGACCATCCCATCGCAATTCGTCATGCGATCGCACTTTCACCAATTTTACTTCCCAACCTGCTCTCAGTCCCCCAAGTTTCTTGATTGCTGGTTGCACAAATCGCCAAAAAGTCACTAATACCGCAGCGGGATTTCCTGGTAAACCAAAATAGAGTGCTGAGTTCTGAGGTAAAAAATTCGCCTCCTCTCCCCCATGACTGGAAAAACTAGCCACAGTCAGCGGTTTACCAGGGCGCATCGCTACAGATTGAATGTGGATTTTTGCTCCTAATAATTGTAAAATATTTTCTATATAGTCATAATCTCCCACGGAAACCCCACCGGAAGAAATTACTATATCAGCGTTTGTAATGGCGTAGGCTATGGTTTCTTGCAGACTAACTGGCTCATCTTTAACAATACCTAAATTTACAGGTTCTGCCCCACTTTCCCTTACTAAGGCGGCTAAGGCATACTGATTAGAATCAACAATTTGCCCTGGTTTTAATGGTTGATCAGGTGTTACCAATTCGTCACCTGTGGAAAAAATTGCCACACGAGGACGACGATAAACACTGACTTCAGCACACTGAACTGTAGCTAATACAGCAATTTCTGGCCCATTTAAAATAATTCCGGCTGGTAGTAATTCTGTTCCAGCTTGGTAATAACATGCTTTGTGTCTGACGAATTCTTGGAGTTTTGGTGCTGCGAGAATAAAAACGCGGTTTGCTTCCCGGCGTGTTCTCTCCTGCATAATTACAGTATCCGCACCTTGGGGAATCACCGCACCCGTAAAAATTCGCGCTGCTTGTCTCGGTTGAATTATCGATTGAGGTTGATATCCTGCGGGAATTTCTTCGACAATTTCCAAAATAGCTGGTACATTTTCGCTAGAATTTTTCACATCTTCAAAACGTACTGCATAGCCATCCATTGCAGAATTATCCCAATGGGGAAAATCTAGTTTACTGATGACAGGTGTTGCGAGAATGCGTCCGGCTGCAGATAATAAATCTACAATTTCTGTATAATCCAGAGGTTGGACTAGATTTAAAATAATTGCTTCTGTATCCTTAACTGAAAACATGGCGATTGGCTAATCTTATTTTATTTATATATAGGACTCCTATTTGATTTTTGAACAACCATGTAGGGTGGGCAATGCCCACCCTACAGATACGGATATTTTTTCAGAAATCAAATATGACTGCTATAGTTTCGTTTTTTATGCTTACCTACTTATCTTCCTGATTATAGCATTTCCTAATCATATGAGGTACATGATAGCCCCCTCCTCGCTTGCGGGGAGGGGGTTGGGGGTGGGGTTCCTGTACGTCATAACAGCCGGAAATGCTGTATACTATTACATCTCAACTTAATCAACTAACATTTGACTAAAAGGTTCAGATAAAATTCCGATAATTTGCTCGATTTGTGTAATAAAATATTCAGTCCTGTCAATTTTTATGGTTTGTGCTTCCAGCATCAAAAATTTCCACAATATCCCAGTTGATACTACGCCATATATTGTCCGTGATTGTCCTTTGCGTTCGTTAAATACTTGCGCTGCCACCATTTCAGCCACGCATTGTCCTAAACCCAATTTGATATCATTATCTTTGGCTTCAACTATGGCGACGACTGGCGCAGTAATTAATAACTGATTGTCAGCAGCGCTCAGAAGAAAATCACATATACCATTAAGTCCTCGACTTTCATCTACGTTAAATGCAATTCCTGAAAAATAACCAATTTTGTACTGAAATTTTCTTCTAATTTCTAGAAGAATCGGAGTTATGATTAGTTCCGACCTAGCCTTTTCAGTGCTAATATTAGTAGCTAATTCCAAGGTTTCTTCTAGAGTTTCGAGCAATCGTTGAGATGGTTTAACTGGAGCAATTTGAGAAAATAGATTATGGCTTTCCTCAAGAGTAATATTCAAGTCATTAATTGCTTTATCAATAGTTTTAAAATCGCTGTATGACATCTTTGTTCTATGGCTAATAATAGCAGCAAGAAAAACAGAACTGCTTAACTAAGTAGGATAGCGTAAATAATTAAAGATTTGTAGTAAGGACTTTAGTCCTGTTTTGAGGACTAAAGTCCTCACTACGAGGTTATTTCAATAAATTAACTTCATGTGACCTTACCTACTCATTCATTAGTCATCCTGTTTGATCTTGAGTTGATTTTTTTCTGTGTTTCCAGTCCAGCACCTCAGCCCTCAGCTTAATATTAAAGATAGGCGAAATGATTAATTGACAAAACCCCTAAATAAAAATACTTATTTTGTATGGCTATCGAAAAATTCCGCCAAAAACACTATCCCAAGGCTGAGATTGGGCGACGAGGTATGGCTTTAACGCTAGATTTCCTTGGTGTCTGGTTAATTAGTTCTCTTGTAGGTAATGGTGATATTGGTATTCAATTTATTCAAATTCTGGTTTTTATCATCGCCTGGCTAGTTTTGCGGGTGCTAGTGGTGTATAACAATCAAGGGCAGAGTTTAGGACGTTGGGCTTTTGATTTAAAGGCGCTGGACGTGGAAGATGGGGAAATCATCGGCAGAATTCCCAGATTACCAGCCTTGGTGAAGCGGGAAGCGATAATTGGTGCGGGTGCGCTGTTGATTTCAATTGGTTTAAGAAACATAATCGCCAATCCCACTGCTATACTTCTAACACTGCCCTTAGCAATTGACTGTGGAGCAGCTTTTTATGATACCCAGTTGCGTCAGGCTTTGCATGACCGCTATTCTGGAACTATCATAGTTTCGTCGCGTCGTGGTTATTCGCTGGATATAAAAATCAAGCGAATACTTGAAACTGTGCGGCAGAATGTGAGAAGATAGTCATTTGTGTTAATTCTCTTCAGGCTTTACGGTTTGTAAGACTATGGCTAAAAGCAAAGGCGCTCGGATAATAGTGACACTAGAATGTACCGAGTGTCGTACTAACGCTAACAAGCGTACCCCTGGTGTTTCTCGGTATACCTCAACCAAAAATCGGCGGAACACCACTGGCCGATTAGAACTGAAAAAGTTCTGTCCTCATTGCAACACACATACAGTTCACAAGGAAATCAAGTAAAGATGAGTTATTTTCGTCGGCGGTTGTCTCCGATTAAGCCGGGAGAACCAATAGATTATAAAGATGTTGATTTGTTGCGGAAGTTTATCACCGAACGGGGTAAGATCCTACCACGGCGGATCACTGGGCTAACATCTCAGCAACAGCGAGATTTGACATTAGCAATTAAGCGATCGCGGATTGTGGCTTTATTGCCATTCATCAATGCCGAAGGCTAAAAAGAGTCATGAGTTATGAGTAATGAGTGATGAGTGATGAGTTGAGACTGAAAAATTCCTAACTCCTAACTCCTAACTTCAAAACTCGTAATTCTTAACTCCTAACTTTTAACTATTTAAACTGTTCACTAAATAATTGCGAGGATTGTGGAGAAGGGGACGCTAGTTGAATTTAGGGTTCAAGGCGAGCGCCGTCTGGGAGTGGTAGATCGTCCTGACGGAAAAACCCGTTGGTTTGTGGTAGACGAACGCAGTCAATCCCACAGCCTCGCGCCTAGACAAATTACCTATACAGTCAACGGACAAACTTACAAGTCCTCTGAGATTGTCGGCTTTCTAGAGCAAGTCAAGCCATATTTAGATCCATCTAGCTTGGAAGTGGCTTGGGAATTACTGGTTGAAGATGGGGAAACTGTCACCCCATCGCAAATGGCCAATCTGCTATTTTCTGAATCAAACCCAGCTCATTGTTACGCCGCTCATTGTTTGTTGTCAGAGGACAAACTCTATTTTAAGCAAAAAGCAGACGCTTACGAACCGCGTACTGTAGCTCAAGTAGCAGAACGTAAACACCAATTAGAAGTAGAGGCGCAAAAAGCTAGGGGACAGCAGGAATTTTTAACTCGCGTTGAACAGGCGCTTAAGGGTGAAGCTGTAGAATGGCAAAGGCACGATCGCCAGCGGTTAGAAGGACTGGAAAAATACGCAGCCCTACTAGCAGATATTGTGCGAATGGGAGTAAATTATGACACTCTATCTCGCGCATATCCTCCCCCAGCCCCAGTATTAGAAACTATGACAATCCTGGGACGCTCTGCAACTCCCCAAGGAGCCTTACAACTGTTAGTAGACTTGGGTTGGTGGAGTCCGCATGAAAACTTATTCCTGCGGCGTTCGTCAATTCCGGTTCAATTTCCTAGTAAGGTATTAGAAGTGGCGCAACAGCGTTTGGATTTCCCACCATCTGACCCAGATGCAGACCGCCTGGATCTGACACACCTGAAGGTGTATACAATTGATGATGAAAGTACCACCGAAATCGACGATGGTATAAGTTGGGAATTACTCCCGGATACACGGGAGCGTGTGTGGGTGCATATAGCTGATCCCACCCGGTTATTAGTACCGGAAGATGACCTAGATCTAGAAGCTAGAAAGCGTGGTAGTACAGTTTATTTGCCGACGGGAATGATTCCTATGTTCCCCGAAGTATTGGCAACAGGACCAATGAGCCTGTTACAAGGTAAAGTTTGTTATGCCCTCAGCTTTGGGATTATTTTAGATCAAACTGGGGCAGTAGAAAAATATAGCATTCATCCCAGCTTGATTAAGCCAACTTATCGCCTTACCTACGAAGATGTAGACGAGATGTTGGAATTAAGCCCAGAAGCAGAACCAGAAATTGAAGCGATCGCTAATTGGGCACACAAGCGCAAAGCTTGGCGCTATGCCCAAGGTGCAATCAGCATCAATATGCCAGAAGCGATGATCAAAGTCAAAGGCGACGATATCAGCATTGATATTTTAGATGATTCCCAATCCCGGCAACTGGTAGCCGAAATGATGATTCTCGCTGGTGAAGTCGCGGCGCGTTACGGTCAAGCACATAACATCCCCCTACCTTTTCGTGGCCAACCACAGCCAGAATTACCCCCAGAAGAAGAATTACTCCAGCTACCAGCAGGATTCGTCCGCGCTTGCGCCATGCGTCGTTGTATGCCAAAAAGTGAAATGAGCATCACTCCTGTGCGTCATGCGGGTCTAGGTTTAAATACGTACACCCAGGCGACATCTCCCATCCGGCGCTACAGCGACTTACTTACGCACTTTCAATTAAAAGCCCATTTGCGCGGCGAAGTTCTACCTTTTTCAGCAGAACAACTCAAAGAAGTAATGATGACCGTCATCAGTACCACCCAAGAACTGACAATGGTAGAACGGCAAACTAATAGATATTATGCACTAGAATATTTGCGCCGTCATCCAGAGCAAATTTGGGACGTTACAGTCTTAATGTGGCTCCGTGAAGACAGCAACTTAGCACTAATTCTTTTAGAAGATTTGGGCTTACAGTTACCAATGTCTTTTAAACGATCTGTCAAGTTAGGTGAACATTTATTAGTAAAAGTGGGCTTCTCTGATCCGCAAAAGGATATGATTCAGTTTCAGGAAATAATTTACCAAGAAGCCCAGTCAGCAGTGTCTTGAATGGCTACACCCTAAATTAGCCACGATTTTAGGTTCGTAGTTGCGCTTTAGCGCTATTCGCGCAGCGTGGCGAAAGCCAAGCGCAACTACGAACGATAGACTTTATTTTCATTTCGTTACAAACTTGTGTAATCCTGTACTTAATCAGAACAGATTAGAACCTTCCGGCTAAAGTCGGGAGGTTTTTGACTGTTATCTCAGTGACATCTCCTACACTTCCGCAAGCGGTAAGTGTAGGCTTCCAACAGCCCGATGAAGGGTATGAAGGATTTCCTTCGTGGTACTATCGTCCATAGTTCCAACTATGTCTATCTTCCCACTACGGCGTTTTATACTAGGGAAAATGCCCAACCCTAGTCTTTTCAAGTTGACTGCTGCATTAATGTCGCGGTCAACCATCAAAGTATTTTTCTCATCCCAATATTCTCTGATGCTGAATCAGTAAAAATAGTTTTATTGCGGTAAGTGGGAATCATTGAAGTATATTGTGGATTCTTTGAAATTGCATTAGCACCAGCTTTGTCAGTCTATGCACTGTAGATATCTGAAAAATTTTTCAAAAACAGCAATAGAAAACACTTATTCAGTCCTGACTTAGCAGATTGTCCATTGGGAAGATAATTTCCATTCTCATCCTGTTTGGTTTTATTACGTCGGGTTAACCCTTTGAGGTTTAAGTCCTCGTAGAAGAAAAACTTCTTTCCAGTTCTGACAAGCTTGTGAGCAGTTTTGTACTGGAAATCTTTACGACTTCTGGCAATTTTTTGATGCTGTTTAGCTTCACGTTTCGCTAACTTACGCCGAGGTTTAGATCCGCGCTTGCGTCTATTTCGCTTGATGGAAATGCGGTCTAGCTTGGCTTGATTCTTGCGTAATGGCTTTAAAGACGGGAGTTTTTCACCCTCCGAAGTTGCAAGATAATCATCACCTTGCAACACAGCATCAATCCCCATTGAGTTGTTCCAATTGGGGATAAACTCGGTGCTTTGATTTGGTACAGATATATCTGACAATACCATCTGGATGTACCAGCCATCAGCTTTTCTAGTAACGCTAATTTGTTTAAGGCTAAATCCGTCAGGTATATGACGGTGCATCCGAACCTTAAACATCCCTAATTTGGGCAAACGAATATATAACCAGTTTATCCGTTTTAACTTTATCCATTCATTATTAGCCGTTGCAAACGTCATGGTTTTGAAACTAGCCTCAGTTTTGAACCGTCGTTTTCCAGAACGATTACCACTAGAATCTCCAATCACAAAAGCCAAAAGCTTTATCAACTCGCTTGCAAACATCCTGTAGAACGGTTGAATCTACGCTTTTGAAATCAAGTAACTCGCCCGACCATTGCACAATGCTCAAGTCTTTTTTGATGGCTGGTAACTGGAGCTTCTGACTGTAGTAGTTAGGTCGGTCTAGTAACCCAGGGAGTCTGGTTACAAAGATTGGACAACTATTTACAGCATGGCGGTTGTTTTCCCACCAAGAGAAGCGTTCACCCAATTGGCGGTTATACCAGTACCGACAAATTCTCAGCCATTCGTTAAGAATTAGTTTCTGATTTGATTCTGGCTCTAGTCGGTACTGGTAGGTTACTTTCATCCTAATAACTGAATAGGTGTTATGATTTAAGACTACACTTAATCATACCATAATGCTCTTTATTTTTGATGAAAAATGATTTTGTCTCGAAAGGTAGATCAGTGAGCGACTTAAAAGCTCACTTAGTTTTGACCACCAAATATAGACGCAAAGCTTTTACCCTAGAAATGTTGAAGCGACTAGAGGATATCTTGGTTAACTTGCTCGAAAAGTGGGATTGCAAGTTAGTGGAGTTCAACGGAGAAGAGGATCATGTACACCTACTGTTTCAGTACTACCCAGATTTGCAACTTAGTAAATTGGTAAATAACGTCAAATCAGTAACTTCGCGCAAATTACGTCAAGAATATGCAGAACATCTAGAAAAGTTCTTCTGGAAAGATGTATTTTGGAACGGATCTTATTTTGTGGCTAGTTGTGGCGGAGTGACAATCTCAAAGCTTAAAGAATATATTGAGAATCAAAATTCGCCGGAAGAATAAGAAATTGTTCGTTTCCTCCATGTTCTCCTCCCTTTCCTACGGCGTTGGTCGGAGAACTGTCGTCACCTCACTCGCAATTCATCCCACGCTCCTAAGAGTGAGACGTGGGGGTTTTTGCTGTTTAAGCTAAACTAAAACATAAACTTTTTTCTACCTTAACATTACCAAATCTTAACCCTCTTCCGTCAAACTAACAGAGGAGAGCTTGGTTTTTTCAAGAATAAAGTTTGAACTGAAAAATTGTCAATTAAAACTTTATTCTACCAGAAAATTGCCTAACAGAAAATCGAACTAATCTCTTGAAGTAGGTCGGAGCAAATCAACCATACTGGTCAGGGTAGTCATTTGTCAATTGTTATTGATGCAGCCCTGCGGTGAACGTGAGTGCGTTTTTGTCAGGATCAGTTTTGTTACACCTGTCTGGACTAAATACCGTACATTCATCATTGGTGAGGAGTTTTGAATGGAGTTTTTTGGAGATACATTAACCCTAAGCACTGGTTTTTTTCTACTTTTGGCGCTAGGATTGGCATTGGGCTTTGAATTTGTTAACGGTTTTCATGATACAGCAAATGCTGTCGCCACAGTCATCTATACGCACACACTCAAACCTAACTATGCTGTTATTTGGTCTGGCTGTTGGAACTTAATTGGCGTACTAACATCATCAGGAGCGGTTGCTTTTGGAATTGTAGCATTGCTTCCTGTGGAATTAGTGATAGATGTTGGCTCAAGTGCAGGTTTTGCAATGGTTTTTGCTCTACTAATTTCTGCCATTATCTGGAACTTAGGAACATGGTATTTGGGCTTACCTGCATCCAGTTCCCATACGCTGATTGGCTCAATTATGGGTGTTGGTTTAGCTAATTCTTTGTTATCACCAGGACATGTTTTTGGTGAAGGTGTAAACTGGGGAAAAGTGCAGGAAGTTTTTACATCTCTGTTAGTTTCACCAATCATTGGTTTCACCTGTGCAGCCTTGCTATTAATATTAGCAAAAGTGTTGATTCAACGACCAGAATTATACCGTGCGCCTGAAGCAAATACAGCACCACCTTTATGGATTCGGGCTTTGTTAATGTTAACATGCACTGGTGTGAGTTTCGCTCATGGTTCTAATGATGGGCAAAAAGGAATGGGACTAATTATGCTCATTCTCGTGGGGATTCTTCCAGGAGCTTTTGCACTTAATATCAACACTGATGCATCGTCTATTTCTCAGTTAATAGCCACATCTAATTCTGTAATTCCAGTATTGGAACAAAAAGCACCAGGAGTATCTATAAGTGATCTAGACGCGAATACAGAACTCTCCAAATTTCTCAAGCCCACTGGTAAAGTCGAAGACAAAACCTTTCCCGCTTTGGCTAACGAAAGTCGTGCTATCGCCACTAAGCTGACGGGAAAAAACAGTTTCAAGGATCTTTCTAAAAGCGATCGAGCTTCTTTGAGAACTGATATGTACCTCGTTGCTGGAACAATTAGCAAACTGGACAAACAGAAAAAGTTTTCTGATCCTCAGCAGAAAAAACTCTTTACTGATTACAAAACACAGTTAGATAAAGTCACCAAATTCATTCCTAACTGGGTGAAAATTGCTGTTGCTTTTGCACTAGGACTAGGTACTATGATTGGTTGGGAGCGTATTGTTGTCACAGTGGGTGAAAAAATTGGCAAAGATCACCTCACCTACGCTCAAGGTGCTTCAGCCGAATTAGTAGCAATGGCTACTATTGGCGCTGCGGATTACTTTGGTTTACCAGTTAGCACTACTCACGTTTTATCGTCTGGTGTGGCTGGTACAATGGCAGCAAATCGTTCTGGCTTGCAAACAGATACCCTCAGAAATCTACTACTAGCATGGGTGTTGACACTACCAGTTTGTATCTTGCTTGGTTCGGCAACATACGCAGGGGCGTTATATGTTGTGTTACATTTTTTAGGTTTGAAGTAGCCAAGTAAATATAGCGGTTCTCTGTTGAGTGAGATACAAGAACCCCACCCCCCAACCCCCTCCCCGCAAGCGAGGAGGGGGCTATGATATACCTCACTAAAAGTAATGTTAAATTTAATTTAATTGGCTTGTAGTAAGCGGCTCTAGCCCTTAAGAGAGGACTAAAGTCCCCACTACAAACCTTGAATTATTCACGCCGTTCTACTTAGACTGGAAAACGCTAATTAAACAGGGATTTTTTTGAGCAGAATCAAAATTTTTACTCATCTTGAAAGGGCTGGTTTTATAGGCATTGTTTTTGTTGTAATTTAATTTTCGCTTGAATTGCAGGCGGTAAACCAGGTTTTATTTTCTGATAAAGACGTGCAAATTCTCGCATATAATGGGCTGTAACTGTAGGGCTTTGAATTACTATTAAGGTTTCGTCATTACTATGATTAGCAGATGCTGACCAATTATGGGAACCAGTAATTACTGTATGATTATCAACTACAGCAAATTTGTGATGCAATAAATCGCCTTTGGGTAGGGTAGGAACGCCTACAGTGGTAATGGGATTTTTCCAAGGATGATTATCGGCTTCATATTTACATTTATTACTCAGAGCAAACCCCATCATATCCAAAGCTTCGCTATAGGGACGATAAGCGAATTGTGGTTCAATTAAAGCGCGGATTTGTACATTTTGTTGATGGCGAGTTTCTAAAATATTCGCCAGACGCTGTTCAGAAAATACAAACAACGCCATATCGATAGATTTGGTTGCTGATGCTAAAGTTTTACCAATTAAACCATTACTACTTTCACTCCAAGATTGAGTTGGCAAACTAGGCGAAAACTGCACGGTAATTTTAGTTTCACCTACAGTAATTGTTTTTGGCGATCGCAGCGGTTTTTTCACACCAAATAAACTATCTGGTTGACCCGCAGGTCCATCACCCCACATGATGTTAAACTCTTGTGTAAATAAAGTAGCTAATTCTGGGCTATTAATCTGCAATAAATTGTTGGCATTGCCTAAACTGCGAGCATTGGTAAAATCGCCTGAAGTATCGCTCAAAGTAAAATTAGCAGAAGTTATAATCACAATGCGATTATCTACAATCACAAATTTATGATGCATTAAACTGCTACCTTTTGAGCCATCGGCTGTATCATCTAACCAAGGAATTTGAGCATTTTGGATCATCGCTAACCCATCCCGTTGATTAATTTCCTCTGGGCTGAGTTGATTATCTTGATTAATGTCTACAAATTGACGAAATTCGTTATAGCGTTCCCGTTCCCTTTTTGCTAACTTACTTACTTCAGCGGTTGTCAAACTACTCCAAGGGCGACTATAGGTATTTTCTAAGATGACTCTCACCTTCACCCCAGCTTTTTGTCTATTTATGAGTGCTTCAGCAATTTTTGGTAAGCGCAATTCTTGCACAGCCACATCTACTGTAGATTTAGCTTGGGAAATAGCATTCACAATCTGTTTTTCTAAATCATCCCCAAGGCGAGTTTTTTGGCGGTAAATTTCCTTGTATTCTGAGGACTGTAAATGGTTAAAATAAGCTTGGACTAACGGATCTTGCGGTAGAGGTGCGAGACGGACATTGTCAGACTCGACTCGTTGACAAGCAACGGTGGTAAATATCAGTAAAAAGATATAACAAAAATACTTCAGGCTAGGAAAAAGTTGCACAGTAATCTGCTACAAGTAGATTGGGGGTTTACATATATATAATTCCCAAAATCACCCGTGGTTAATTACAGCAGTCTTTAGGTAAATAGACCACAGATTAGAGGTACAGCACTGTTCCCTAACATATATGTGGTTCCATTAACTTAAAATTGCTGTCAGTAAAATAGCTGTACAACCGAGGCAAAATATCTACCCTGATAGGCAAAAATACCCAGGTTTTGTCATGATTTGTTAACTTCAGTTGCCCGTTCCTAGCTTGTGTTCCCCCTATTATTGGTTATATGCAAATATATCTAGATTACAGCGCTACTACTCCGCCGCGTCCAGAAGCGATCGCAGCTATGCAAGCAGTCCTGACTCAACAGTGGGGCAATCCTTCTAGTTTACATGCATGGGGAGAACGGGCAGCAATAATCGTGGAACAAGCCAGAATCCAAGTGGCTGGACTAATTAACGCCCCGATTCCAGAATCAATTATCTTTACTTCTGGTGGCACTGAGGCAAACAATCTGGCCATTATGGGCGTAGCCAGATTATACCATGTGCCGCAACATATAATTATTTCTAGTATTGAGCATTCAGCGATTTCCGAACCAGCGCAATTGCTACAGACATGGGGTTGGGATGTGACGCGCCTAGGGGTGGATGCTAACGGTATAATCAATCCGTTAGATTTAAAAGCCGCATTGCGACATAACACCGTTTTGGTGTCTGTCATTTACGGTCAAAGTGAAATCGGGACAGTACAACCAATTGCTGAACTCAGTAATATTGCACAGACGCATAGTTCTTTATTTCATACAGATGCAGTGCAAGTTGTGGGACGTTTACCCATTGATGTGGAAAAATTGCCTGTTGATTTACTGAGTTTATCCAGTCACAAATTATATGGACCCCAAGGGGCTGGGGCGTTGTATGTGCGTCCTGGTGTAGAGTTATTTCCCCTACTGGGTGGGGGAGGACAAGAAAGGGGATTGCGTTCTGGTACCCAAGCCACACCCGCGATCGCTGGTTTTGGAGTCGCAGCAGAACTAGCAGCCCAAGAATTAGCGACAGAAACACCCCGGTTAATTGAGTTACGCGATCGCTTGTTTGCTCAATTAGCCGATATTCCTGGTTTAATCCCCACAGGCGATCGCGATCGCCGCTTACCCCACCATGTCAGTTTCTGTCTAGAATATGCCGATGGGGAAAAACTCAGCGGTAAAACCTTGGTGCGACAATTAAACCTCGCTGGTATTGCCATCAGCGCCGGTTCTGCCTGTCACAGTGGTAAACTTAGCCCTAGTCCCATACTGTTAGCAATGGGCTATTCCCAAAAAGCAGCTTTGGGTGGAATTCGCATGACACTGGGGCGCGATACTACCGCAGCAGATGTGGATTGGACGGCGATGGTATTGAAACAGGTTTTACAAAGGTTGACACCTGTAGAATTAGTTGTTAGTTAGTTGTCAATTGTCAAAGGAATAATTTGATTTAAGATATCGCCTAAACTTCTTTTGGCTTCCATTAAGTCATAGGCATTTTGTAATCTCAAAAAATACCCATCCGTTAGTCTAAAATATCGACAAAGACGCAAATCCATATCCGCAGTCATGGGACGTTGACCTGCAATAATTCCCTGAATACTAGAATAAGGTACGCCAAGAGTCCCAGCTAAAGTATTTTCGCTTATATCTAATTCTTCTAAAAATTCATACTTTAAAATCTCACCAACATGGGGATTATGAAGTTAAGTTGTTCTCCATCAGATACTTAGATTTTTTCAAAAATAAAACCAGATTCCTGTATCATCTATGTTAATACACTAGTAGTCCGCCACACTAACAATGTTTGGTTTGTAGTGAGGACTTTAGTCCTCGTCTTCTTGAGGATTGAAGTCCTCTCTGCGTTTTATGAGGGACGCTACGCGAACACTACGCAAACACTACAAAAAAATTATCACCACCACCAACCTAGCATTGTCGTGAAAGCGGACTACTAGTAGTCTATGTCATTAGTTTTGATGGTTACGTAGTGAGCGATAAATCGCTCATTAAAGCACTAAAGTGCTTACTACATACCCCTCAAAATTAATGAGACAGAGTAATAGTTATAAAATTAGAGAGCCAATGCTGAAACAATGGAAGTAGACACGACAGCACGATACAGATTATGTCCGAACTTCCGAAAAGTCTTGAAGAAGCGATCGCCCAATCTCAAATAGCTACCCAAGCAGCCCTAGCAGATGGCGTGAAGCGGCTACAGGTTGAGTTTTTGTTTCCCGAACTCAAAATTATGCCAGTAGCAGAGCAATTTTTGCCCCTGTTTGCGGAATACGATTCCCGTTTGAAGGTTTTCTTTGCTGATGCTGGTGCGGCTGCCCTCGCTCGTCGCGATTGGGCAGAGGCACCATTTACAATTTTAGATATCGGTACGGGAAGAGCTGCTTCTCTACAGTCAAAAATTGAGCCAGAGGATGAAATTTTTCTGTTTATTACTCCTACTTCCGTAGAAGTACCCCAATTGGAAAAGCTATGTACAACAATTGGCGATCGCCCTATGGTTCTGTTAAATCCCCGTTTAGAAGATTCTGGGATTGTGGGTATTGGTTATGCAGCTAGGCAAGTCCGCCAGCGTTTTATTAGCACAATTGAACCATGTTACTACTTACGCCCCGTCGATGATCAAACTGCGGTGTTTCGCTGCTATCCAGGATTGTGGCAAGTGTGGGTGGAAACAGATGGTAAGTATCAAAAAATTGTTGAATTACCTAAAAATCCCTCTGGTGAGGAACTAGATTTAATTTTGATGAAAGGACAACCGCAAACCGCAACAGACGCAGCGCCACTGAAAAAGCCCAGTGTGTTTAAGAGTTTGCAACGGTTCTTAAAGGCGTTAAGTAGTTAGACGCTGGGAACTGGGGAGTGGGGGAGTGCAATTCCCAATGCCCCATGCCCCATCTCATTTTAATTCCCCTGCAGTGGCGCATTTAAGGTTTTTTCAATGCGATCGCGTGTTTCTAGTAAGTGCGCTTTGGTATATTCATCGTCTGAACTCACTGCTCCTAGTTTGTCGCGTAATTGCCGTAATTTATACCAAGCTAAAGTCCGCGCATCTTCTGGAACCTGTTCTTTCCGTAACACCATAGCTGTCAAAATAGTCAGATATTGTCGCTGTAAACCTCGTCGCAGGCTGGAAATTTTCAAAGATTTGCTTTTAGGTTTTAGCACTTCTGTCCAGATGCCATTTTGCAATGTATCAAATAGCTCTGGCAAAGTTAGTGATTTTTCTGGTTGACTTTTGAGTTCAATGTCCTTGAGACGGGAGAGGCGATCGCTTGAGAGTAAATCTAGCAATACGGCACTCTGGAGGAACAACACCAAGTCATGAATGGGATAATCTAAACGTCCCACCTGTGGAGAACTACCCCAATGGTACCACCGCGAAGGTGCTAATTTATTCAGTAGTTCTGGTGAAAAGTTCAGTGCATCTTCAGCAAATACATACTTTTGCAGTGTCTGTAAAGCAAGTCGTTGTTGTTCTACAGGTACTGGTTGAAATGGTAATCGATGTTGACGATTACTGGATGATGTTTCGCTGTCACCAAGTCGATAAAAAGACTGACCCCCAATATATTTTGTTGTATAAAAAATATTTTGGAAATAGTTACCTAAGACAGTACTAAATCGATTGCTCAAATCGCTGTAACTCTCTCCTTTTATTGGGTAACGTTTGTTCAGACGATCCCACATCACACGAGAATTATCTAGCTGCCATTGGGAATAAACTAGCACATTATTACTATTGTCCCAAGCATTAGAAGTTGGGTCAAGGTCATACCTATCCTCATCGGTAGAATAACTCAACTCAGGCTGCTCAGATTTTGCCGCAATTTTCTCCAAAACAGGCTTTTCTCCTAGGGGAGTTGTCGCCTGAATTGCTGTATAGCCGTATTGAATCGCCCAGTCATCATATGGTCCCACCATACTGGGAAAATAATCTCCCTGGGTTGTTCCTTGGGGGGCGATATTTGGGGGAATGTAATCCATTACCGAAGTTGTTAGACCTTTGGTGCTGGTGATAGCCTTATTGTTCATCTCCTCTGGTGCTAACAAGGTGCTACCACGGAAGTTGTGCCGTAAACCAAGGGTATGCCCCACTTCGTGAGCAATAATTAAACGTAATTGTTCATGGATATACTCTTTTAATTGGTCTTGAGTGGGTGCGGTGTCTTGCAATAGTGCGATCGCCATTGAACCCAAGACAAACTGGTTTGCGGCTTCCATGCCATAGCACAAATCATTTTCACCTGCCAGTTTCGATAAATTTCTTAATAATCCCTGTGATTGCTGTGGTTGGGAATTACTATTTGCTTTTGTCGGTAAACCATTAGCGCAAAGCATATCACTTTGCATCAACGTTGATAAAGACGTGGGAGTTTTGATTTGGTTGGGTTGGACAAGTTGACGATAGTCATTTTTGAGGACACGTACAAAGCTACCATCTACCAAAATACTGGCGTCCAAAATTTCCCCAGTCAAAGGGTTAACGCGGGATGATCCCCTAGCAAAAAATCCATCGATGGTGTTAATCCAGCGAATGGTATTGTAGCGAATATCTGCCGGGTCCCAATCGGCATTATCTGGCATTTGGCGCACTTCAACTGCATCTTTAAATCCCGCCTGCAAAAATGCTTTGTTCCACATCAAAACCCCTTCTTTAATCGCATCGCGGTACTCATAGGGGACAGCGTTATCAATCCAGAAGACAATCGGTTTTTTGGGGGGAGAAATTGCGGCTGTGGGGTCTTGTTTTTCCAAATTCCAGCGATTGATATAGCGGACAAACGGATCGCCGTGATCGTCTTGGGATAAATCTTGGTAAGCGGTGATAAAATAGCCGATGCGTTCATCTGCCAAACGCGGGTGATAATTATTTTGTGGGAGTTGGGAAAGACTATAGTGAACCCGCAGAGTAAACCCACGACTATCAGCTAATGACTCAAAATTCTGTACTGCATTATCACGAGCGCCACTACCACTGACAAAATTTAAGACTGACTCAATTTCCAAGTTTTCGGGAAATACTTTCGCAGTGCCAAAATAGGACTGATCTGTATTTCCGGGAATTCCTAAACTCAAAGATAAGCCAGCTAAATCTGTCAGTAGCAAATCACCCAAGTCAATGAGAAGCGTTTTTCGTTCCGTATTAATGCTTTTAATCGGAATTGTATAGAGAACAGAGTCACTAAACGATCTGGCTAGCGATCGCACTTGTGGATCTCCTTCACGGGCACGAAAATTAACATTGCGGACAATAAAATTTAAGTTATTATCTACACGTTTGAAATAAAATAAAAAATCCTGCAAAGGCATACCGCTGTAAATACCCCGTTCGCCAATCCCAGATTCCAAGGTAGATGTCGCTAGGTAATTTTTGTTCAGTTGTTCTGGCTTAATTTCTAAATAAATTTTATTCTTCTGTTTCTGGCGATAAAGGGTAAATAGTCCCTCTAGTTTTTCTGTATCTTTAGTTACTTCATTAAATGGCTCCATCTCATCCTTTTTCCCTGGTTTGGCATTCACATTAGGCTTCTTGGGCAGTTTTCCCGCTTGTAAAAATGGTTGCCTTCCTGCTTGCTGAGGTTCCAGAACCTCCCATTGAAAAGGTTGGCGCTCTACCTGTTGATTTTGATTAATTACCCACACTTGTGAAGTTGCCAGCTGCATACTATCAAGCTTCTTTGCCTTTGGTAGGGTGGTAAGGCGACTGGCAGACTTATCAAAAGAACCCTCAATACTTGTACTTGCACCAACCATATTTGCTTTTTGAGTAGGTGCGTACTCAGTATTTACCCCATTAATAGGCAGGGTTTTGGCGGTAGCGCTGGCTATACCAAAAAACAAACTATGTAACAAAATTAAATAAAAACTTAAACGATTCATAAGATTAACCCCTGATCACAATCTAAGTAATTCGCTAGGAATAAGCATAACTATGTCACGAAACGTAAACTAAGTTAAAACTCTGATCAATGACAGCACTTGCTCGATGTTTAGAGACCAAAGAACCCCATCGCTTCTGTTCAACTCTTGACTCTGGTTAAATCAGACCACTGGAAAACCTGCTTAACTGCTTGATATCAGGCATAAAAATCATCTATTAAGTTATTATCACTATTTTGAGTTGGGCGTGACATTTTTACTGTAGTATTTTTGCTAACAATTGTGTTTGTAGCAAAATGTACGTATGATTTGGACATAAGTTGAGTAATGATGCTGGTAAGTAAGTATAACAAGTAAGGCAAAATAGACGAGTTTACTGGAAAATGAAAAACTTTTCAATCTGACATTTTCAGTTCTCACGGGAAATAGGCTCATGCCATTCAGAAAGAAGCAAGATATCATTCTTGCATATTTGTCATATTTAATACCTTGAATTAATCGAGTTAAAAAGTAAAGAGAGAAACAAAAGCCTGAGATTAGGTAAAAAAAATCAGTAATCTGTTAGTAACCACGGATACAAAAAAATGTCGCATTTTCTTCATGTCTGGAAGCATTTAAGAAATTATGTCAGCGGTGTATGGTTACCAGAAAACCCAGAAACAAAGTCTCTGGAAACCGCAGCGGTATTGTCTCTAGGAAATATGATTCAAGACCTAGATAAAAGTGTGAGATATTCTCAACATGATTTGCAGAACTCATTATTAGCGCCAGAACTGCAAAAAAGCCTGGAAGAATGGACAAAAGCAGGGACTAGCTTGACATTTAATATCGAGGAGAGAAAACTGCATGAGGAAATTTATGATGTATTGGGCAATCGTGCGCTGACACCAGAAATAGTCAACAAGTCATGGACTTGTTGATTACTGGTAAAAAATTTTGCCCAGTCTTGCTATTTCAGCGCCTAGAAGATTTTTATCGCCGCTGGTGTCGTGGAGAATTTATTGATGCTGCACCTAGTGATAACTTACCTCAGAAAAAAATGATGAATATGATAGCACAAAATGTTGCTGTCGGATTGAGGCAGATAGATATATATACAGGATTAATGTACTAATTTTACTATTAGAGTTACATCGCTACGCCCAACAGCGAGAGGAACTTAAACAACAAATTACCTTCTATCCCTCTACTCTACCAGATACAGAAAACTTTTTTACATCCCAATTGCTACGAATCATCAACTACACGGATGCCATTGAAATTGGCAATTTTAGTAGCATAGTGGGAGAATTTCTCAGAGGCGGTAACTTTCGAGGTACTTATCTAGGAGATGCGAACCTCACAGGTGCTAACTTTAGCGATGCCGACCTCAGTTGTGCCTACCTAGGAGATGCCAACCTTACAGGTGCCAACCTCACAGGTGCTAACCTCACAAGTGTTAACTTTGGTGATGCCAACCTCAGTGGTGCTAACTTTAGCGGTGCCAACCTCAGTTGTGCAGACCTCAGCAGCGCTAACTTCAGCGGTGCCAACCTCAGCGGTGCAGATCTCAGTCGCGCCAATCTCAGAGATACCGATCTCAGCAGCGCCAACCTCAGCGGTGCTGTCCTCTTTGGCGCCGACCTCAACAGCGCCAACCTTAGGGATGCGAACCTCAGCGCTGCCAACCTCAGCGGTGCTGTCCTCTTTGGCGCCAACCTCAGCGAGGCGAACCTCAGCGATGTCAACCTGAGCCATGCAGACCTCTGCCGTGCCGATCTCAGTGGTGCCGACCTCAGTAATGCTATCCTCAACGGCACCAACCTCAGCGACACAATTCTCTTTAGTACCAACCTCAGCAAAGCCATCCTCATTGCCGCAGACCTCAGTTACGCCAAACTGAACGGCGCCAAACTCAACGACGCCAAACTCAACAACGCAATGTTCTTAGGCGCCGACCTGAGCGGCGTAGACCTGACCGGCGTTACCCTCAACCAGGCCGACCTCACTGGAGTAATTCTTAATGATGCCGACCTCAGCGGCGCTGACCTGAGCAACGCTATACTCAACGGTACTGACCTCAGTGGTAGCAACCTCAACAGCGCCAACCTCAACAGCGCCAACCTCAACAGCGCCAATCTCAGCGGCGCCAATCTCAGCTACACCAACCTGAGCCACGCTATTCTCGGCGGTGCCGATCTCACCGAAGCCAACCTAGAGAAAATGACTTGGGATGAAGAACAGGAATGGGAAGGTGTGCGCGGCTTAGAAACAGCTGTGAATGTGCCAGAAGCCTTAAAGCACCAGTTAGGACTGAATTGAGGAAGCTGGAGAGATGGGGAAAATCACAATGCCCCATACTTCTCTACGAGAGGCTACGCCAACGACTTCGCTCAGTACAAGTGCCCCATGCAAATCTGATGATGGCTACTTACTGCCTATGAAGAATATACTGGACGTTACACTCTTGATAATCAGTAATTCTACTAATTTGCCGCATGAAAAAGCACTTATCACAAACCTGGAAGCAATTTCGGCACTTATTCTCTGTAGAAGAGAGTCTGAACACCACAATTGAGAGTGGTAAAGCGGTTGTAGAAACGGCTAAAACTTTTAAAGAACAAGGTGCAAGTGTAGAAGCCTTAAAATTGGTGTTGCGAAATTCATCTTCATTGTTAGATGTGTTCTGTTCGCCGTTGACAATGGTAGTGGGAAGAGGGTTGGAGTTTTTACCAATTAGTATCGCTTTGCTGAACTTATCGCGGGAAATGACTCAACAAGATCCTGCTTTAGAAACATGGGTATTTATCATTAGCCAAGCTGCTTATTTAGAAAGTGTCCAAGAAATTTTATTTTTATACCCCACTGTTAACTGGGATGCTAATTTAAATATTACCGAAGCAGTCAAAAAGCAATTACAAAAACTCAGTAATTTGGAATTAGATGAGCAAGCAGCAAAAGATGTTATCTTCTGTTTCCATGAATCTAAATTAGCCAAGGAATTTAATCAAGTCTTATCCCTAAGATTGCAAGCGACAAAATTTAGTCAAAATTCTATTAATCGCTTGACACAACGAATAGCTGAAAATACCCATCGCTATATAATTCAAGCCTGTATAAAGTCAGCGGATATCCTGAATTTACCTCAACCCTCTTTCGGCAATTGGCTGCAAGAAGAAGACAAATTCCACAGTTTAGATAAATACTTAAACGATTATATTAATCAATTACCGCGAGAAAGGGTTTTTGAAGAAAAATTTGCGTTCAAAGATATTTATGTCCCACTAAAAGCCAGGGAAGTAGACGCCAATGGTCAGGAAAAATGGGAGGCTTTTGATTTAAAGACCTGGGCAGAAAAAATTATTTATGACGAAACCCCTAATAAGCAACGTCAAGTCATGTTTATCCAAGCAGGGCCAGGCAAGGGTAAAAGCGTCTTTTGTCGGATGTTTGCTGCTTGGGTAAGTTTGAATGTGCATCCAGTATGGACGCCAATTTTGATTAAATTACGGGATATCAAAACATTTGAAAATAGCTTTGAAGCTACTTTAAAAACAGCAGTAGATAGAAGTTTTGCCACAAGCGATCGCGGCTGGTTAAATGATAAAAACACCCGGTTTTTATTTTTGCTTGATGGGTTTGATGAATTACTATTAGAACGCAAAACTAGTGAAGGTTTAAAAGATTTCTTCAAGCAAATAGGTGCATTTCAAGAACGGTGTCAACAGAATCCTGAAAAAGGACATCAAGTATTGATTACTGGCCGCACTCTGGCATTACAAGGCATTGAACGCCTGATGCCAGATAATTTAGACCGTGTAGAAATTCAGTCTGATGGATGAGGATATTCAACAGCAGTGGTTGAGCAAATGGTCAGATTTAATTGGTGTAGATAAAACTGGAGAATTTCAGCAATTTTTGCAAAATAAACACTGTCCAGACCGAGTGCGGCAATTAGCACAAGAACCCCTGCTACTGTATTTATTAGCAGCCATGCATCGAGATGGCGAAATTACAGTAGATATGTTTAATGATGCCAAAGGTACTAAAGCGAAAATTCTGATTTATCAAAAATCATTAGATTGGGTACTCACAAAACAACGTCCAGCATCTCTCAATCGCGAAATAGCAGAAGTAGAGATAGAAGATTTACGGCAAATTTTCAAAGAAGCGGGATTATGTATAATTCAATCTGGTGGGCAAATTGCTGCAGTGGCGATGATTGAAGAACGTCTGAAAGATCATAAAACCGCTCAAACTGTAATTGCTAAAGCGAGACATAGCCAAGAAGAAAATCCTTTAAGACAAGCATTGGCTACTTTTTACTTCAAACAAGCTGCTAATGGCAAAGAAGGTTATGTAGAGTTTAATCATAAAAGTTTTGGGGAATTTTTATGCGCTGATAAACTCAAAGAACATATTGAAGACTGGACACAACCAGGAAATAGAGGTAGAGAATTTAATCTCGAAACCAAGCAGATGGATGAGCAAATTTATGATTTGCTTGGTTATGGAGGCTTAACGCTGGAGATTGTCGAATATCTGCTAGAATTGCTTAAAAAAAGTCAGCATTTTCGACCTGTACAACTATTTCAAAGGTTGCAATATTTCTACAGTCGCTGGTGCAATGGAGAATTTATCGATGCTGTGACAATAACTTTGCCACTCATCAAAGCGCAGCAATTGCAAAAGCATGGAATTCGTTTAACTCAGCGTCAGGTGGATATTTATGCAGGGTTGAATGTGATGATTTTGCTCTTAGAATTGCACCGCTATTCTGAAGAAAAAAATGAGTTTCAACAAATCTTCTATCCATCTCGTTCAGCGACAGTAAAATTCTCTGGCTCAGACCAACTAATCCGCATCATTAATTATAGTGATTGTATGCAGCGAGGCAACTTTAATAGTGTAGTTGGACAATTCCTCAGCAGCGTCAACCTCAGCGGTGCAGATCTCAGCGTCGCATACCTCAGCAGCGCCAACCTGAGCCGCGCCAACCTCAGTGACGCCGACTTGACAGGTGCAAACCTCAGCCGTGCAAACCTTAACCGTGCAAACCTCAGCGTCGCCAACCTCAACCGCGCCGACCTGACAGGTGCAGATCTCAGCAGTGCAAACCTCAGTGGTGCCAATCTCAGCGGCGCCGACCTGAATGGCGTCTACCTGAGTCGCGCTAGCCTCAGTGGTGCATATCTCAGTCGTGCCAACCTTAACCGCGCCAACCTAGTAGTACTGCTAACTTCAGCGGCGCCGATCTCAGTCGCGCCAACCTTAGTGGTGCTAACCTCGGCCGTGCCGACCTCACCGGCGCTGATCTCAGTGACACCAACCTCAGCGGCGCCGATCTCAGCGGTGCCGATCTCAGTGGTGCTAATCTCAACTTCGCCAACCTGAGCCGCGCCAACCTCAGCGGCGCCAACCTCAACCACGTCAACCTCAGCGGTGCTAACTTTAGCCGTACTCACCTCAGTGACGAATTTTTTCAAGATATCCAGTGGGATGAAGAGACAAATTGGGGAGATGTGCAAGGTTTGGAGACAGCAATTAGTGTCCCAGCAGTTTTAAAGCTGCAGTTGGGGGTGAGTTGACAGATGGGGAGGTGGGGGGATGGGGGATGTTTTTTATTCGCAGTTTCAGTCCAAACTTTCTGGGGTATGGACGTTCTTCATGGGTTCCTAAACTGTCAGCCCATTGGCGTTCCCACTCCCTCACTCCCCTTAACGCGCCCCTGCAGTTTCTAGGGTCAAATCTTGAAACATCAAGGTGCTGAGGTAACGTTCGCCGAAGGAAGGCTGAATCATGACGATTAAACGTCCGGCGTTTTCGGGACGTTTAGCTACTTGAATTGCGGCGCACAAAGCAGCACCGGAGGATATCCCAGATAATAATCCTTCTTCTTTTGCTAGGCGCCGCCCATAAGCCATCGCCTGTTCATCGCTGACGCGGATGACTTCATCAATCAATTCGAGGCGGAGAATATCTGGGACAAATCCGGCGCCAATACCTTGAATTTTATGGGGTCCGGCTTCACCGCCAGAGAGTACGGGACTGTTGCTGGGTTCAACTGCGATCGCCTGAAAAGTCGGTTTGCGTTGTTTCAATACTTCAGCTATACCAGTAATTGTCCCGCCAGTACCCACGCCAGCTATCACAATATCTACTTCTCCATCCGTATCTGCCCAAATTTCTTCGGCGGTGGTTTCACGATGAATTTTCGGATTAGCTGGGTTCTGGAACTGTTGCAGCGTATATGCATTGGGGGTGTTAGCCACAATTTCCTCGGCTTTGCGAATTGCTCCCCGCATTCCCTCCGCGCCTGGTGTTAATTCTAACTTGGCACCATAAGCCTTGAGCATCGCCCGTCGTTCTTGGCTCATAGTCTCTGGCATAGTTAAAATCAAACGGTAGCCACGGGCTGCTGCTACCATTGCTAGGGCAATTCCGGTATTACCGGAGGTTGGCTCGACTAAAATGGTCTTCCCTGGCTGAATTAAACCCTCTGCTTCGGCGGCCAGTACCATGCTAATCCCAATGCGGTCTTTGACGGAAGCTGCGGGGTTCATCCCTTCGAGCTTGACAACTATGTTTGCTACTGCACCCTCACTTTGGGGAATTTTGTTGAGTTGAACTAAAGGAGTGCGTCCAATAAGTTCTGTAACATCTTTAGCAATTTGCATTCATTAACTCCTAGAATTCTAAATTTCGTATTGTGCAGAGTATTTTATTTACTTATATCAATAACTGTATATTTAATTGGCGATCGCATGGCAGTAAGTGCATTAGCTATGTATTCTCACTAAACCACAAAATCTGCACACTGAGAAAGGGATTTAGGGAAATTTATGATTGATGTTTGACCCAGAATGTCGTTTGTTTAGCATAACTGGGTTTAATGATTTTAAATTGCTTGCTGTTGACTTTTTAGCTGAAACTCAATTTTTAACTGTTAGCTGTTAATTTGCCTCATTGCCAGTCTGAGGCTGGAAACGATATTTTTCAAGAATTTTATAGCGGTTCTCAGTTGGATGCAATACAGAATTATATCGTCGCCTGTAGGGGCACGGCACTGCCGTGCCCTTACGAGTGTATTGGACTCAACCGATAACCGCTATATCTCACTAGAACGGCAAACGCTATAGCTGAAGTTGACACCAATGGCCTATGTGCCCTAGTAGTCCACCAAAGGAACAATGCTGGTTTGTAGTTAGGACTTTAGTCCTAAAAAAGCGATAAATCGTTTACTACATACTAAACATTGTTTGTGTGGTGAACCACTAGTACCGTGCGGTGTAAATACGCCTACCATTTCTCAAGACTGCAAATGATGATTGTTTCAAGGTTCATAATGGTGGGTTTATTTACGCCGACCTGTACTAGTAATATATTTGTATTTTTATTAAATTGAAATGCTATTATTTATCTGCAACAATTGTAACTATATTCGATTAAAACTTATATCTATCTTGAAAAGATGATATACTGGTAATACTTAATTGCTTTTTATATTTTTCTATTGTAACCTTAGGCATTAAAATATAGCTTGAGTACAAACTTATTTGGCAAATACTTGAGGAAAAAAATTGCCTTTTTCCATAGCCTGTATGGCTTTGAGGTTGAGTACAAAACAGCCCGAACCCTATCTAATAAATGCTAGTACACCAGGTGAAAAATACTAGAACCCATACCCCAAATAATTTTTTAAATGCTGATGAGATAAGAGTTATAGGCTTTGAGTACAACCTTAATAACTTTAATAATCTTAATTTGGCTAGGCTAAACTCTGATGTAAAGAGGCGACTGATATAAACAGTAGTAGGATTTACGCAGAGATTCCCCTCTACCCCCCAACATTCCCAGGTGAAAACCTGACGAACTAGGGGGGACTTCTTAACTCCTAAATGTTTAATAATCAGTTAACAGTTAACAGTTAACAATCAACCTACTGATAACCGTTTTTTATTATCAGGGCTACAAAATCCTCAATTGTTTGTGAACAATCAAAATTTATTTGATTTCTCATCTTTGCGCCTGTGGGCGTGGAGTGTGAGATTCTTTGTCAAAATTTATGTTCACTAACTAAGTAGGATAACCGTATTTGCGAAGTAGAAATAATCACCTACTTGGCTCAACAACCAAATCAAATATTTAGATTAATGGGTGCATATTGCCTATGAAGGGAGAGCCAAGATGAGAGTCAAGCTTCTAAATATTATCACAGTTTGTGCAATTATTTTAGCTGTGTTGTCTCCGGAAATATTAGTATTTGGCATAATTTGGGAACGACATATAGAGCTAGTAAAAACACAGACATTAACTTGTGATATCAACAATAACATTAGCGGCTATGACGCCTTGCCTCCCCAGTCAGAGAGTGAAAATTTCTCACAATATCAGGCTAGCATAAAAATCTCTGACTGCACTCTAAATCACCAAAAGCTGATTGCTGTTCAACAATACCAATTTACCACTATTGTGCAATGGTTTTTCATACTTACTCCGATATTTTTGGGGTTAGGAATTATTATTTACGATAGGTATCTGGTCTATCGTGCTGCTGTTTTACGAGAACAAATTGAAACCTTAGAAAGGTTGTGGCAGCAAAGTATTGAGCAATAAATCTTGCCAACTTTACTCATTCTAAATCAACCAAAACACCATGACAGAAGAACGCCAACTCTTATACTTTGATTTGATTGACCAGCTACTGAGATGCCCTAATGGTCAAGAACCGGAAGTTTTAGAGTCACAGCCAGAATTAATTGATTCTGACTTTGTATATGCAATGCTCAAAGTAGCAACAGTATTTGCTCACGAAGGCAATCAAGATGGTGCCCAGTTTTTGTTTTTTATTGCTCGTGAATTAGCCAAGCAACTAGGATTGTATCCGGAAATTGAAGCTACAACTTCTGATGTAGAATTTTCAAATAAGGAGTAAGAATGTTATTGACAGCAACTGACGCCGGACAAATAGCTTTAGAGTTTCTCATGGCAGACTGGAATATCTCTGAATCTGACAGAGAGTGGTTCACAGTTGTTAACTCTCGCCTGATTGGGGAATGTTGGTACGTTGCGGAACTCGGTGTAGCAGGATTTCCTGATCGGTGGTTTATTCAAGTTTACGACACTGGAGCCTGTGACCCGGATTATACATTTATTTCACCTATCCGTGGTTTAGATGGATATGTAGACTTGATAGATTTACCACAGTTGGTAGCAGAGGTTTTAGTGTGCGAACGTAATGCCCGATAGTGACAATTCAAAATTCACAATTTACAATGCAAATTTGATATGTGTAAGTTAAATACACATTAATTAAAAGTGGAAATTTTGAATTTATAAATTCGAGCTTCAGTATAATTAAATGAAGTGATATCTAATTAGATATCACTTCATTTTTATTGTCGGTAAATTTTAACATTTCTACCTAAATAGGTAGGGCAAATGTCAGACTTAACTGACAAATGTATGTTATATTAATAGCGTGATGTACGCTACAAAAATATCATTTGCTATGATTGCCGAAGACATCCTAGCCAAAGAATTTATAAGAGTCGTCAATCACTATTACCCAAGTGTGGGAAAATTACTTGATGGGTGTTATGTGAAAGTCATCACCTGTTATTGGGGACGACCTGCTAAACGCTTGCAATACATAGGAATTTATTGTTCTTCCCAAATGATTTCTCATGTGCAAGCTCAAAAAGAAATTTTGAGAGAAATAGCAGACAATATGGGACTGGTTCAGGTAGTTTGTGTTAACGCCAAACCATTACTGCGCGATCCGATGTCGAAACTCAAAAAGACCAATCCGCGTTTATGGTTGGAGTTGCAGTGGGTTGCAACGTAAAATAGCTATTGCCAAGAATGAAAACTGGACTTTTCTGTAATTACGACAATCATCACCAAGATGCCCATCGCGCCCTGAATGAGCAAGTCGCGTTGGTAAAACACGTGGAAAGCTTAGGTTTTGAAGAAGCCTGGGTGAGCGAACATCATTTTAATGAATTGAATCTCAGCCCGTCAATTTTGGTGTTGATGGCGCATTTGGCGGGGTTAACCTCAACTATCCGATTAGGGACAGCGGCGGTGTTGCTGGCGTTTCATGATCCGATTAGGGTTGCGGAAGACATTGCGACTTTGGATAACCTGTGCAATGGACGACTAGCATTTGGAATTGCTAAAGGTGGACCATTTCCCGAACAAAACAAGCATTTTGCCATTCCTATGAGTGAATCTCGTGGCAAAATGTTAGAGTCAATCGCATTGATTGAAAGGCTTTTATATGAAACAAATGTATCATTTAATGGCCAATATTATCAATGCGATCGCCTGACAATTTACCCTAAACCTTTGCAACCAAAAATTCCCGTCTATGTAGCTAGTGGTAGTGATGACGGCATCGAATTTGCCGCTAAAAATGCCTTTGGCTTGATGGGAGGACCACCATTTTCTCTGGAAAGATTGAGGAAAACTGTTGCCAAATATCGTGCTTTAAATTCCAGTGGTTCTGAAGACTTAATACTGGCACGTTTCTTCTTCGTTGCCAAAACTTATGATGAGGCGGTAAGTGAGGCGTTACCTTATATCCGTAAATTCAGCCAGAAAATGAAAGCCAATTCGGCGCAAGTAATGCAGAACAGTTCGCACAATCATCAGCCATTTGATCGGACAAATATTTGTTTTGACGAAGACTATTTGATTGAGAACTCAATTATCGGTGATGTGGGAATCTGTCGCGATAAAATCAAAAAATTTCAGGATGAATTACATCTAGGAACGCTAGCACTTAAACCCTCATCTTTCGATTTGCAAAAAAACCTGGACAGCTTGACGCGCTATAACCAAGAGGTGCGGAATTATGTCTAAATTATCCCTGCTTCCTCCCGATGATTTGCCACCAAATGAGGTGACAAAACAGGATGAAATGCTGCATCTAGAATTTGAACAATCGATTGGCAGATGCTTTTATCAAGCCTGCGATCGCATTACTCAAGCATTGTTAGCTAGTTGTCAGTGGTATCTCACTACTAACGCTACTACTCTGATGCTAATTATTGACTGCCCTGATATAGTATCTTACTGGCATATCGTCAGCAATATTCCTCAATTGGGGAATCGCTTGGAACGGTTTACCAAAAATGCCAAAATCAGGGTTTATCCCCCCTTTGGTAAGGGTAGTCCATTTGAAATCGGTATCAATGAAATCTCTGCTTATCGCGATTGGTTGTAAATCAAAAATGGTGGTGTCGTGTTGATAGTGATGATTTAGCTGTTTTGGTTGGTATTTGGGTACTCCAAAACAATTAATTAGCTAGTAATTCGCCACATTAATTATGATGGTTAAGTAGTAAGCACTTTAGTGCTTTAAAGAGCGATAAATCGCTCACTACAAACCCCACAAAATTAATGTGGTAAAACACTATAGCACAACACATTGAGATAAGGTACAAAATTGTATCACGCGGTGTAGGGGCACGGCACTGCCCATACGTGTCAACTTAAGTTCAAACGCTTACCCGACATACATTGTACCCCACCCCTTAATCCCCTCCCCGCTTGCGGGGAGGGGAGACTTTGACGTAAGTGAAAGGCGGGGTGGGGTAACGCGGATCTTGTGAGTAGGAGAGTAAATTCAAAATCACGTTTTAACAAGGGTTTCGCGTTAAGTTGACACCTATGGGCACTGCCGTGCCCCTACGGGTGTACCTAACTAGGGGGAGGAACGCTATAGCTTTAGTCCGTAATATTCAAAGTCTATCTCCTTTTAGGAGATATATCAGAGTGTATTGTATACAAAGGAGAACCACAATATTAAACCAAAATTACCATTCCCGAAGGAGGTAAATCAATCCTCACAGACGCCCGACTATCATGATGATGTTGCACAGTTACAGTTTGCTCTTTTGGAGGATAACGCAGTTGCGTATCACTCCAATCACTTTTATATAAAAAGGTCATGATTGAGTTGTGAGGATGTATTAAACTATCAACCGTCACCTCAGCACCTCTGTCTTCTAAACCGTGAGTATTTAGCACCATTAAAACTTCTGTGTCAAATAAAATTTGTGCCCAAGCAACCAATTCGCCTTGTGCGGGAATCGAGAATGGGTAGTTACAAAAAGATGTTTCTCGTAGGTAGTGATGTCCACGGCGTAGGGTTTTACCAATCCGATCATGACTGATGCGAATGCGAGCGATCGCAGCAATTCTTAAATAAGTAGGATGTTCGTAATTAAAGAAGTGACAACCTGCTGTTTGAAACGCCCCAAAATAGCCACCAAACATGGCTTCTTGAATGTATCTATCTACAGCAAATCGTCCATTTTCTATGTTGTCATCGTGATAACCTTCATTACCATCAAAAGCCTGTTCTGTGCCATAATAAATAGCAGGAATACCAGGCAAAGTTAATTGCACACCCACAACATGAGCAACTTGTTCATAGAGATTTGGGACATGACTATGGGCAGCAAATCTTTGTTTACTGGGATGATCTAACATATCATCATCATCCAAAATCGAAACATGATATAGACCTATTTGCCTATATTGTCCCGTCTGATTATTTTCGTTATATAAATCGAAAAATTGTTTGGGGTGTACTAGTCCCTTTGCCATTGCTCCCATTTTATTAGGGGCTTGCACGATGTCTAGTATAGCGCTAAGATTGCGACCAATAATATCTATGTAAGTACCTACAATATTATCAGCATTTGTTTCCCCAATTAGTAAGAAATTATCCTTACCAATTGATTGGGCGTATTCGCGAATGGCGGTACAAAATTTGCGTGAATTTTTTTGTGAAATATGCTTGACTGTATCTAGGTGAAAACCATCGCAGTCAGAGACAGCAATCCAATACTGATAAACTTTTACTAGAGCCGAAATTACTTCATCATTCTCGAAATTCAAATCTGGGAAATTATTGCCACTATGATTGTAGATTACATCGAGAATGATATACATACTGCGATCGTGAGCAGCATCTACCAAATCTCTTAAATCTTGACGAGTGCCAAAGTGGGAGTCAATATCCAAAAAGTTTTGAACACCATCGCCCTCATCAGTTTCTAATTCTGGGCGTTGTCGCCAAAGAGGGTTAAGCCAAATTGTAGTGACTCCTAGTCGTTGCAAATAGTCTAACTTACTCCTAATACCCTTGAGAGTACCACCAACAAACTTTGTACCTGCAGCCATCCAGCTAGCTTTATCTTTAACCTGGTACCTTAAAGGATTGGTACGATCAAAAAGTTCTCGTTCAGCTTCATTTCCATCACTAAATCTATCAGGTATTAGCTGGTATAAAAACTGGTCTCGCCAACTCACAGGACTCAGTTGAACCCTACCTCGCGGTTTTAAGTCAATTTCCGAGAGTTTTTGCGGTGCAAATTCTTCAATTTTAGCCATGAGAATTTACGCTTTGATACAGAACATGCACCATTGATTATTAAACAAAGTAGCCAAAGTTTCTATTAATCTGTAGAGGTATATATTTGGATGTGTATTATCTAACTACAGCCTGATGTCAAAGTGTGGTTATTTGAAACGCAGAGGGGCGCGGAGTGTAGCGCAGAGGTACGCAGAGTTTTTTTATATTCGTAAGCGTTGCTAACCATTCTCACCTCTTACTCTCTGCGACGAATACTTGAGAGTTGCCGTTCGCGGGAGCGTCTCGAAGAAGAGTACTGCGCCTCTGCGTGATACAAATTTATATTTCCATTCAGCAACGCCTATTCAGATAGCCAAGCATACCAATTCTCTAAACCTACGCCAGTCGTAGCCGAAACCTGAAAAATCTGAATTTGCGGATTTACCTGCTTTGCATATTCTATACATTTTTGTACATCAAATTGTAGGTAAGGTAGTAAATCAATTTTGGTGAGAATCATTATTTGACTAGCGCGGAACATATGGGGATATTTTATTGGTTTATCTTCTCCCTCTGTAACCGAAAGAATTACTACTTTGGCTTGTTCGCCTAAATCAAATAAGGCGGGACAAACCAAATTACCCACATTCTCAATCATCAGTACAGAATTTAGCGGTGGGTTGAGTTGTTCTAAACCTTTTTCTATCATTGATGCATCTAAATGACAGCCTGTCCCCGTGTTGATTTGGACAACTTTACAGCCTGTTTGTTTAATTTTTTCGGCATCATTAGTTGTTTCTTGATCGCCTTCAATGACACTGATAGATAACTTATCTTTTAAATCATTGATGGTGCGAGTTAAAAGAGTGGTTTTTCCTGCACCAGGGGAACTCATTAAATTTAAAGCGCGAATATTTCGACCTTTAAACCAGCCGCGATTTTGGGCAGCTAGGAGGTTATTTTTAGCTAAAATATCCTGTTCTAATGATATAGTTGTATTATGTACTTTAGCGTGAATGTGAGATGATTCCTCGTGACTGTGGGAATGGGTAATTACAGTTCCATCGGCTAAAGTGTGAGTATGATGATGGTGATTTTGTTCGACTGCACCAGTTTCTAAATTTGTCACTTTACCTTCAGCATCATCGGAACAACCGCAGGTTACACACATAATTACTCTATCTCTATTTCTTTAATTTTTAGTTCTTCACCATTGATTAAATCTAGTTGCACGCTACCACATTGACAGATACCAAAGGGTTTGTCTAAAGCAATTTCTGCACCGCAGTGGCGACATTTTGCTAAACCGGGAATTTCTAATATTTCTAAGGTTGAGCCTTCTAATACTGTACCTTGGCTGCAAATATCAAAACAAAATTGGATAGCATCAGGCATTATAGCTGAAAGTTTACCAATTTCTAATAATACTCGGCTGACTTTTTGTCCTTTAGCGTGTTCGCTAACGATGGCGACAATATTTTGAGTAATTCCTAGTTCGTGCATAAATTTATGAGTAGAAAATTAAACTGCAAATGAACACAGATCATCTAAAATTTTTCTAAACTTTGTGTTTTTCTAATATTTAACAAAGTAATATAGCGTTTCCCTGTCTAGTCTGTTATGTCATAGCCCCCTCCTCGCTTGCGGGGAGGGGGTTGGGGGTGGGGTTCTTGTATCTTACTAAACCGAGAAACGCTATCAGGACTTTAGTCCTTGTCTTGAGGACTAAAGTCCTCACTACGAATTTATCTAACCTACTGGCGTTGGATGGGTGGAATACGTAATATTTAACAAATTCGTGGTAATTGATCACCGACAAGCATATCAACGATACGTTCAGTATTAAAAGTAGTTTTTAACAAAACAATACCAGGAGGTGAAGGAATAACTGTACCGATAATACAGGCGTCTTTTCCCGCTGGATGTAATTTCATAGCTGATAAAACAGTGTCAGCTTTTTCGCCTGGTAGTATTACAACTAATTTACCTTCATTTGCTAGATACAAGGGATCTAAACCGAGAATTTCGCAAAATCCTTTGACCTCTTCCCGCACAGGTATAGACTGTTCATATATCCGAATTCCCACATCAGAACTGAGAGCAAATTCATTTAAGACTGTAGCTAAACCGCCGCGTGTAGCATCCCGCATGGCGTGAACTTCTGGACATACTTTCAGGATGGTTTCCACTAAACCATGCATTGGTTGACAGTCACTTTCTATATTAGAATCTAATGCTAATTCTCCACGGGCGATTAAAATAGCAGTACCATGATTGCCCAATTCACCATTAATAATGACTGCATCTCCTGGTTTAATATTATGGGCAGAAATATTAATTCCCCCAGGAATTACACCAATACCGGCAGTATTAATAAACAGTTTATCAGCAGCACCACGATGGACAACTTTCGTGTCACCGGTGACAATTTGGACGCCTGCTTGATTAGCTGCAGCTTTCATGCTAGCTGCAACCCGCCGCAAAGTTTCTATGGATAAACCTTCTTCTAAAATAACGCTACAGGTAAGATATAAAGGTTTTGCACCACTGACGGCTAAATCATTAATTGTGCCGTTAATTGCTAATTCTCCAATATCACTACCAGGAAAAAATAATGGATCTACAACATAAGAGTCAGTGGTAAACGCCAGCCTATCTCCTTGTTGCATGAGACTGGCTAAATTAAAACTGGCTTGGTCTTCTAATTGGGAGAGAATTGGATTATCAAAATTACTCACAAAAATATCATCTATTAAATCGCGCATGGCTTTACCACCGCTACCATGTGCGAGATTTATATGAGTATCTCGCACTTTACCTTGACGGCGGCGGACTTGTTCGATTTTTTGAAATAAGGGGTTTTTTAGTGTGTGATTACGGTTAAATTCCATTTTAAATACCAGAAATTCCCCTGAATAATATTACGTATTGTTTAACGCCTATACGCAAAATCAAAAATTATCTGCCAGCTTCATCATGTCTACCACGATGTCTATCAGAACGTAATATCCCCGCAACAGCCCAATTTTCACGAGAAAATTCATCAATATGAATAGTTATTGATTCAGGCTTAGTATCTAAAGCAGAAACTAAAGCATTAGTAATAGCTTCCACTAGTCGCCGCTTTTTTTCGATGGAATGACCTTGGGCAATTTGAACTGTGACAAATGGCATGAAATGTATCCTCCAATAACTTTTTAGTTTGGCTACTCCACAGGAGTAGACCAAGAAGGTAAGGGTTCTTGGGCGAAACTAACCTTTGATTGTTCAGTCATTGTTTTTTTGGCAATATTCGATAGTCTGCCATATTTATAATAAGCTGCACAAGCACCTTCAGAAGATACCATACAAGCGCCAATTGGTGTTTCAGGTGTACAAGCTGTACCGAATACTTTGCATTGCCAAGGTTTTAAAACTCCCTTAAGAATTTCGCCACATTTACAGGCTTTATGATCGGCTACTTTCAGATTAGGAATAGCAAATTTTAATTCTGCATCAAATTGTACATATTCACTCCGAATTTTTAAGCCTGAATAGGGAATTTCACCCAAGCCGCGCCAATCAAAATTATCTCGGACTGTAAACACTTGATTCATGGCTGCAATTGCTACAGAATTTCCCTGATTTTTGACGATGCGATTGTATTGGTTTTCGACTTCACACCGATTTTCTACTAGCTGACGCAACAGCATCCAAATTGATTGTAAAATGTCTAAAGGTTCAAATCCTGAGACTACTATTGGTTTATGATATTGTTGAGAAATAAATTGATAAGGATCAGTGCCAATTACCATACTGACATGACCAGGCCCGACAAATCCATCTAGTTGTAAATCGGGGTTATTTAGTAGTGCTTGTAACGCGGGAATCACGAGTACGTGATTACAAAACATACTAAAATTATGAATGTTTTGGGCTGCGGCTTGGAGAAGTGTAAACGCGGTGCTGGGGGCTGTGGTTTCAAAGCCTAAAGCAAAGAAAACTACTTCTTTGTCGGGGTTATCTTTAGCAATTTGTAGGCTATCGAGGGGAGAGTAAACCATGCGAATATCTGCCCCTGTGGCTTTGGCTTGCAGTAAGTTGGTGTGAGAACCGGGAACCCGCATAGCATCGCCAAAGGTGGCAAAAATCACGTGAGAATTTTGAGAAATAGCGATCGCATCATCTAATCTCCCTTTTGGCATGACGCAAACTGGACAACCAGGCCCATGAATTAATTCAATCGTATCTGGCAAAATTTCTTCAATACCATATTTAAATATAGAATGGGTATGCCCGCCGCATACTTCCATTATTTTGATAGGTTTATCGAGGATGTGACATAATTTTGCTATTTGCCACACTAAGGCTTCAGCTTTGTCAGGTTCGCGGAATTCATCAACGTATTTCATAATAATTTTGGTTTGGGCGCTTTAGCGCTACTACAAACTTATTAGTAATCAACCATCATTTCTTCTATTTCTTGCAATATTTGTAATGTTTCGGCTGCTTCTTGGTCGTTAATGCGATTCATGGCAAATCCTACATGAACTAATACCCAATCTCCAATACAAGCTTCTGGGGGATGTTGTTCATCAACAATACAAGCAATATTTACTTGTCGTTTGACACCAGCAACATTGACAATGGCTAATTTATGATTAATGTCTGTTATTTCGACAATTTGACCGGGTATTCCTAAACACATTTTTTTTCCTTTTTAAGGATAAATGAACTGCAGAAGCGCAGAGGACACGAGAGAGAAAGAAGATGTATTGTTTGAGATTTTTAATAAGAATTAACTAATTGATTGGGCTGCTGCAATCACTGCTTGTCCTAAAGATAAGCCTCCATCATTAGGGGGAACTAAGCTGTGTGTGAGGAGATTTATTCCTAATGCTTGTAAGCCCCTGGTAACTTGTTCTAACAAAATACGATTTTGAAATACTCCTCCTGTCAGGACTACTTGATTAATGAGATGTTCTTGAGTCAATTTTTGCACCATTTCGATAATTGTTTTAGCTAAACTTTTGTGAAATTTTGTGGCGATAATTACTGAGGAAATTTGCTGCTGTAAGTCATCGAGTAAGGCTTGCCACATTGGGCTAGGGTCTATATAATAAATATTATCGAAAATGGCAAAATTAAACGGATAAGTAGGCGTTTCTTCATTATTATTTAAGCTATTGATATCTACTAAGGCTTCCATTGCGATCGCTGCTTGTCCTTCATAGCTACATTCTTCTCGATAAATACCGATAGCCGCTGCTACTGAATCGAACAATCGCCCTACTGAGGAGGCTGGGGGAAGTTAATTTCTTTCTCTATAAGCTTATTTAGTAGCTTTAGTGGTTTTTTGTCTAGAAATTTTAAGATTTCTAAATCTCCGTATTTTTGTTTTAAATTATCCCAAGTATCTGCGGCTAATAATTGGGCGTAGGTGTTACGCCAAGGCTGATATATTGCTTGTTCGCCGCCAATCATTGCTACGGGTTTAAATGTTGCCAGTCGCTGAAATTTGCGATAATCTGCTAAAAGAAATTCTCCACCCCAAAGTGTACCATCTTCGCCATAACCCAAACCATCTAAAGCGATACCTAAAACTGGGTTTGAATTGAGAGGAATGCCATTTTCTGCCATGCAAGCAGCAATATGGGCGTGATGATGTTGAATGTGAATAAAGTTTGATTTGATTGGCTACTGCTAATTCTTTACCGAGTTTTGTAGAGAGATATTCTGGGTGTTTGTCAATAGCAATCATTTCTGGTTTATGTTCATATAAATTTAAGTATAATTTTAAGGTATCCTGATAGGCATTGAAAGCTGCAGCATTTTCTAAATCTCCCAAATGTTGCGAGAGAATTGCTTGCCCTTCTCGCAGCAAACAAAAGGTATTTTTCAGTTCGCTACCCATTGCTAAAATTGGCGGAATATTATGAAATCCTGGTGGTAAATTAATAGGTGCAGGTGCATATCCTCTAGCGCGGCGAATTGTTTGCACTTTATCACCAATAACTCGCACTACTGAATCATCTACCCGATTAACAATCTCTCGATTATGAAACAGAAAATAATCAGCAATTTTGTTTAAATTTTCTCGCGCTTCATCATTATCAATACATTGCGGTTCATCAGAAAAATTGCCACTGGTTAAGACAATTGGACGATTCATCCGCTTGAGCATTAAATGATGTAAAGGCGTATAAGGTAACATGAAACCAAGGGTATTTTGCCCTGGTGCAATTGAAGGTGCGATGGGAATATAATTAGGAGTTAACTCCCCATTCCCCAATTCCTTTCTTTGTAATAAAACAATAGGCGCAGCGGGACTTGTTAATAATTCTCTTTCCTGAGTGTTGACAGTGCAGTATTGTTCAATTATTGACATATCCCGCGCCATTAAAGCCAATGGTTTATGGTATCTTACCTTACGCTGGCGGAGTTTTTGTACAGCGATTTCCTGAGTGGCGTCACAAGCAAGATGAATACCAGCTAACCCCTTAATTGCCACAATCGCACCTTTTTGCAGCAAGGTGCAGACAGCATCAACATCATCTAGCATGGAGAACATAGAAGCATTGACTGGCTTACCATCAGCACGTTCTAACCAAGCTTGCGGTCCACAAGTATAGCAGGCAACTGGTTGGGCATGAAAGCGGCGGTTTTCTACGTTATGGTATTCTTTCTCACATTGTGAACAAATGACAAATGCAGACATACTTGTATTGCATCTATCATAAGGAATGGCGCGAATAATACTTAAGCGAGGACCGCAATGAGTACAGTTGGTAAAGGGGTAACGATAAAAGCGACTAAAAGGGTCAAAAATTTCTTGTTGACATTGGGGACAAGTAGCAGAATCAGGGACAATTTCGGTTTTAACTGCACTATTTACACTGTGAGAAATTATAAAATCATCAAAATTAAATTCACCCTCATAGGGACTTCTAATTAACTCATTAATTCTGGCTAAAGGTGGACATTCTTGCTGTAATCTAGAGACAAATTCTGTTAAAGCAGCTTCACTACCAGCAACCCGAATTAACACACCTTGTCCATCATTACAAACATCACCCTGTAACCCGCAAGCCTTAGCAATACGATATACAGTAGGGCGAAATCCTACCCCTTGAACAGTCCCACGAACCCTTATTTCCTCCACTTTCATATTTGTACCTTTGTGGCTTTGTGGTTAGTAAGTAGGTGGGCATAAAAAAAGAAAACTATATTACGCAATGTAAAATAAAATTAAATTGTCTCGTAGTAAGGACTTTAGTCCTCTCTCAAGGACTGAAGTCCTTACTACAAACCTTTAATTATTTATGCCCACTTACTTAGACGAATTGCATAAATCAAAAATAACAACCCCACCCCGCCTTAGTATCTGTAGGGTGGACATTGCCCACCCTACGTCTTTTTTGATTTACAGCACTTCCGGCAGCTATGAGGTACATCCTCAAAGCTGAAAGCTATGAGAGGAGCGGGGCAGGTAGAAAAACTGTATTGCCTAATAGCCGGAAGCGCTGTATGCGAAAAGTATATTGTTCAACTTCCACAACAAAATTCTATTATTACCAGAATCAGCAATTACTGCCGTGTCACCGCAAACCTGCACCCCATAACACCAATTTAAACTATCTCGCTTCGCCAAGCCAAAATCGCGATTTTCACCCTTAGTTTGAAAATTATTTTGTCCCGCGATCGCATCTGCTTTCGCCCCTGGCAGTGATAGAATTGATTCTGACTTCTTCCATCCTAAAAAGCGAGAATTAGCAGTATCAGCTACCAGCAACCAATTACCAGCTACAGATACACCATAAGGCATACTTAAACTACTGGCACTAGGAAAATAAATCCCTTGATTCATTTCAACAGAATCAAAGTTTTTTTGTCCTAAAACTACTGCACAAGGTTGATTATTTTCTTTTGGTATTCCCTCCCAAATCATCACTCGGTTATTACCAGCATCGGTGACAACTAAATCTTCTCCCCAAAAGCTAATATTGTGACACCAACGCATACTCGACGCGGTAGGAGAACCACCGCCATTTTCGTTGCGCGATATCATATCCGGTTGTCCCAAAACTAAATCGGCAGGTTGACCATTTTCTATTGGTAATTGATGCCAAATTAACACCCGGCGATTTCCAGTATCGGTAACAAATAGCCGTCCTTGATGATAGAAAACTCCATAAGGCCAATGCATTGTATTTGCAGATGGTGTTTGAGTTCCCCGGTTTGATTCTATGTTGATAAAATTAGCTTGTCCTAACACCAAATCTGCTGGAACATTGTTATCTTCAGGTAAATTTTTCCAAATTAACACCCGGTGATTCCAAGCATCAGCCACCGCTAACCCTTTACCCACAGCACAAATTCCTGTAGGTACGCTAAAAGTTGCTTTTCCTGGTGTACCTTTAGCATTTTGTCCCTCATGATTAAAGTCTGGTTGTCCAATTACCCAATCAGCACTTTGACTATCTCTAGTGGGTAAGTTCCGCCATCCTAATAACCGATGATGTCCTGTATCTGATATCCACAAAGGTCCGGTTTTTGACAATAAACAAGCACCGCGAGGACCAAACATTGTTGTGGAACTTGGTACTACAGGTATTGCTAATTTTTCCGGTTCGATAATGTTACCTAAAATTACTTCTGCACCTTGAGGTGAGAAGAGACAATTTGGGATAATCTCTTTGATTTTTTGCGGCAATTTTGGTATTGTGTAGGTATTTTATGTGTTCGTAGTTGCGCGAATAGCGCTATTCGCGCAACTACGAACCTTTCACATTTTGTAGGTTGAACTGATTACAGGTTGACAAAAACGCGATCGCCTTTGATTTT
>CAVYXS010000259.1:0-14999 GCA_963772205.1 uncultured cyanobacterium
CTTATAAATTTTAAAATTTATTTTGTAGCTAATAATCTATGAGCTACTAATATTTAGTTTTACACAGTTAATGATTTACGCCTCTGTGTTTTCACTGAAACTTGATTGTGCAGATGGTTATTTACAGATTTTGCGACAATTAATGCCGAATATCAGCCATGTGATTGTGTTTGACTCTCCGGTTCAGACTCAATTGCATACTTTTCTAGGAGACGCTACGCGTTAAGCGGAGCTATGCCGCAGGCTTTACGGCTGCGCTCAGTAACCACAGGGATTAAAAAACCGCAGAGAAGCGTAGACGCGCAGCGGCTTGTCGTTAGACATCGCTATAATTGGCTTGATGACTTTTAGGCGATCGCTCAATAAGATGAACGGAAGTAGTACGAATAAATGATTGGTTATGACTCGCACATTGACAGCTATTGTGTATTGGGAAGAAGATGTGTACGTGGCTGAGTGGAAAGAAGTGGAACTAGCCAAGGAGAAACTATTGAAGAGGCGATCGCTAATATCAAAAAAGCAACTGAACTTTACCTATTATTGTAAGGGCACAACATTGTTGTACCCCTACCTGTGTACTTCATCTATCTGAAAAACGCTGTATTGAGGAGTTTGTCGCTATTGACTGAAGTCAGAAAGCATTTAGGCATTTTGAGTGTGTAAAACTTCAAATTCGCTAGTATCAGTAAAAATTTTGCCTAATGTTTCACTGAAATACACAACTTTATAATTACGTGCAAGTTCTTTTTGCAGTTGCTTCCACAAGCTAATACCTTCTGCTTCAAAAGCGGCTTCAGCTGCTTCATTGAGGAAACCTGGCGAGTTAGCGGGATCTTGCCAATTTAAGGTTGCATTGTAAGCAGATGCCCATTTTTTCAAGCGGCTAATGGTTTCTTTACTTAGGGGTAGTTTTCCTGGATCGATGTTACCGACTTTATCAGCATCTGCCCACCATAAAGGGTCGCATCCATAATCAGCCATTAGTTTAATCTTTATTGCCATAGCTATTCAAGTTGAATTATGGTAAAGAGGCAGGATTGGCTCCGACTATATAACCATTATCACCTACAGTTACGGCTATGTACTGTGTTTGTTCATTGAAAATTATTTGATAAATTTCCCTACGGGGTTCTATCGTGCCTTGATAACCAAGAAATTTTCCTTCTGTCACAGCAGTTATCACAGCATCCGGTATTTCGTTTTCAGAAATTCCGCGTCTAGCAAAATCCTCTCGATGTTGCTCTAATATATGTGCTAGTCCACTGCCTCTTCTACCAGCTTTTCCCTCTTCTAAAAATATGATTTTGCCATCACATCGCTTGGCAATTCGCACAACTTTTTCTGGAATGTGTTTAATGCCAGCTTGACAGAGTGCCGCAAGTAATGCCGCTTTGTCATCATTCATATTTAATATGGTTATTTTTAATAAAAAATTTTTATATTAATTATTAAAATATCTCAAATTTAATTCTTGGTCAAACTTTATAGGCAAAAAATTAGGGTAAAGAGTATACATAACTCTTCACCCCTAAAGCTTTCTAATCTACGCCCCAACCGCTTCCTTGGCGGCGTACAACACCTCAGCATTGATTTCCTTAAACCCACGCTCACGAGCAAATTTCTCGGTATTACGCTTCACTTTACCCCGCACAAATCCGGGAATTTTGTTCAATTCTGCTTGACCATCCTTTGTCCAATTCAGGTCAGATCCGGCAGAAATTCCTTTAGTAATTACTTCCTTAGTATCGTGTCCACCGAAGATTTCTAACAGGTGATCTTCCATTCCTAAAGTGAAGGAATTGTAGATTAAATCTGTGACTTGATTTGTACCTTCGTAACCCAAAAATGGTTTGTAACCAATGGGAAAGTTTTGCACGTGGATGGGTGCAGCAATGACGCCACAAGGGATATCTAAGCGCTTACCAACGTGGCGTTCCATTTGGGTGCCGAAGATGGCGGAGGGTTCAACGCGGGCGATCGCATCCCCAATTTCACCATGATCGTCTGTAATTAATACTTCATCGCAATACTCGCTTACCTGTTCGCGGAACCAGTCTGCATCATATTTGCAATAAGTCCCCGCCCAAACTACGTGAATCCCCATTTCTCGTGAGAGAATTTTGGTCATAGCTGCGGCGTGGGTGTTGTCGCCAAAGACTACGGCTTTTTTACCTGTCAAGTTCTGACAGTCAATGGAACGAGAGAACCAAGCAGCTTGAGATACATGCAGGGTTTGCTCGTTGATAAAGTCTTCGTATTCCACTGCAGCGCCTTGGGCGTTAATTACCTGCTGAATTTTGCGGATACATCTGGCAGTTTCCACTACACCCATTGGCGTAATATCTACATAAGGTGTGCCGAATTGTTCTTCTAGGTAACGAGCTGTGGTTAAGCCGAGTTCACGGTAAGGAACCAGGTTAAACCAGGCTTGGGGCATTTTTTTCAATTCGTTAACTGCAGCGCCTTCAGGAATTACGGTATTTACCTCAATTCCCAAGTCAGCCATCAGCCGTTTCAGTTCGGTGCAGTCGTGTTGGTGATGGAAACCAAGGGTAGAAATACCAATGATGTTAACTGAGGGCTTGGCGGTTTTACCTGTAGGCAATTCGCCACGCTTGCGGGCTTTCTCGATGTAAAATTGGACAATTTGCTGCAGAGTGCGATCTGCTGCTTGCAGTTCGTTGTAGCGGTAGTGGTTCACATCCGCTAGCATGACATCTCCTTTGGCTTCCAGTTGGGCGCGTTCCACAAAGTTGTGCAAATCTTCTTGGAGAATGCTGGAAGTGCAGGTGGGAGTTAAAACAATCAAATCTGGGTGTTCTTCCGCGTCTTTGCGGGTGATGTTGTCTACCACCTTCTCTTGGGAACCGCGTGCTAAAACGTTGCGATCAACGACACTGGTTGTCACAGGGGTAAAGTTCCGCTCCCGCGATAGCATCGAGCGCATGACGTTAAAATAGTCATCGCCTAGAGGGGCGTGCATGATGGCATGGACATTTTTAAATGAACTGGCGATTCGTAGTGTGCCAATGTGGGCGGGGCCTGCATACATCCAGTAAGCCAATTTCATGACTGTGTTCTCCCTTTTCAACTCAAATAACACGGAGTCCGATATGCGATGGACTATAAGTGCTTGATTATTAATTAAATCGTTTCTGATTTTCTCAAAATTTGTAACTCAGATGAAGTGTAGATTTGTGTGGATTTTAGACGATCGCGAATGCTGAAACCCCTTTGCTGATTGCGATTGAGGCGGTAATTTAAACAACAATTGTGTTGTTTAATTAAAATAAATCTTAATTTTTCAGCAAGTTTGTTTTCAATTTTGTCGGGTGCGTATGCCCTTTGAGTGGAGGGGATGAGGATTTTGAATAATTTTTCGCTATTCCCTTATCTCCCCCATACCCAATGCCCCATGACGCCATTTGCTTTCCGACGCAAGGCGACAGGAACGCAGGGCTGCCCCCATGCCCATTCGTAGAAAAGACTACTAATAAGTGCTGAAAGCTAATATTAGAATAGGGTACAGGAAGCAGCACGCAAGGGAGGAAGGACATTGGATGAACTGAGGGCGGCTTTAGAGCTAGCAACAGAAGAAGAATTGCAGGATTTAACGGCAATTCTTTTTAGTCGTAAATTTAATCCCCTAGACTATGTTCACACACCTGAACCCATTGAAGTCCAAAGCCAAAACCGTCAAGCTTGGTTAGACGCCTTAGAAAATCGCTTTCGCTTTTTGGCTGCAGATGGGATGACGGTATTGCAAAGACGCACCAATCAGGTAACTTACCGACAAGCGCTGATGCAAGTATGTAAGTATTTAAAAATACCTTATTCTCAGGAACTCACAACCGTTGATTTAGAAGCAGAAGTATTTTTACATCTGTTAGGAAAAGTGTGGAAAAAATTACCATCACAGGAAAAGCAAAAATTAACTGTGCGGGTGCAGCGTCACCTAATTACATCAGAACCAGAACTACAACAACCGCTACCACTATCATTACAACGTGATCCCTTGGGGTTAATTTTCAAAGGCGGAAGTGCTTTGGCTGTGACATCTGTTATCGGCCCAGTAGTCCTCAAACAAATCGCCCGGCAATTTGCGTTGCACTTTGCTACCTATCAAGTAGCCAAACAAGCGGCAATTAAAGGCACAGAGGCGGCTACAGCACAGTTTCAAACCTATGTAACACTGCAAATGGCGCGACGGGGTATGACTGCGAGTGCGGCTCGTTATGGGGCAGTTCGCAGTATCTTTTCTGTAATTGGGCCAGTCATGTGGGCTTGGTTTTTTGCGGATTTGGGATGGAGAGCGATCGCCACTAACTATGGTAGAATCATCCCCACCATTTTCGCCTTAGCGCAAATCCGTCTCACCCGTGCTGATGAATTTTGGGAGCCAGCTTGAACAAGGCTTTTTATCATCCTAACCCTAGTTTGCAACCCGCTTGGAATTGTACTCAATTGGGACTAATTTTCTTCCCATTGAGTCCATTTTTGGGGATTGTGGCGATAATTTTGGGATCATTGCTCACTTGGCTGCAACAATACCGCACGATTATCCGCCGCCCCCTCAATTGGGGATTTGCACTTTTGAGTGTATTGCTCATCATTACCGCTGGATTAGCCGATGATAAAACATCGGCTTTTCTCGGTTTGTTTAATTTAATACCGTTCTTTTTAGTTTTTGCAGGACTTAGCGCCCTAATTCAGACAACCGCCCAATTAAGACAAATCGCCTGGATATTAGTTATTAGTTCAGTGCCATTAGTAATTATGGGTTTCGGGCAGTTTTTTTTGGGCTGGAATCTCAACTTGAAGTTTTTGTGGATTGTATTGGAATGGACAATCGCACCTGGGGGAGAACCACCAGGGCGCATGGCTTCTATCCTCATGCACGCTAACACTTTAGCCGCATATTTGGTGATGATTTTCATCCTGGGGTTAGGGTTGTGGCTAGAAAACTATCAGCAACTGAGAGTTAAGAGTCCCCCCTGCTCTTGCTCACAGTTGCAATTATTGCCAATTTCATCGCCTTGATTTTGACTAACTCGCGCAATGGGTGGGCGATCGCAATTTGTGCTTGTTTAGCTTATGCACTCTACCAAGGTTGGCGGATTCTGGTGGGTGGTGTCACTGCTGTCATCGCTAGCTTTTTGTTAGCAGCTTTTGCGCCGTTACCTGTCGCCGGCTTATTTCGGCGATTCGTTCCGGCTTTCTTTTGGGCACGGTTAAATGATGACATGTATCCTGACAGACCAGTTGCTTTAATGCGAAAAACTCAGTGGGAGTTTGCTTGGTCTTTAAGTCAGCAGCACCCCTGGACTGGCTGGGGCTTACGTAGTTTCTCTGCACTCTATAAAGCTCACACTCAGCTGGATTTGGGTCATCCCCACAATTTCTTTTTAATGCTAGCAGCTGAAACAGGCCTACCAAGTACCTTGTTATTTTCTGGGTTAATCGGTTGGATTTTGTTTGCAGGTATTCAACTATTACGACGGTCAAACTATATAGATCCAGAAGACAGATTGATATTTTTCAGTTATGTTCTCGTCTTGTTTGGCTGGGTGCTATTCAATACCGTAGATGTAACGCTATTCGATTTCCGGTTAAACACACTTTCGTGGTTGTTTTTATCTGCCACTTGTGGAGTCGTGTATCGCTATCACCGACAAGACAGGCTTAACGCTAATCAAAATTAGCTAGTCAGGCAATGCTAGCATCAACGAAATTTCCAAATCGCCAGATTTTTTTTTCAGTGTATGCACTAGGGGCATTTTACTAAATCAGTTAATAAGATTACTATATTCACGTCTGTGACTGTGAGTGTGGCTAATGCCAAATTAGTCACTGTTGCTGATTGTTGGGAAGGTGTATGGATACTCCTTCAGGGGTTTTCATACATTATGGGCATCTCTTGTAGATGCCCTTTTATTTTGGATAATTTTTTGGAAGTTAAACACATTAAACATCTGGTGTTTTTTCATGAAATTTTGCTCATCAGGGTTGGCATTTTTAATATCATCATTAGGATTATGTACACTCAATTTTGCTGTTTCTTTACCTGCTCAAGCAGCAATTGCGTGTGAACCAGGAACTATTATTAAGTATCCAAATGGTTCTCTGGCGACTTGTGAAATTGCTCAGAATATGACTGTACAAATTGCTAGTTCTAGCTCAGGTATCTCTAATATTCCCTGTAAAGCACATAATTATATATCCTTCGATGACCAAGGACAATTTAAAAGTTGTCGCCTGGAAACAGATATAAAAATTATCAGGGGTAATTCTCGTGAAACATGCCCAGCCGAATATAAAGTAAATGTTGCAGTGGCAAAAGATGGTAATCTAGAGATTAGTTGTCAGCCTTATTACTAAGTACAATATTTCCTCTTTAAAGGCTCAGATCCCCGACTTCTTTGAGAAGTCGGGGATCTTTTTGTTCAGGAGATCTTTTTGTTCATAATTTATCTGTGGTTGAAAATATTATGGTGTAACCACTCGGTAAAATGAGTGTATCGATGAATGAAAAAAAAAGACACCTTAGTAGTCAACTTTTATGCTCACAACAGCTGACTTTCTGCAGTATACTCAATGGTCGGGGATTGCCACGTTATTACTCGCCGCACTCACAGTCTTGGGTTTAATTTTCAAATGGGGTATCCGCTTTCGGCTGGTGGGCACAACTGGCTTTATGCTGGTGCTGACAGGTGGTTTATTTGCACTGTCAATAGTGCCATTGAGTCGCACTGTAATTCCTGGTGCTGCTAGGTTTACTCTAGTTTATGACAATGGTTCCACGCAAGCGGTGATTGCTACCTCACGCCAAATTACCCCTACACAATTAGAAGCAACTTTACGACAAGCGGCTAGTAATTTGTATTCCTATGGCCGTTTAGGTTCACGAGAAGAAAACCAACTGACAGTTCGCGCCCGTACGATTATTCATCCAGAACCTGGGGTTTCTGTACCAGTATACTTGGGTAAGCTCAAGCGATCGCTCGTTAATCGTGACGATTCTCAGATGACGGTGGAAATTTACCCAGAAAAATTCGCTCAATTACCAAAACCTAGTGCTTAAGAGTATATGTAGGGCTATGCCCTACCTAAATATTATTTCCCAACCAAGGTAAGCACATCTTACCCTGAAATTGCAAATAACCGTGCATCTAGCTTGAGTCAGGAGGAAAAAGACGTGAAAGCAGTCATAATGACAGCAGCAGGAAGTCCTGATGTACTGCAACTACAAGAATTACCAAAACCTACACCAGGAAATTCAGAACTTTTAGTCCGCTTGATAGCCGCGGGTATTAACCCAATTGATACCAAACTACGTAGCCGAGGCACTTTTTACCCCGATCGCACTTCTGCTATTTTAGGATGTGATGGTGCTGGCATCGTCGAGGCTGTGGGTGGTGATGTGCAACGCTTTCGCCCAGGGGACGAGGTATATTTTTGCTATGGCGGCTTAGGCGCACACCAAGGTAATTATGCTGAATATACCGTAGTCGATGAGCGATTTGTCGCCCGTAAACCCGCTTCCATCTCCTTTGCGGAAGCAGCAGCAGCACCTTTGGTATTAATCACCGCCTGGGAAGCTTTATATGAACGAGGAAGACTCGAACCCGGAGAAAAAGTGTTAATTCATGCCGGTGCTGGTGGTGTCGGTCATGTAGCAATTCAACTAGCAAAACTCAAGGGTGCAGCTGTCGCCACTACTGTCAGTTCTCAGGATAAGGCAAATTTCGTCAAACAACTCGGTGCTGACGAAGTAATTTTTTACAAACAAACAGACTTTGTGCAAGCGGTATTAAATTGGACTGGTGGCGAAGGCGTAGACTTGGCTTTTGACACTATTGGCGGCGAAATATTTGACAAAACCTTCCCCGCAGTACGCATATATGGCGATATTGTGACGATTCTTGAACCAAATTCTCAGACTGTTTGGAAAACTGCCAGAGTACGTAATCTCCGCATTGGATTAGAATTAATGTTGACACCCATGTTGTTAGGCATCACAGAAAGCCTCCAGCATCATGCAGAAATTCTCGCACAATCTGCAGACTGGATTGATCAAGGTAAGTTAAAAATCCACGTCAGTCATAAGTTTCCCCTCCAATCAGCAGCAAAAGCTCATGAATTACTGGAAAGTGGGTCTATCACAGGTAAAATTGTTCTGCTGATTAATGATAGATAAGCAGTTTGAAAAAATCATTTTGGAAGCGCAGAGGTTCGCTGAGAAAAAACTCTGTGTTCCTCTGCGTTTAACCTCCGCGTTCCTCTGTGTTTTATTAATCCTCTTTTTTCCTCTCCCAATTTGGGCTGCGCCAATACAAGCAGAACGCACACCTTTAACCCTGGAATTACTGCAAGAACGACTCCATACACCGACTCTACGCGAAGGGAATTTGACGGTAGATTTGCGACAGATGGTAATAGATTTACGACCAGAAAATGCCATATTTCGTGATGCTTTTTACCAAGTTTTGCGAAAAGAATTGCAAAAAACTGGTGGTAAAAGTTTGGGGTTAGATTTGAGTTATTCTCTGATTATGGGGGATTTTGTGGGTAGCGATTTGGGTTTAAGAACGCCTCTCTACGCCCAAGCGATCGCTCCAATTTTCACAGCTACTGAACAAGAAGAATTAGAACGCTTACGTCAAGTTTGTTTGCAGTCTTTGGCGATTGATTTACCTAACTCTAAAGATTGTCGCTCTCTGTTGGCAACTGAGTCAACTGCATCGAGTGAAATTAGCGTTTTTCGGGGTTCTTTAACGCTGGTACAAACTCGCTTTAATGGTGAAGTACAGTTTGCTAATACATTCTTTCTCCAGTCTGTGGATGCTCAAGGTGCAATATTTATTCAACCTACAAACTGGAATGAAAGCAGATTTAGTCGGGCTGTTAGCTTTAGTGGTGCTACCTTCCGACAACAGAACAATTTTCAGGGTAGTATTTTCTTCAACAAAGCTAATTTTAAACAAGCCCAATTTCAACAAGTTGCTGATTTTCAAGGTAGTATATTTGCGGAAACTGCCAATTTCAATCAAGCAAATTTTCAGCAGTTAGCTAAATTTAGTAGTGTGCAATGGCAAAGAAATGCTGATTTTTCTGATGTATTATTTGCTAATCAAACCCTGTTTACTAAAGCTAGTTTTGAGCAGTTTTTATTCCTGACAGAAGCTACTTTTACACAAGCTGTAATTTTTCGGGAAGCACAATTTGAGCAATCGGTAAATCTCCGGGGTGCTAGCATTCTTAATCAAGCCGATTTTAGTGATGCGCGGTTTGCTAAAGGCGCTTTTTTAAATGTAGCTGGGCTAACTTTTAACTCTAACCAAGCGAAAATTTTAGGTAATCCTGGTGAAATTGGTAAAATGTTTTGTGTGCCGACTTTGCAAGGTAATCAAAACATTTTGCGGAACTTGGGGCAAAACTTTCGTCAGCAACAACAAGTGGCTGATGCTAATCAGTTGGAGTATACAAAACAGCAGCTAAGACTAATAGAATTAACTCGCCGTTTGGTAGCGACAAATATTAATAGTGCTGCGATCGCCAAGTTGCACAAATTGGGTTTTTCTGCAACCCAAGCCGAAGCGATCGCCCAACGTCGTCAAATTAAACCATTTCGCAACCGTAGCGAGTTACTGACATTGGCTGACATCGATTTAGAAACCTATAGCCAATTAAGCGATCGCCTAGTTGTCGCTGAACCCCTTTCTCTTGGTGAGTGGTTACTACAAGCTGCGAGTTGGCTGGTATTGGGTGTACTGCTGCTATTGAGTGGCTATGGGACAAATTTTTGGTTAGTTTTTGGTGTCGGAGGAGTAGCGATCGCTTTTTTCGGCTTACTATTTTGGCTAGTTGATCGTTATCGCCGTTTACATCCTGTCCCGATTATTCCCACATATTACGAAACTATTTGGATGTTGACTAGTTTTAGCATATTGGGATTCTTGAGTTTATTAGCTATCTTTCGCAGTGCGGAACAACCTTGGCTAACACTTGGGTGTATTTTTATCATCATTGTCCCCTTACCAGTGGCTTTATTGTGCCGACTTTATCAACAAGGACGTTATCACGATTTAATAGATGTTTCTTACTTTACAGAAGATGGTACTATGCGGCAATTACGATTACTAATTGGACGCTTACCAGTCATACCTAGAAATCCCACTTTTCGCGAACGGTATATGACATTGTTGTGGGATAAAGGCTGGAACTGGCTAAATTATTACGACTTTAGCTTGAATAATTTAGTCCGATTAGGATTTAATGATATTCGGATGCGAGATGAACATTTACCAGGAATCATCGCCACTCTTGCTTGGTATGAATGGAGTTTAGGTTTACTTTACATTACCCTGGTTTTATGGACTCTTTCGCGCACAATTCCGGGATTGAATTTACTGATTTATTTGAAGTAAATAACATTATGGATTTAGTTTCACGCCCAGACGCCCAGACACAGAGAGAATATTGAGATGGGGTGATGGGGCGAAATTTGTCTCCACTTCCCCCAGTGAAAAAATTCAGTGAAAAAATTAACTTTCACGCTTGACTGGTAAAGGTGCAGGTATGACTACTCGTTGAGCAGTTTGGCCATTCTGTACCACTTGTATTTGTAAAGGACTACCGATTTTGCTATTTTCTACTAGCTTTTGTACGTCTTCAATTTTGGTAACAGGCTGATTATTAATACTACGAATTACATCACCTGGTCTTAGTCCAGCAACTGCAGCTGGGGAGCGGGGGACGATATTAATCAATAAAACGCCCTTATCTGTTGTCAGATTAACGCGATCGCCAAGTTTATTAATTATTCTTTGTCTAATTTCTGGTGTCAACGTCACCATCTGAACACCCAAATATGGATGATCAGCCTTACCTGTAGCAATTAATTCCTGGGCAATTTTTTGTACAGTGTTGATGGGAATCGCAAATCCTAACCCTTGAGCGCCTTTAATAATGGCTGTGTTCATCCCAATTACCTGACCTCGAACATTTAGCAGTGGATCACCAGAGTTACCAGGGTTAATCGCCGCATCAGTTTGCAGATAATCAACACGCTTGTCGCTCGCACCAATATCTCTGCTAGAGCGACCTGTAGCGCTGATAATCCCGGAGGTGACAGTGTTATTCAAACCTAAAGGATTGCCAATGGCAATTACTGCCTCTCCTGGTTGTAAAATATCGGAGTTACCAATAGACAGAATGGGCAGCTTATTGGCTTCAATTTTGATCACCGCCACGTCTGTGACTGGATCTTCACCCAGGACTTTGCCCTGAAAACTGCGCCCATCTTTGAGCGTGACTGTTACACTGTCAGCCCCGTCTACAACATGGGAATTGGTCAAAATTTGACCAGCGGAATTAATGATAAATCCAGAACCACTACCCCGTTCTACCCGTTGTCTCGGCTCTGATGGTATATTTTCTCCAAAAAACCGCCGCAAAACTGGATCTTCAAATTCCTGTGGTGATGACTGAGAAATTACTGTCCTAGAAGAATCAATGCGAACTACAGCTGACCCCACCTTTTGGACAACACCCACCACAAAGTTAGGGTCTCCGGAGGATGAGAGAATTGGCGGTGGAACGACCGATAAATTAGGGTCAGTTGTTTGCTGGGCTGCTACCTCAGACTGAGGATTGTTTTTTTGATTATCCCAGGTCTTGGCAGGTAAAAGGGAGCAACCGCCCAGAAAACCTACTGCACTGACTTTCACTAAGATAAATATGATACTGGTTTTTGCCCAGTGTTGAGATAAAACTTTTGTATCAATATCTTGTTGCTTACCGTTATGGTATTTGATCATCATGTGTCTTTCCTTCTGGCGTGTTTGTCGGTAGGTGGTAGAATATTGCCTACTGGATACGTCTGTGAATGATTACAACTTAAAAGCTGGTTCCAGGTCTAGAGCATGGGAATGCTAAATTAGTCATTGCTGAGATCTTTTACTGTGACGATGAGCAGCAAAGGTGGCAAATGATGGAAATTCCCATAGACAGTTTGTGGAATCAGGTACTACAGCGCTTACAGCTAGAACTATCTCGTCCCACCTTTGAAACTTGGATTAAAACTGCTAGTGCAGAACGGTTAGAAAATAATTGCTTGGTCATTTGCACCCCTAACCCCTTTGCTCGTAATTGGTTACAGAAATATTACATCAACACGATTGCTAATGTGGTACAAGATATTCTTGGTCATCCAGTGGAAATTTACATGACTGTTGCTCAAGGTGATGAAGTTTCTAATTTGAATGAACGGGAAGTTACTTGGGAATTATCAACCCAAAACAGTCTTCCGGAAACTCCCCCTAAAAATAAACAAAAAACTACTGAATTAAATTCTAAATATGTCTTTTCCCGATTTGTAGTTGGTGCCAACAATCGTATGGCTCACGCTGCATCTTTAGCAGTGGCTGAATATCCCGGTAGAGAATTTAATCCCTTGTTTTTATGCGGTGGTGTCGGTTTAGGAAAAACCCACCTTATGCAGGCAATTGGTCATTATCGTTGGGAAATTTGTCATGATTCTAAAATATTTTATGTGTCAACTGAGCAGTTTACTAATGATTTAATTACAGCCATCCGTCAGGATAGTATGCAACGTTTCCGTGAGCATTATCGCGCTGCTGATGTTTTATTAGTAGATGACATTCAGTTTATTGAAGGTAAGGAGTATACCCAAGAAGAATTTTTTCATACTTTTAATACTTTACATGAAGCAGGTAAACAAGTTGTCATTGCCTCAGACCGCCCTCCAAACCAAATTCCTCGACTACAAGAACGTCTTTGTTCTCGTTTTTCTATGGGCTTAATTGCTGATATTCAAACCCCAGATTTAGAAACAAGAATGGCAATTTTACAGAAAAAAGCCGAATACGAAAATATTCGACTTTCCCGTGAGGTAATTGAATATATTGCTTCTAACTATACTTCTAATATTCGTGAATTAGAAGGAGCGTTAATTCGCGCAGTCGCTTATATTTCGATTTGGGGTTTACCCATGACTGTCGAAAGTATTACACCAATTTTAGAAACACAAAATGAAAAAATAGCAGCAACACCAGAGGCAATTTTAACCATAGTCGCTGATAGCTTTGAACTCTCAATCGAAGACCTCAAAAGCAACTCACGGCGACGAGAAATTAGCTGGGCTAGGCAAATAGGTATGTATCTAATGCGTCAACATACATCCCTGAGTTTGCCGAGAATTGGCGAAGAATTTGGCGGTAAAGATCATACAACGGTGATCTACAGTTGTGATAAAATTACCCAAATGAAACAAAGCGATCGCGCTTTAGCCCAAACCCTACGTCAATTGAGCGATCGCATCAACATGAACAGCCGTTCTCAAAAATCATCTTGATCACAACTCACCCAACTGACATCTGTATCAGACAATAGGCTATTATCTTTCATTTTTGACCCTAGACAACCTTTATGACCAAGTGGTGAGGCGACAATATTAAGTTAAGTCTAAAACTTGATTAAATTTTAAATAGCTTGTGGAAAATTACTAAAAATCTGTGGAAAACTTTAATCAAAGGACTGACAAAAAATCAATTATCGCAAATTATTTATACATTTATAGGGGCGCAAGCCCTTGCGCTCTGGCGATAGGAGATTTTTGAATTGTCATTCCCTAAGTATAATTACCCTGTGGAAAAACTAGGGGGCTTTTCCACAAGTTTTCCACAGAAACTCACATGTTAAACCATCTAGCAAACACAAAGCTGATAAGTTTTCCACAATTTCCACAGATACTGGCTTGAAACTAGTACTTCATGTCATTAATTTTGAGGGGTATTTAGTAAGCACTTTAGTGCTTTAATGAGCGATAAATCGCTGACTACGTAACCATCATAATTAATGCGATAGACCACTAGTATCTGGCAGATCAACAATGCGGAGTATGAGGAGAGCGATTTATCGCTTTTTTAGGACTAAAGTCCTAACTACAAACCAAGCATTGTTCCTTTGGTGGACTACTAGGGACTCCCCAGTTAAACAACGTGCTACGATATTCATTTACCAAAGTTATAGGGGCAGAAACCCTGAGATCAGAATTTCTCTTAAGCACCACAGCTGAATTTAATCATGAAATTAGTTTGCGCCCAAAGCGATCTTAGTACAAATCTTTCACTCGTCAGTCGTGCGGTACCGTCACGACCAACACATCCGGTGCTAGCCAATGTGCTGCTACAAGCGGATGCACAAACTAACCAGGTAAGCTTAACAGCCTTCGATCTCAGCTTGGGTATCCGCACCAGTTTTCATGCTGAGGTATGGCAAGGAGGAGCGATCGCACTTCCGGCTAAACTACTTGTAGATATCACATCTCGATTGCCAGAAGGAGAAATCACCCTAGATGATGAATCAGCCGACAACTCTACAGGTGTTGGCGGAGCGTCACGCAGTGTTGGCGAAGCGTCACGTAGTGTTGGCGAAGCGTCACGCAGTGAAGGTTTAATCGTCACCCTCACACCCAAGAGTGGACATTATCAAATACGCGCAATGGGCGCGGAAGAGTTTCCTGAACTACCCGTCATCGAAAATTCCGAAGCACTACAACTGACAACCGCCGCCTTAATTGAAGGTTTACGGGGTTCATTATTTGCTACCAGTGCTGATGAAACTAAGCAGGTACTAACTGGAGTACATTTAACTGTTAAAGACGATACCTTGGAATTTGCTGCTACAGATGGACATCGTTTAGCAGTTGTAGAAACAACTAACGAACGCCCTATGGGTGGAAGTGGTCAACTAGAAGTCACAGTACCTAGCAAAGCTTTACGAGAATTAGAGCGGATGTTAGCTCATCATGCAGCTTCCGATGACCCTGTAGTGTTATCTTTTGATCAAGGTCAAGTGATATTTGCATGGCAAAATCAACGCTTGACTAGTCGCACTTTAGAAGGGCAATATCCTGCTTATCGCCAACTTATACCACGCCAATTTGAGCGACAAGTCACAATAGATAGGCGACAATT
>CAVYXS010000260.1:0-9476 GCA_963772205.1 uncultured cyanobacterium
CGCAGGGAATTAAAGTAACCTAACAGCGTCATGTAGGGGTCGGCTGGGTTTTCAGAATTTTTCTTTCCTCCCTGCTCTAACCAGTGTTTTTGGGCTGCGCCTAATAACGCTAAATAGCTACGTAATAACACTACCTTTAAACTGCGTCCTTGAGCAGCAATTCCTACATAAGTACGAGCATTTTTGACTGTAGCGGAGACAGTTTTAGCAAAGAATGAATCCCGTCTGTCTGGCCCTGGTGGCGGAAATATATCAACTTCGCTACGACCGAATAAAGCTTGAATTTGTTTGCTGGCGCGGCGGACTGTTGCAGTGGAAGCAACTATTTTCGGACGAATTTTTTGACCGTTTATCTCTTGACTACACAAAGCATCAATGGCGGTTTCATATAATCCTACCATTGTTCCCAAGGGGCCGGAAATTAAATGTAATTCGTCTTGGATGATTAAATCCGGTGGTGGTAAATAATTGCCAAGGGGTCTACCGCGATTTGGTTGAGTGGGGCCGTAAAAACCATCATTATCGTAGCGGTCTACTCGTCCAAATAATGCACCTGTTTCTCCCACCCAAGGCAGACTGGCAAATTTATCTACTGTGGAGATAATAAAACAAGGTAGACGGCGGTATATTGGCTCGTCTACGGCGACTATTGGTAAAGGATTGTCACCACGGAAATTACAGCGACGGTTAGCACAAAATACTTGTAAATTAGTTGGCTGGTCGGGATTCGGCTGTAATTGGAATGAGTTACGGTTAAATTTTGTCCCACACCAAGGACAATTTTCTAAGGGAATGGGTGAGGGATTGCGATCGTTATTTTGAAAAGCACGAGTACGTTCTCTAGCACTGTTTTCGTCGTTATCTCCCCTTTTACCCATGCGGTTGGGTGTGGCGGCTTGTCCTACCCATAGCCCAATTTCAAACGGCCAAGTTCCTAACTTCTGCGGGTTTTTCTGGCGTTCCAATTCTAAAGCGCAAATCATAGCCGCCGCCCTTCCGAGTTAATCAAGGGTCAAAAGACGCAGGGTATAGCGCATGAGGACGCTTAAACCAGCCGATTTGATACCAGGGTAACGCAACCGTCGTAGGACGAGGGTAAAGGCTGCAAGTCCTAAGTAGGCTTCGGTTTTACCGCCACCTGTGGGGAAGAATAACAAATCGACTAATTCGCGTTCGCGATCGCCATTTTCGGGGTAAGCTATCCCTACCAAGTTCATCAGTATAAATGCTAGCTGGAAAGGTCGCCATTTTGGTGGTGCCAGACTTTCAGGAGTAATATTTTTGCCATGAGTAGCACGCTGACGAATATATGTAGCAATAGCCCGATTTCCTATTTGAAAGGCTTCAAATATTTGGGGGTCATTTAACGCTTTGATACCAGCGTCGATGCGCTTGTTGGCAATTTCTGCACGGCTTAGTAAACCTATAGCGACATTTAACCGCTTGGGTTCGGTAGGACATTTGGTGCGTTGTTCCTTAATCCAATCAGCGTAAGCATCCACCATTGGACTCAGAATATTTTGCAATGCTTCTGGTGTGGGTGCCTGGCCAAGGCTTCCATTCCCAATTCCACGTCTTTTACTTGGGTGGCGATGACCTTTTCTACATCAGCCGTTGGTATCCATGCTGTACGTATTTCTTGACAGCTACCATCAGGATTGGTAAGTGCGATCGCACTCACGTTATGACCTACAGCATATTCATAATCATCGCGGTATTGTAAATCAGCGACGTTTTCATCCCAATCATGATTATCTCTTCCCCGTAAATTGGGACGGGCTACTAATGGTTCTGGGGTATGGATGATTAAACTGGTTTGAAAAATATAGCTGATATCGCGCTGTTTATCTGAGGTGGAGAGGCGATTATTGACTAGAAATACAGAAACAGAAAGAGTTCCCGCCGGGACAAGTTCCTTGGACGTTACAGGGCGGATGGAGACGACGAGTTGTAACCCTTTGCTATCAGGTATAGCAATAGTTTTTGTTGATTGGTTTTGATGAAGCGGTAATTTTAAAGGAACAGTGATTTCGGCTTGGCGTGGAATCCGCTGCCAACATCCCGATAAACTATTATTTGGTTCTGCTTGTGGGCTTGTCGTTTCAATTTCCAGGGGTGAGAGACTTTTTTTCTCACTAGAATCATCTTGAGATTCTGCGACAGAATTATCTTTTAACGGAAAATAATCACCCCATTGCACTGTCAGATTAAGTTGACTAGCATTTTCAGCAACCAGAAAACTTAAACCCATCGATGAAGGGAAAAAAGCTTTCTTGGCGAAGGGTTTGTCTGGGACAGTTTCATCTTCAGCCGCGCTACCGCCTTGCATTACGTCTAAATCATCATCACCAGTATCATCTCCACGCTGTTCTATGGGTGCGCCATGCGGAACAAGGAAACCTGTAAGATACCACTTTGATGGTGCTTGGTCGAGTATTTCCTCGGCGTGGTCGATATCATCGGGGGTGGGGCCTATAAGATCGAATTGTAACGCTTCGATGAGGCGCGATCGCACTTCCTTAGGAGTAGTTGATATCATTGTGTATATTTTTTAACTCTGTTATAGCAAATAAAAATACTAATTGGCTATTCTGTGCCATATTGCTACAGATTTAAAAGTATAAAATAATATTTCTAAACCAATTATTTGCGTAGCCAATTGCCCATGCTTTAAAGTACAGAAGTTAAGTTAGGGACTTCCAGAAAATAAATTATCCAATTTCCGAGAGAGAATATTTTGATTTTTCCCCCTGCTCCCTCCCCCCTGCTTCCCTGCTCACCACAGCGATTGTATATTTTTTTAGTTGGAAGTCCCTTATCCCTTTACCTTATTTTTGGAGAGCTTTAAATAACTTTAATTAATAATCTTAGTAATCAATTGAAGAAACCATCTATTTTGGACGTTTAATGCCACCTCGACGTTTTACTTTAAATCCATACAAGTAAATCTCAGGCATATTAATACGTCCATCAGAACGGCTTTCAACAATTCCCAGTTGTAACAAGTAGTTCAAAACTTCCTCTGGCTTGGAAGTGGGAGGAAGTTTTCCTAGCTGTTCACTCCATTGCGTGCCTTTAAGTACCTCTAAAAACTTTGATTTTTGAGTAGGAACTTCAAGATCTGTCAGGCTAGTTTTCAATGCTTCTAACCAAGGATATTCTTCTTGCGCTAACTCCCTAATTCTATCTTCAGAGGTGTCCATCAGCGCACCTTGTAAATCAGATGGCTGTAGTAATGTAGTTCCTGATAAACTTTGTTCGTTTTGTTCGTTAAATCTTTCTAATCTACGGGTTGCTGCTAGAGAAAATAGTTTTAAAAAAGAACGTGGCGCGATTCTTCCTCCAGCATCTTGAAGATGATTAGGAATCCAGCTATACGTATAGCCCTTCCTAGCGTTAGCACCCATGAATTTACCAATTATTTTCTCAATTATTGATTGAAAAAGTGATTCTTCTGGTACAGTCATTAAACCGAGAGCAGTATTACTATCATTAATCAGGTTTGGAACTAGGCGTAGATAGTCCGTCATTTCTAAACCTGAATTTGCTAGACGTTTAAATAATAATTGATATAGCCATAACGGTTTCCATTCAAGATTAATTTGATGCGCTCTTAGTTTAGAAGCATCAGGAAAACCTAAAAAATCTTCCCGAAAAAGGTCTGTACGTAAAAAAATTTTTGGTCGTATTCTTTCCCATCTACGCCATTTATCTAACCAAAATGCTAAAAGTTCGCGGATGGGAGCAGACAATTCGCTATATGATGAAACTAATCTATCTAACTCATCATAAGTTACAAATAACCATTCATCAGCCTCAAGCAATTTCTCATCTAACAAATCTAGAGCGTAACTCATCTTCTCAATTTCTTGACGTACCAAAGGCAGCCATTCTGATAGCAATGGTAGTTTATTTGTCAAAGCTTCACGAGTTTCTAAAGGTATTCCCGCAGCCCATTCTGTATTTAATGCTTCACTCGAACGCCGCAGCATTATTCCTAACATTAATCCAATCCAAAAAGCACGCCAATCAATGTTACTGGCGTTTTTCATTCGTGATTCTATAGCTTCTGGGGTGGGAAATGTTTTTTCTTTCTGCCGAACACGACCAAAAGTTGCAATCCATATAGTCTTATCCAAAGATGGCAAAGCTCTAATCTCTAGATTTTGTACTAATGTAGTGCGTCCAGTTTCAATAGCTAATAAACGAAACAATTCCGTTTTACCTACACCTCTTCCCCCTAATATCAACAGTATGTCTGGTTCTAAAGCTCGCCGATAGTCAGGAACGGGAAGAAAATTTTTCAGAAAAAGTGTTTCGTCATCACTTTCATGTTCTGCCGTTCCTCTGCCCGGTGCAATATCAACTATTAATTGAAGTAGTTTTTTTTTGTTAAAATTATTCATGTTTCTACCTCATTTATTTGTTGAATTCCCGCCCAAAAATTCGGCAAATCTTCATAGCGAGTTTTTGATAATTGTCGTTGGTTATTACTTTCACAAACTCTGATAAGCGACTTTGTTCTTCTTGACTTTCATCACGAGGGAATAAAGCTATATCTCCCCGTAAATCATCTTGCAAAGGTAAGACAACTGCTGTAAAAGGGGCATCACTATCATTCCTGTTTGGAACTGTATCACTCTCATCGTAATAGTTTGTTTGAAAAACTTGATATGCTTTATCTGCAAAATCTTTCAATTCGTCTACTCTCCCTGCTTCACGGAGTGCAGGAGCTAGGGCATGAACTAATATAACTGGTAGTTGTTCTTGTGCTAGTGGTCTTGCAAGCCTACGGATAACGTTAGTTAATCCCGCCCAACTTTGGCGAGTTTGTGTACCAAAGATAACAGCAGCGTGGGATAAATCTGCTATTGCTAATCCACCAATATCATGAAACCCTGCTCTAGCATCTAGTAAAATAAAATCTAAAGGTCTAGATGCACTTTCTAGTTCTCGCAATAAATCTCTTAGTCTATCAGGTAATTGATTATCTACAAGATTTTGAAAGTCTAGCCTTGCTAACTTTTCTAAATAGTTATTATCTACTGTACCAGCAGAAACTAAACGCAGAGTTTCGCCTGTATCTCCTAATAAACCGGCTCGTTAATAGGTAATATATGAGTCCTTAACGACCAATTATTTTGTTGGATATTTTTTTCTAATAGATAATCAATGACACCAGGGTTGTCTAAATTATCTGGGAAGAAGATTGTAGATAAACCTGGAGCTTCTAAATCTAAATCAACTATAGCTACGCGATGACCATGACGTGCTAGTGTAACAGCAGATGCAACTAGCCCTGTAGTACGCCCTACACCACCTTTGAAGGAAAAAAAAGTCACTATAGCTGGTTTATGTCCCTGATCTACATATTCCTGTTTCCAAGGTGGGCTACCTGAATTTGTGTCAGTCCACGCTTTTTTGGCAACGTGACGTTCCAATATATACCAACGTGGGGTAACAGTATCATCGTCCCATTCAGCAGGCACTCTCTCATTAAGAATTGCTTGAATTAAAGGTTTATAACCATCCTTCTCACCTTGTGGTAACCAAATATCTTGACCATAGTAACAACCGAGTTTTTGAGACAAGCTGGTTTCTAAAGTAGTTATATCTGCTTTTTGGGGTGTAAAACTGTTGTTATGCTCTAGGTAAAGCCTTATCTTGCCATAAACGTCACGTATAATAGTCACAGACTGAAGATTCGCAGTCCAAAGTGATGATATCGCTGGTTCTTGAAAGCACTCCTGTACTTTCGTAAAAGTTTCACCGAAACTAATCGCCATCTAAACAACCTAAATTGAAATTCTACCGTCTAAAATCAGTCTGGGAATAATCTCAAGATAAATTTCTTCTGCGCGTTGGGTTGCTTCTGTTGCTTGGGTTTCGCTCCATAATCCTGATATGGCATAACGTCGTTCAGGGTGGTCTTCGTCTAGTACAGTTCCCATTGTACGGCTTGCGGGAAGTTGCATATCAACTGCTGGATATATTAAACGTAACCTTTCCATCGCTTTACCCTGAAGTTCTGCTAAATTATGCCCGTATTTTTTCGTAGATGAAGAATCAACATATACTTCTACTAACACTTTGAATGAGCATTCCACGACATAACCAGCAAGGTATACAGCATTGTCCCATCGCTGCTGACCAAGCAAGTGTTTTGCATCTTGTAAATGTCTCGCGGTTGCTTGTTGATAATTTTCCAACATGATAAGTTCTAATATTCTGTGTCTGATTCTACTTCTGTGTTTTTAATTAATACCCATTCCCGGTATAGTTGCGACATTGGCTTTATGTTTTTGCCTTTTTGTAGTCTTTCTGCTTTTCTCCCCAGCCTTACCGCCTAAGATTTCTGCTTCGGCGCGTTTTTGGTTTAAATCAAGCAAGCGTGCTAAAACTTCATCGTGGATTTCTTCGCGCCAACGATAACGCCAGGGTTTTTTCTTTTGTCGTCCACTGCTGTTTTCTGTGTCTTCTTCCTCTTCGTAGTCGAGAATAAAATCGCAGTCGGTGGGGATATCTGACCAGCCGTAAGCGTCGAGGACGGCTTTATCCATTGCAGTGTGGAGTTCGCGGAGTTTGAGGATTTCGGGGTCGTATTCGTCGGGGTCGTGGAAGCGATTGTAGGTGTCGGTGAGTCCTTGGTTGTTGCGAACCATTAAGGCAGCGCGGTATTCGTAGTATTCTTTGCCTATGGCTTCTAGGGTAGGGTTGGTTTCCCAGTTTTCGGGGAAGGGAAAGGTTTCAAAGCAAGCTGAGGGGGTGTATTGAAGGTCATCTTTTAAGCTTGAACTTAAAAAACGAGTCCAAATTTCATGTATTTGTGATTGTAGTAAACAGAAAATAGAATTATTCTGGAAAGCAAAAACTACAATTTTCTCGTTATAAACAATACCTTTTGGCAGAAATGTAAATGCGTATGAATTACTAATGCGAGAAATAACTAACACACGTTCGAGAGGTGCGATCGCTTTATTCCCCTCTTGATTTCTACGTCCAAATAGCCACCACTGACGGCTATAGCTTCCTGGCTTATTCTTGCGATCTGGAAAAACTTTTTCCTTTACTATCGCATATAAATCTATATATTCTTGCGCTTCAAACTCAGTCATTTCACCAAAATTAATTACATAGCGATGATGTGCATGAGTTGGGCTAGAGTTAACTTCCTCTCCACCAATATAAGGAAATATTAGCTCTTTGTTTTTAGGATTCTGTTTAATCAATTGGTGCATTTCTGTAATAGATGTAGCTTCAGGGTTAGAATCATCAAATGTAAAACCCATGCCTAACACAATACTACCAATAAAACTTTTATTAGCATTTGCTAACAACACAGCAGGGTTGTTATTACTACCTGTTTTAAATAAAAATGCAGAAATTAAATTAACTTCTTGCCCATCTAACAGCTTTGAACCTTGATAATCACCCTTGAAAATGTAAACCACACTTACAACAACGGCAGCTAAACCAGGCCATTTTAATCGCTTTTGAGCATTGTAAATAGTACCGTCATTCTCACAGATGAACCTTAAGCCAGTACCTACGGGTGTCACCTTGAGCAATAGTATTTGTAGCAATTAAACCAAAAGAACCTGTTTTTCGTAAAAGCGTAAATGCCCTACGATAAAAATGAGCAACTAAATCACTATTACTATTGGATTCTGGATTAACAACAGGCAACCAATCTCTATAACTATCTCCTAATACTGTACTAATTCGTTTACCACCTAAAAATGGTGGATTGCCCACAATCGCATCAAATCCTGGATTATCCCTATCAAATACCTCTGGAAATTCAATCTCCCAGTTGAACGACTTCACAGGTTTATCCCCTTGCCGTAGTTTCTGACTAATATTTAAAACCTCTGCACACTCATCTGGATTTCGCCGCCATTTAAAATACTTTTGAAATAATCCATCTCGCTCCTCTTTCCTCGCTTTATCTTTCTCCGCAGCAAAGAAAGAAGCAATCACTAAATCACCTTTGAGACGAGCATCATGTAATAATTCTTCTGTTGCTTGATAAAAATCACGCTTCGCATCGTAATTGTCATCACCTAAACTCTGAATCTCATCACGATTAAATTTAACCTTATTTAGTTGCTCATTAAATAAAGGTAATTCTTTATCATCATAGGTAGTATCTTTTTCCCAGTTAAACTTAACAAGTTGGTCGCGGGTTAAACCTACCAATGAATCACCACATTTCAACGCATGGTCTAAAAATGTAAAAGGATGCTTCTTCGCTAAAGTTACCAACCACAAAGATAACTTCGCCAAGTTCACCGCAAACGGGTTTTTATCCACGCCATACAAACAACGCTGTGCCACCAAACGCCGCGCATATAATAACGGTTCCTCATCCGATGGAACATCTGAAATCATGCCATGTTGGTTCCAAGCTTCCACTAATTTTTCTGCTAACTGACGACAAGCTTCTACCAAAAACGCACCCGAACCAACAGCTAAATCACATACCTTCAAAGCCAAAATTTGCTCTGGTGTGGGACGTTCTCCCAAAGCTTCTAAAACAGGTCTGAGGGTTTCTTTAACTATCGGTTCTGTCAACGCACGGGGCGTATAATGAGAACCACTACGCCGCCGTTCTTCCCCTGGTTGCAAATACAATGAACCAGTAGCCAGTAAAGCGGGAGTTTGCGGCGATATCTTCCGTCCTAAAGCTGCAATTAAATCCTCGGCAGTTTTCGCTTGCTTTAACTCCGTCAGTGATTTACCGGAAATTTCACAACCTGCAACTTCTTTTAAATACTTCGCCCTGTCATTGGCTTTGGTGTTTAAAACTTCATCAACGCTAACGACCACAGTTACAGAGGTTTTTGCACCCTTGGGTTTACTCCATACACCAACAGATTGTGAAGTAGCCTGTTTGACCTCATAACCCATGATCGCCTCGTATACCGACCCAATATCCTCAACTTCCAAAACCCGATAAGATAGGCGTTCACCATCAAGCACGAGTAACCCTCGCAATACCTCATGAACTACGCCATCAGAAATGCGTGGCGGTTCAATTTCCATTTCTTTATAGGTAGTATGGCGAGAACGACCTTCTAAAAATGCGTACTCATCCGGGTCAAAAAGCTGTCCGTGACGCGCTGGCAAGTATAAATCAGCATGACAGCCGCCATCGTAAACTAAGCGAAAAAGACTGAGTAACCAAGCCCAAGCACCATAACGCTGTTCCATTGTGTCAGGATAGTTACCCGCATCCTCGCGCAATCTCTCATACAGTCCAGTTACCGAATAGTTGCGCGTGTAAATCGAACCCTGCGGCATTAAACCTTCATCTTCCGCATACAGCAGAAACACCAACCGCAGCAAAACTGTAATTAATCCACCGTAAATATGCTGAGGGTCGTTTTGGGCAATGTCATCAAGCAACAGTCCTTTCGCATGGTCATTCGCAGCTTGAAAACCCCGCAGTAATTCCCACAGCGCATCAAGTAAGC
>CAVYXS010000261.1:0-56614 GCA_963772205.1 uncultured cyanobacterium
ACCACTATTTTCTTGTGGCGCCTGGGCGAGTTTATCGCCGAGATAATGTCGATGCGACACACTCAGCGGTTTTCCATCAAATAGAACTTTTAGCAATTGATGAGGGACTAACTTTTACAGACCTCAAGGGTACTATTAAGGTATTTTTACAGGCAATATTTGGTGATCTACCTATTCGCTTTCGTGCTAGTTATTTCCCCTTTACCGAACCCTCTGCTGAAGTTGATTTGCAGTGGAATGGGCGCTGGTTAGAGGTTATGGGGTGTGGTATGGTCGATCCAAATGTGCTGAAATCTGTAGGTTATGACCCAGAAATTTATTCAGGCTTTGCCGCCGGTTTTGGTGTAGAACGTTTTGCTATGGTGTTACACCAAATTGATGATATCCGCCGCCTGTACGCTAGCGATTTGCGGTTTTTGCAACAATTTTAGGGTTTTGGTTTTAATGGTAAATTAGTTCAATACCCTCGTAAGGGCACTGTAGTGCTGTGCCCCTACATGCGACGATATAATTTCGTATTGCATCCAACTGAGAACCGCTATAAACTTGAGGTTATACAGACAAAGCCTGCATTTTCAGGCTTTTGAAGTTTTTCTGTGATCAGCGCCCCTGCTGAATGTTTCTCCTAATTTTTACTAATCGCGACTTATATTAACACCTAAGTGATTCTGCTGAGTTAGCACCTGCTGATAAAGCCAGAGCAATTGCTGATCTTTTATGCCAACTTTCATTAATCCGTTGACAGTTTGCATGAGGTAATCAGCACAAGAACCAAACTCTCCAGATGCTGTTGCAATACTATTAATCATCGTTTCTAAAGAAATTTTCCCAGCATAAGCACGATGCTGGCGGTTAATGACAAAGGTAATTGCTGGCAATTGTTGAATCCCATCAAACACTCTCACCCAAAGAGGAATATAAGAACCTACTACCATTTCTCGTCGCCAAAGCAGTGTTAGTTCCGACGATACATCAGCAGCAGCTATTCGGTATGCAATACCTCGACAACTACCACCACTATCTAGACCTAATACTAATCCTCTATTTTCTGGTGTACCGCGACCTTGAGGTACCCACAGGCAAAAACGGCGATGCCAACCATAAATTTTACCAATGCGCTGCTCTGCAAATTTAAAAATAGGGTTCCAAATGAGCGAACCATATGCAAACAACCACACATCAGAATTTGGCTGATATTGCAAAAGTGTTTGGCTGAGTGAGTCTTGTAACTGGGCTTCACTTAATATTATGCCAGTCCCAGACTTTAGGATAGTCTGTTGCAAGCGTCTAGATTCAAGATCAGAACGTGTTAGTGACAAGATGTCGTCTCTTTACCGTACTCAATCCTTCACTATTCTACCAGACTAGGTGGATCTCGGTTGACAGATTTTAAACAAGGAAAATTATAGGTAATCTTAGTCAGGTTTGGGAGTAATCTGTAATCAAAAATATTAAATTTTTATTAAAAATACTAGATAATCCTGAATTGATGCCTGAAACTATTTAATAATACATCGCAAAATTGAATAAATATTAGCACTCTCGGCTCGCAAGTGCTAATTATTGGCTAAAGTTTAATACCTTTAGTCATAGAAGCAAAGTCTACTTTTTATAGAGAATTTCAGGTGGTTTTGTCTGCCTAAATGAGTCTCCAAATATCAAGCTTCCATGTAACTGATTAACAATTGGGAGGACTGGAATGAAATATACTTTTGACCTTGTAGGGGTATCTCCAGTTTTGCATTTCTTTAATCACCAACAGCAGAGTTGGGAAAAACCACAACAGCAAGGAGTGGAATACCTGGGAACCCAGACGTGTACTCTTGATGCGTTGATAAAATCTGTGGAAATAGTTCCAGCAAAATTGGGTTGGAATCTAAATCAAGTCGTAGATACTGTGATTCAGTTTTGGTTGAATAATTCAGATAGTATTTGCTATTGGAAGACTCGCTTAAGTGATGCTGGTAAGGATAATTTATTGGTTGCCAGGGTAGCAGATTTCAACGCTTTACAGGCTGAATTTGAATCCCTACTAGGTAAAAATTGGTAAATTGGCGTTTTGCTCAAAAATCCAACAGCGCAAATTATAGGGGTCATCTTGAGTTAAAAGTATTGAGTCAAGAATCAAAACCAATTCTTGACTCAATACTGACAATTTAAGATTGGAGATTTTGGGTTTTGGGTTCCCAGGGATACCTGATTTTCACGATAAAGACTGCAGTCACAGTCTCCCAAGGAACTTTGGCGATGGGTTCAATCAAGACTGAAAGCGACTAAAATGTAGAGATGTGATATATTACCTATCTACATTATCCTGGTTTTATGGGACTGCCAATTGTTGCAATTATCGGACGCCCGAATGTGGGCAAATCCACCCTGGTTAATCGTCTCGCCGGGGAACAAACGGCGATTGTCCATGACGAACCAGGAGTGACACGCGATCGCACTTATCTACCCGCTTACTGGGGCGATCGCGAATATTTAGTGGTCGATACGGGCGGTTTAGTCTTTCACGATGATACCGAATTTTTACCGCTGATTCGCCAACAGGCAATGATAGCCCTTTTAGAAGCGAGTGCGGCGATTTTTTTAGTTGATGGACAATTAGGCCCCACACCAGCTGATCAAGAAATTGCTGAGTGGTTACGTCAACAACCAGTACCAGTATTGCTGGCTGTGAATAAATGTGAATCTCCAGAACAAGGCTTAATGCAAGCGGCTGAATTTTGGGAAATGGGCTTAGGTGAACCATACCCCATTTCCGCGATTCATGGTAGCGGTACAGGTGATTTGCTTGACGAGTTAATTAAACACATTCCTCACGTCACGGAAGTACCAGAAACTAACGAAATTAAAGTCGCCATTATCGGCCGCCCGAATGTAGGTAAATCCAGTCTATTAAATGCTTTTGTCGGTGAAGAGAGAGCTATTGTCAGCCCGATTTCTGGCACAACCCGCGATGCGATTGATACCGTAATTGAACGGGATGGACAAACCTATCGCTTAATTGACACCGCCGGAATTCGCAAAAAGAAAAGTGTCGAATACGGCACAGAATTCTTTAGCATTAACCGCGCTTTTAAAGCCATCCGTCGCGCTGATGTGGTTTTATTAGTATTAGACGCCTTGGATGGTGCCACTGAGCAAGACCAAAAATTAGCTGGGCGGATTCTGGAAGAAGGTCGAGCTTGCATTATCGTAGTTAATAAGTGGGATGCAGTAGAAAAAGACTCTTATACAATCTACGACTACGAAAAAATCCTGGAAGGACGGTTACATTTTACCGAATGGGCAGACACGATTTTTGTCAGCGCTGTTACAGGACAACGGGTAGAAAAGATTTTAGAATTTGTTAACCAAGCCGCTGAAGCGCACAAGCGACGTGTTAGTACAGCAGTCATTAACGAAGTTCTGGAAGATGCTCTTAGCTGGCATTCACCGCCAACCTCACGGGGCGGGCGTCAAGGTAAGATATATTATGGTACCCAAGTCAGCATCCAACCGCCAAGTATTGCTCTGTTTGTCAACGACGCCAAACGTTTTAATGACAACTACCGCCGCTACATTGAACGCCAATTTCGGCAACAATTAGGATTTAAGGGCACCCCTATTCGTTTATTCTGGCGGAGTAAGAAAGTCCGTGATGTCGAAATTGGTAATCTCAATCGCGCCACTCGCGTGAAATAGTGCTGAGTGCTGTACATGGATAGCGGGGCGTTTAGCCAGTGCTGAGTCAAAAAAATCAAGTTGACAAAAAAGCAGTTTGTTAAGGCAGAATAGTCAAGAATCAGTAGCTAAAACAAAATCTTAACTTTAGCAGTAGTCTGTCAAGTTTAAATTGATGGTAAGTAAATTCGTAGTCAGGACTAAAGTCCTGATTTTCAAATTCGTAGTCAGGACTAAAGTCCTGATTTTCTAAGCACTAAAGTGCTGACTACAAATAATTATTAACTTGACAAAGTACTAGCTCTAGTTAGACTTTCTACCACTTAGTATGAACTAAACGCCCCGCTACCGCAACTTAGGAATCAGCACTTAGAAATGGATTTATTGCGATCGCTACCACTAGGACTTTACCTAGAAGAACCCCAAACTTGGCTGCATAAAATTGATCCACGTGTCAAGTTTGCTTGGTTGATGAGCTTTCTCACCAGCTACACTTTTGCTAACAACGAATGGCGTATACTGCTGGTAGCACTATTGATTATTGTGACTTTAATCGCCAGAATTCCTCAGCGAGTATGGCAACAGCAAATGGGATGGCTGTTGATTCTGTCTTTTTTAGTCTTATTAATTGCAGTCTGTTAGTCCTGATGGATTGGGTGTCAATTATCAGCCGCGCTTACCAGCTAACGAACAAATTTTCAACCAGCCAGCAAATAATCATACCTCCCCAGTCATCCCAGAATCAGCGGATGATGACGAAGACTGGTACATTTTATTTCACAAGGGACCTGTGAAAGTAACTCGCCGTTCTTTAGATTTGGCGGTGCGGCTGAGTACGATTTTGTTTACTGTCATCTATAGCACAAATCTGTATCTGCTGACAACCGGACCGGAAGAAATCACAGCCGGGATGGAAAGCTTGATGGCACCGCTAAAACGGCTGAATTTACCGATAACTGAACTTACTTTGACTTTAACCTTGTCTTTGCGGTTTATTCCCCTAGTTTTAGAAGAAATACAGAATTTAATGCGTTCTGTGATGACTAGGGCAATTAATTGGAAAAAGCTAGGATTAAAAGGAGGCGTCAAAGTTTGGATGATTGTAGCAGAGCGACTCTTAGAAAATCTACTCCTACGAGCAGCACAAATGGCTAGTGCGATGACGGTACGGGGTTTTACCAGTGCTAACGAACATAGAGTACCTTGGCATGATTTACAGCTAAAAAAGTGGGACTGGCTGGCGATCGCTACTTTAACCCTATTTTGGGGATTGCGGCTGGTAATTGGCACAGAAGTCTGAAGAATTGGGAACGAAAATTTTGGCGTTGCTGAGTGAAAATATAAAAAACTCCACCCACTTGCGGGGTGGAGTTTTTGGGTATGGGGAATGGGGCATGGAGAAAAGCCACCAATGCCCAATGCCCTATGCCCAGTCACACAGAGCAAGAGTTTGCATTTTATATTCATTAATCAGCAAAGCCGAAATTTTGATATTATGACCCAAAGTTGGTATTGGCGATCGCTCCCTCTAGAAAATCGTACCGGTTCTGAAGTTTTCGCAGCCCTGTTTCGTTCAACTACTACACCAGGAATTGCTACCCTCTTAGAAAGTCCCTATCCTACACCCAGCGAACATCCCCAACTTAGTCGATATTCTATCTGTGCAGGCGCACCCCGAACAGTCGCCGGCGTCAGCCAAATGTGGACACCACAATTTGGAGAAGTTTTACCCTTTCTTGAAAACCTACTCCCAAAAAATCCCCCCATCTCCCCACCCTCCCACCTCCCCTTCACTGGTGGTTGGTTGGGCTGGCTAGGCTACGATATCGCTGGGGAAATTGAACAGCTACCCCATAATAAATCTGATCATTTACCATTTCCCGTTGCTTTTTGGTACGAACCAGAGAGTTTTGCAGTTTTAGATCACACCGCACAAATACTTTGGCTAGCCAGCAGCGCTGAGAGTGATCTCGATAATTTACAACAGAAGTTACAAAACGCAAACAAAGATCTGATCTCTCCCCCTCCCCCCCTCTTCCCCTGTCCCCCCAGCCTCCCACATTTCTACACAACACAATCAGATTATGAGACATCTGTCAATAGGGTAAAAAAATATATTCAGGCAGGAGATATCTTTCAGGCGAATCTGTCATTACGATTTGCAGCCACTACAAGGGCTTCTGGCTGGTCAATTTACCTAGCTTTGCACAAAATTAATCCTTCGCCGTTTGCCAGCTATTGGCAGACACCCTGGGGGGAGGTAATTAGCTGTTCACCAGAACGATTGGTTGTATTGCAAAATGGGCAAGCCCAAACTAGACCGATAGCCGGGACGCGATCGCGTGGGGTAACGCCAGCAGAAGATAATAAACTCGCACAAGATTTACTCAGCAACACCAAAGAACGCGCCGAACACATTATGCTGGTAGATTTAGCCCGAAATGATTTAGGGCGAGTTTGTGACTGGGGAAGCGTCTGTGTTGATGAATTGCTGACAATTGAGCGATATAGCCACGTTATGCACCTTGTCAGCAACGTCAAAGGTCGCTTAAGATGCAATCATCGCACTACCATTGATTTAATTCGTGCCCTCTTCCCTGGGGGGACAATCACGGGTTGTCCCAAAGTCCGTTGCATGGAAATCATTGAAGAACTAGAACCAGTGCGGCGCAGCTTATTTTACGGTTCCTGTGGCTATTTAGATTGGCGAGGTAACTTAGATTTAAATATCTTGATTCGCACCCTGTTACTATCACCCTGGAATGAAGAGAGGGATAGGGGGGGACAAGGTGAGGGGGGGACAATTGAAAATTCAACATTATTCCCAGATCTCCTCTCCCCCACTCCCCCCCTCAACCTCGTCTGGGGACAAGTTGGAGCAGGTATTGTCGCCGATAGCGATCCTGAGAGAGAATGGTATGAATCTCTCCACAAAGCTCAGGCACAACTAGTAGCACTGAATATCCTGAATCAATCAGTCCCAGGAAGATAGAAGGACAAGGTGACAATCTCCCCCTCAAAGGCAGCAAATCAAGGTCATTACCGTCTCTTTTCGGCAACAATTCTTGAGTTTCGCATAACTTTGTAGAAAGTAGAAATATTCTGGCGAAAGAGAGTTATTATCGTCTGAATCTTTTTACTCAAAGGCGAAAAGATATATATACGCCTACTTTGACTATTAAATGAATCCAGAAAACGCAGAAACTTACATAAATCATCCGACGTGGGGCTTACTCTACAGAATCTCTATGGTTGATGAAAACCAGGATCTGTTCACTACACTTTATGCCCAACGCCTATTTTTTTTGGTGGCAAATGACGTCAAAGGCCTGAAATTTCAGTCTATCGGACGTACTGAGGCGAGAATGATGTTGGAAAATCGTTTGCGGACTCTGCGGCGCACAGGACAGTCTCAGGAGTACGATCAGCTTCAGAGTGTTTTCCAACGCACATTCCAATGATCAGTTCGATTAGCGAACGTATTGCTAAAATTAGCTCCTCACTACCACCTGCAGTCCGCTTAATTGCTGTCAGCAAAACAGTGACTGCACAGGTGGTACGCTTGGCCTATGACGCCGGAATTCGTGATTTTGCTGAGAGTCGTATCCAAGAAGCCGCTAGTAAACAAGCCGAGTTGCAAGACTTAGGCGATATTACATGGCACTTTATTGGACATTTGCAAAGCAATAAAGCCAAAAAAGCCCTAGAACAATTTGATTGGATTCACTCCTTAGATAATTTACAACTGGCAGAGCGCTTAAATCAATTAGCGCCACAGTTAGGAGTGAGTCCTCAAGTTTGTCTACAAGTGAAAATTCTCCCTGATCCTCACAAGTCAGGTTGGAGTGTCCCAGAACTCATGGCAGATTTACCAACACTGAATCAATGCCAAAATTTACAAATTCAGGGTTTGATGACAATACCACCTTTTGGCTTGGATGAATCGGAAATTTTAAATGTATTTAATAGTACAAATAAACTTTCTCAAACCATCCAAGCACAAAACTGGTCACATCTGTCAATGCAACAGCTATCAATGGGCATGTCAGGAGATTACCAACTGGCAGTACAAGCAGGAGCAACGATGGTAAGATTAGGAACTATTTTGTTTGGCGATCGCGTCTAGCTGATTGTTCATCAGCTTTTGGGCTAATTACCAGCATCTCTAGATAAAAAATTCAGAAGATTTATCTAGTCAATGGGTTGACTAAGTGTCATAAAGATATAGTATTGACAAAGGCAAACGCCTAGGAAAAATTGCGTGATAGGAACTTCCATTCGGATCAACATTAGGATATAATCTTGACTCATTATTAAGTCTAGGTGGTGTCCAAACGTTAAAAGAAGCGTCAGTTCATCACCAACCCGTGTAATACAAACTACGGACAGCAACACAATTGCTGAATCACCCGTCCATTGTAGCCATTAAGGCTGGATAAATTAATTGACAGCTAGATCAGGATAAAGGTAATTTGCACCAGGAGCGTAGAGAATGAACAATATATTTTCCAAACTCAGAGACTTTGTCGGTCTAAATGAGCCAGTGGAATATGAGTACTATGAAGAAGAAGCTGATACAGATAGCTACCAAAATATCTATCAGGAAGAGAATCCCCAGCCGGCACCACAAGAACCCCCATCTCAGAATCGACGTTGGCGGGAACCCATGCCTACAATGGGAAATGAAGTAGCAGCAACAGGTTCAAAGCCGATGGGGAATGTGATAGGTATGCCAGGAGCAATTAACGGAATTTCTGAAGTGTTAGTACTTGAGCCACGCACCTTTGAAGAAATGCCTCAAGCTATTCAAGCTTTGCGTGAACGCAAGTCTGTGGTATTAAATTTAACGATTATGGACCCAGATCAAGCGCAACGAGCTGTAGATTTCGTTGCAGGTGGCACCTACGCACTCGATGGACATCAAGAGCGCATCGGTGAAAGCATATTTTTGTTTACCCCCAGTTGTGTGCAAGTTAGCACCCAAGGTGGAGTTCTTCATGAAGTACCGCAACCACCAGCCCGTCCCTCACGTACCCCCGGTGTTAGCCAATCTTGGGGTAATGAAGCGAATCGCATGGCACAATGAAGTTAAACTAGTTATTGGTCTGTTGTTTGTTGTCCTTTGTCCTTGGTTTTCAGCCGGATGACAATTGACTGTTGACTCATGACCAATGACTATTGACTATTAACTAATGACTATTAAATTTGGTTTAATTGGCGGTGGGGTAATGGGAGAAGCGCTGTTATCCCGCCTTATTATGCGCGGAATTTATCAACCTTCAGAAGTGATAGTCAGTGAACCGCAGCCCTCACGCCAGAATTTTTTTCAGGAACAATATCACGTAGGGGTGACGACAGATAATCACCAGGTTTTCACGCAAGCCAATGAAGTCGTATTTTTGGCAGTGAAACCGCAGGTATTTAGCGCGATCGCTCAAGAATTATCAGATATTCTGATTACAGAAAACTCCCCCCTAATTATTTCCATCTTGGCGGGTGTGCCCTTAAGTCAGTTAGAAGCGGCGTTTCCCCAATTACCAGTAATTAGAGCTATGCCCAATACCCCAGCCACTGTAGGGGCAGGAATGACAGCGATTTGTTTCGGTGGATATACGCATACAAAGCACCACGAAATAGCACAGCAAATTTTTTCGGCTGTGGGAGAAGTGGTAGAAGTTTCCGAAAGCCTAATGGATGCGGTTACGGGACTATCTGGTAGTGGGCCTGCTTACGTAGCGCTCATGGTAGAAGCCCTGGCCGATGGTGGAGTAGCTGCAGGTTTACCAAGAACAATAGCCAATCAACTCGCCTTACAAACTGTCCTGGGAACCTCTTTGCTATTGCATGAATCGAAAATGCACCCAGCAGAATTAAAAGACCGAGTTACCAGTCCCGGTGGGACGACAATAGCTGGGATAGCTCAACTAGAACAAGCAGGATTTCGTTCAGCTTTAATAGAAGCAGTGAAAGCAGCTACCCAACGCTCTCAAGATTCTGGGAAAATAGTGATGAGTCAGTTGTCAGTGGTGAAAAACCAGTCAGCAACCCAGTCCTAAAGGACTGAGCTTGTAAGAGAAATCAAGCAAGCTGTGCTGACCAGACCACCTGAGCAATAGGTAGCCGTTATTTGAGTCACGACACCCCGGAATGCGTACGCCCTTGGCGTTGCCGAAGGCTAGCTAGTTCCCCGCTCTGTCGCTTGTGATTAAACAGTTCTAAGGTCACTGGAACAGTGTTGCAAGCCTAACAAGCTCTTATAACCGGTCGTTCGCGCAGCGTCTCCCCTTGGGAGAAGCTAACTTTACCCCAGAAAGGGAGGCTCCTAGGAGCAAAACCGTTATGCGTACAGGATTGGGAGATTTGAAATGGTAATTGTCCCATTGAAAGTGCAATACAAAAGCACACCAAATTAAACAATCACTTGGCGGTAATGGATCAACAAGATTGACTGCGACTAAAGTCGCACTTCGACAAGCTCAGTGATCACCGAGTCGCTTCCCTCTCAGCACTAAAGTGGCTGAGTTTCCCGCATCCCACGAGGTTCTATGACAAATAACGAAGTTGACAAATAGCCGTTAATATTATAATTAACAGTCTGGTTGCAAATGTCAGATTCTAATGCACCTTACCCCCATACATGAATGTAGGGGCTTCCACAGCGCGAGGACTTTGGTGATTGAGTGAACTATCCCGTACCATCCCCAGAAGTTGACCTAGGGTCGGTATTTCCCTTTGATCTGGATCAATTCCAGCAAGATGCGATCGCGTCCCTGAATGCTGGACGCTCTGTAGTTGTCTGTGCCCCCACAGGTTCAGGCAAAACCTTAGTCGGAGAATACGCCATTTATCGCGCCCTGTCGCGAGGAAAGCGTGTGTTTTACACTACTCCACTGAAGGCATTATCGAATCAAAAATTACGTGACTTTAGGGAAAAATTCGGATTTGATTTTGTCGGTCTGTTAACTGGAGATGCCTCCATTAACAGGGATGCACCGATTTTAGTCATGACCACAGAAATTTTCCGAAATATGCTCTATGGCACACCCATAGGGCAAATCGGCATTTCATTAGTTGATGTGGAAGCAGTGGTACTAGATGAGTGCCACTACATGAACGATCGCCAACGAGGCACTGTTTGGGAAGAATCGATTATCTATTGTCCCCGTGAAGTGCAACTGGTAGCCCTTTCGGCAACAGTCGCTAACAGCGATCAACTCACCGACTGGCTAAATCGGGTTCATGGACCGACTGACCTGATTTACTCCGATTTTCGCCCTGTACCCTTGGAATTTCACTTTTGCAATCCTAAGGGGCTATTTCCCCTGCTGAATGAGAGCAAAACCAAAATTAACCCCCGCCTATCAAATCGGGGAAAAAAGAAACAAGGGGACAGAGGCAGAAGTGGCAGACCAGAAGCACCCAGCATTATTTATACCCTGAGCCATCTAGAGCAACGGGATATGTTACCCGCGATTTACTTTATCTTCAGTCGCCGGGGATGTGATAAAGCCGTGGCGGAGGTGGGTGATTTATGGCTAGTCAATAATGACGAAGCCTACCAATTGCGGGTACAAATTGACGAATTTTTAGCTCGCAATCCCGAAGCCGGAAGGACTGGACAAATTGCTCCCCTCTACCGGGGAATTGCGGCTCACCATGCGGGGATTTTGCCTGCTTGGAAAGTACTGGTAGAAGAACTATTTCAGCAAGGGTTGATTAAAGTAGTCTTTGCTACCGAAACTCTGGCAGCGGGAATTAATATGCCTGCCCGCACCACTGTAATTTCCACCCTTTCCAAGCGCACCGACAGCGGCCATCGCCTGTTAAACGCTTCCGAGTTCCTGCAAATGGCGGGGAGAGCCGGTCGTCGAGGAATGGATTTACAAGGGCATGTGGTGACAGTCCAAACCCCCTTTGAAGGCTCCAAAGAAGCAGCGTACTTGGCTACATCCAAACCAGACCCCCTGGTGAGCCAGTTTACCCCCAGCTACGGCATGGTACTGAATTTACTGCAAACCCACACCCTAGAGCAAACCAGGGAACTGATAGAACGCAGTTTTGGGCAGTACATGGCAACCTTGCATTTAAGACCAAATTATGATGAGATTGCGGAAATTCAAGCAGAATTAGCGAAACTGCAAGCAGAAATTGCTGCCATTGATCAAAATGAACTAGCTGTTTATGAGAAATTACGGCAACGCCTGAAAGTAGAACGTCAGTTATTGAAAACCCTGCAAGAGCAAGCACAGGAAGACCGACAAGCCCAATTGGCGATGATGTTAGACTTTGCAGTGTCGGGGACGCTGTTGAGTCTCAAGGGTCCAAACATCACCGTTCCTACACCCATAACAGCGGTGTTAGTGGGAAAAACATCGGCTTCTAGTCAAGCTCCGACTTTGGTATGCTTGGGCGCAGATAACCGCTGGTATGTAGCATCTTCTCTGGATGTAGTCGATTTGTATGCGGAATTGCCACGAGTTGAAGTACCGCTAGAAATGTTACCACCGCCAGATTTGCTGTTGAAACCAGGACAGTTAAAGCGTGGTAATGAAGAAACAGCAGTTGTTTCAGTCCGCATTCCCAATCCTGAGGCGTCTCCCTATCTGCCACCCGAAGTAGCAGAACAACTCAGTCGCCTTACCGCCGTACAAGCGCAAATAGATGCTCACCCTCTACATCAATTAGGCACAGCAGGTATTTTGAAGCGCCAAGCACGCTGTATTGAACTAGAAGCCGAAATTGAGGAATTGCAATCTCAAGTAGATCAACAATCCCAACGTCATTGGGAAGAGTTTCTCAGTTTAATTGAAATTTTGCAGCACTTTGGTGGTTTGGAGCAGTTAGTCCCAACAGCATTAGGAGAAGTAGCTGCAGCCATCCGGGGCGAAAATGAATTGTGGTTGGGTTTAGTTCTGGCTAGTGGTGAATTGGATAACTTAGATCCCCACCATTTAGCAGCATGTGCAGCGGCTTTGGTGACAGAAACACCGCGTCCCGATAGCAAGGTGCGTTTTGATCTCAGCAATGAAGTGGGAGAAGCTTTGGCAAAATTGCGGGGAATTCGTCGGCAGATGTTTCAGATGCAACGGCGGTATAATGTGGCACTGCCTATCTGGTTGGAGTTCGAGCTAATTGCCATTGTAGAACAGTGGGCGCTGGGTATGGAGTGGGTAGAACTCTGTGAAAATACTACTTTGGATGAAGGTGATGTGGTCAGAATATTACGCCGCACACTGGATTTATTATCCCAGATACCCCACGTTCCCCATTTACCAAACTCCTTACAGCGCAATGCTCACCGCGCTATGCAGTTGATTGATAGGTTCCCTGTCAATGAAGTAGTTGAATAAACTGTCGTGGTAGGGGCGTAAGGACTGGCGCCTCTACCGTTGACATGAGATAATCAAAAAACTATGGCGATCGCAATCGATTTTGGTACTAGTAACACAGTTATTGCTCGCTGGAACCCCGTAACCCAGCAACCAGAAACCCTCAATTTACCAGGGTTATCCATTCAACAAAGTCTCAATCCGCCACTAATTCCCAGCTTGGTTTATGTAGAAGAAGCAAGCCTTGGTAAAGTATTAGTAGGGCAACAAGTGCGCGATCGCGGTTTTGATCTCAAAGGCGAATCACGATTTTTCCGCAGTTTCAAACGGGGAATTGGTGCGGATATCCAAGGTTTCTTACCGGAACTCGATGGACAAATTGTCACCTTTGAGCAAGTTGGACAATGGTTCCTCACTCAAGTGATTTCCCAACTAGCACCAATGGAAGGGGGTTTAGATTCCCTAGTTTTAACCGTACCAGTAGACAGTTTTGAAGCTTATCGTCACTGGTTAGGGCAAGTTTGTCAAGCCCTACCTGTCGAACAAGTGCGGATGTTAGATGAACCCACCGCTGCTGCTTTAGGTTATGGCTTGGCTGATCAAGAAATTTTGTTAGTCATTGACTTTGGTGGTGGCACCTTAGATTTATCTCTTGTACAGTTAAATCAAGGGGCGCAAGCAACTACTAAACCTTTGGGATTTCTGCTCAAATGGGGGAATAAATCTTTAGCCGAAGATTCCCAACAAAAAGTCAAAACGGCGCGTGTTTTGGCGAAAGCTGGGCAAAATTTAGGCGGTACAGATATTGATACTTGGTTAGTAGATTACTTTGCTCAAACCCAAGGATTGGCGGTAAGTCCGTTGACGACGCGACTAGCTGAACGGGTGAAAATTCAATTATCAACCCAAACCCAAGCCAGTGAAGTTTATTTCGATGATGAAACATTTGAAAGCTATGAATTAGAACTCAATCGCGACACTTTAGATAATATCCTCAAAGAACACGCATTTTTTGAGTTATTAGATGAATCCATGACGAATTTGTTGCAACAAGCACGCCGTCAGGGAATAGAAATAGCAGATATTAATGCAGTATTATTAGTTGGTGGGACTGTCCAATTACCAGCGGTACAGACATGGGTGAAACAATATTTTGCACCTGAGAAAATTCGGTGTGAGCGTCCCTTTGAAGCCATTGCTCAAGGTGCATTACAGTTAGCACAGGGCGTAGAAATTAAAGATTTTCTCTACCATAGTTATGGTATCCGCTATTGGGACAGGCGCAACAGTCGTCACAGTTGGCACCCGATTATTAAAGCGGGACAGGCTTATCCCATGAGTCAACCAGTAGAGTTAGTTTTAGGCGCTTCTGTTGAGAATCAGCCCAGTATAGAATTAATTATGGGAGAATTGGGAGCAGACACAGGCGGAACTGAAGTTTATTTTGATGGCGATCGCTTAATTACTCGTCGTTTAGATAATGGTCAAACCAGCATCAAACCGCTGAATGATAAAGAAGGTGCTAGAAGTATTGCTCAATTGACACCAGCTGGATATCCAGGGAGCGATCGCATTAAGATTATGTTTTTAGTTGATGCACAAGGGTGTTTGCGAATCACCGTTGAGGATTTATTGACAAATAACACCCTGTTGGAAAATGAACTTGTGGCGCAGTTGAGTTAGTTGTGGGGCAGTTCTTGAGAGACAGAATGAAAATCCGATAAAATCAAGGTATGAAATTCGAGTGGGATCAGCAAAAAAACCAGGCAAACATTGCAAAGCATAATCTTGACTTTGCAGACGCACCCAGAGTTTTCAATCTACCCCTCCGTATTTCCCTTGATCAACGGCAAGACTACGGGGAGGATCGATGGATTGGTATCGGAATACTTGACGGTCGTGTTGTAATTGTAGTTTTCACAGAACCAGACGAGCAAACAATTCGTATTATTTGACTTCGCAAAGCTCTGCCTTATGAACGAAGACGCTATGAACAGTACCTCAAGGACGAATTGGGAGAAAGTTGACTCACTCACAGAGGAAGAAATAGATACATCTGATATTCCTCCATTGACTGAAGAGTTTTTCAGTAAGTCACGGTGGTGGAAACCTGTAGAGTTATTAAATGTTCTTGTTAAAGTAGATCCCAACACACTAGCCTGGTTTCAGGCTCAGGGTGAGGATTATGAACAGAAAATGGCTGCAGCACTACGGATTTATGCAGAAGCTCATAAAGCATAGTCAAGGTGCGATCGCCCGCTCTTCGCCTTAAACTGAGTTCCCAAGGTCGAAGCCGGAAATCATGGTAAAATTGTGGCGATCGTCATGTTCGTCAGTTTGGGATCTACCAGAGCCTCTTCAAATATTTTGACTTATTTATGCACCACAACTGATGTGCCAATTGTTGCCCAATTGTATAGCTTGCGTGCTTGTTTGACTGGTAAATTTACACAACCGTGGCTAACTGGAGTACCAAAATTATTATGCCAGTAAGCGCCGTGAATGGCATAGCCTTCATAGAAATACATGGCGTAAGGAACATCAGGAATGTCGTAGCCTATACCCCGCATCCGGTTAGTGCGATACTTAGAATTAATGGCAAATTTACCTACAGGCGTGGGAGTTTTGCGTTTACCAGTGGAAATACGGAAGGAATAAACACGTTTTTTACCTTCCCATGCAGATAATCGTTGCTCAGATAGGTCAATTTCAATCCAGCGGGGCGAGGAAATTTGCTTCTCTAGTGTAGTGCTGTTGTTGTCAACTGCGAGCAGCTCTGGCTAAAGTAAAGATGGGGTCTGTGGTGACGGGTGACGGACAAGATAACCAAGCCGCGAATATCCACACCACACCTGTAGAGACAGTTCCAAAGCAACGTAACCAACCATTGTGAATTCTGCTTTGCATAAAGCATCACCATTAAGTAATCGCTGCTAAAAATTGAGTTTGCTGGTTTGGACAGATGGCGTCAGTAGACTGCATGAAACTGAAGATATTTGCTTTTTTTGGAGTTAGTGTTTTAGCACTAAAGTGCTAACTACAAACTTCAATTTATTCTTTTTTGGGCAATGAATGCAGATAAGTTGATTACCAATATCAATCTCCAAGTAAATGCACAATATCTCTGAAGTGATATTTTTACCTGTGATTTCACACAGATTTTGTGAGGATTTACGCTTAGTTATTTCCGCCTGAATGTGGCAATTATCTTATCTATATTTTACTTCAATTTCATCTTTCGCAATTTCGGAGATTGTTAGGAGATAATTACACTCACAACCTCTATAGGATTACTATTTGATTTTTGTACAAAATTAGGTATCGTAGGGTAGGGTGCCTTACGCTGTAGCTAACGCACCCTACTGGGGTGTCAACGCTAAAATAGTCAACTAACAGAAGTTTTATCCGCGTTTATCTGCGTGCATCTGCGTTTAATTCTATCCAAGTCTATTGCATCATTTTAGTCGTGTCAGTCCCGAATTGATTTGTTTTATCATTGTTTGTAATTTTGCCTAAACCGCTGTTTTTCTCTGCTAAGCTGATGTGCAGCTAAATTGTATAACACGAAAACGCAAAATTATTGTAGTGCGGGCATCTTGCCCGCGTCCAATATACAAATTAAATACGCAACAGCTTACCTACGAATGATTATTGGTGTACCAATCGATGCCCAGTTAAATAGCCATTTAGCGTGATTAGGTGCGATATTTACGCAGCCGTGGCTAACTGGAGTGCCAAATTTTCGGTGCCAATAGGCGCCATGAATTCCATAACTTCCTTCATAAAACATTGCATAGGGTACGTTGGGAACGTCATAATTTGTCCCTCGCATTCGAGTAGTTTTAAATTTGGATTTAATCTTAAAAATACCAGTGCGAGTGGGGGTAGATTTTTTTCCTGAAGAAATAGTAATTGCATAAACTGGCTTTCCACCTTCCCAAGCGATTAACCGCTGCTTTGTGAGATTAACTTGAATCCAGCGTTGATCGGATTGTTTTAGCGTTTTGATGGTTTGGATAATCGTTTGGTTTTGGGAATTTGTCGAGACTTGACTCAATCCACGACTCGCAACACTCAAGGATAGTACAGCAGCAGCAAGGAATATGTTTACACCACGCATCCAATGTGAATCAATCAAACTTTTCATCATAAATACACCTCCATGAGGAAGTTTAGGGCTACTTTTGAGCTTGTACTTTAAAATACCCTAATTCTTGGATCAAGTTTCTAGCCTGTTGAGTAATCACCAGCCAATTTTTATCTGTTACCAACTGCTTGGGAAATAATTTACCACTTAAACCAACTGCGATCGCCCCTGCTTGTAAAAATTCCTTGGCATTTTCTAGGGTGACTCCCCCAGTGGGAATCAGGGGAATTTTACTTAGTGGACCTTGTAAACTTTTGATATAATTAACTCCTCCCAGTGCTTCCACCGGGAAGACTTTGACACAGCTAGCACCATGATTCCAGGCTGTGACAATTTCCGTAGGCGAAAGGGCGCCAGGGATGATGGGTATATCTTGCTCAACTGCTGCGTGAATCATCGCGGGATCAACGTGGGGTGTGAAGAGAAATTGCGCTCCAGAGGCGATCGCTGCTTGCAGCTGCTGCACATTATATAGCGTCCCGGCGCCTATGGTACAGTGGGGTAATTGAGAACGTAATTGACCGATTAATTGATCAGCGCGATCGCTATTCCAAGTAATTTCAATCAGCTGCATTCCCCCAGCTGCTACAGCCAAAGCCATTTGCTCTGCTAATTTCATTTCTGGAGCGCGAATCACTGCGATCGCTCGTTGTTCTTGCAACTGTGATAACCAAATTTTAGACATTTTATCAGGGTCAAGGAGCAAAACAACGGTTACTTTTTGACTAAAATATATGCTGTAGCATAATCAGGCAATTCCTTAATATGCTGACCAAAATCTTGTTGATTCTTAAAAATGCCTGCCAGAAAATCGAGTTGATAAAGATTGGGTAAAAATGCACCACCTGTATCAGCAATAACTCCCATTTGCAGATGTTTATGTCCGCCTATAGTTTGCTCAATAACAATGATTTTACCTAAACCAATATTGAGGACATCTCCAGCAAAAGTCACTCCTGGCTTGATAGAAATTTTTGCATCTATCTTATATCCATAACCTTTGATAGCATCAACTTTTCTAAAATACCAGTAACGCTTTTGCTCTGTCGCTTTTAATCCCCGAATATAAGGCATTTCATTGTTTCTATCTACATTAAAATATCCTTGAGTTCCATCGGTAAAATTCACCAGGATTGTTCCCTCCATCAGGGCTTCTTCTAAACCATTGCGTGTCAGATAGGCGATGGGTTCAGCATTGCCAAATTCTTTCCCCCCTGGTTCATAAATACCTGATAAAACATCCTGTTTTGTATATTTTGTATAGAATTTATCTTGCAGATCGTTATTTTTTAAACTATATAGCGGTATATTAAAGGTAGAAGTTTTTTTCTGTGAACCTGGATGAATAAAAACAGCATATTTGGTAATTCGCAATTGTTTTTGCTGGGAATTTTTAGGGTTATATGCCGACCATTTAATTACTCGAAAATGGGTATTGATAAAAGTAGGACTTTGTAAACGAGTGGCTCGATTATTAGCAATATCCTCTTTTAAAACAGCAATCATGAAATCTAATGTTTTAAGAATATCTTCTATGCTAACTCCTTGACTAGCAAGTATTCCTGTCCGGGAAATATCAGGGTCTGCTGTAGAATAATCTTGGAAATATTTTCGCGTATTTACAAGAACGCTTAATAAATTGGATTGATTGAAATTAACCTTCGTAGTTGGTAGTTTTCCAGAACTAAAAACCTGATTGCCATTAACGCTATATTTATAATTTTCTAATTCATCAATAACTCGATAGGCTGCGGATGCTAAAATAGTATGATTTTGCTTGTCTAGATTTGCATAACTTCTTTGTGGAGCCATCAAAGGATTAAGGAAAGTTGTAGCAATTATCTGAGCAGATTGAATTGAGGCAAGGAAAATATCTGATTTAAATAGAGGAGAATTTTCCGGCTGAGTAAAAGATATATTCTGGGCTAGCTGTTTAGTCTTTGAGTGGTTATATAAATGAGTAGTGGCTAAACTAGCCAAGAATAAGGTAGTAAATCCTACAGTGATACGGAATTTATTGCTGAAAAGAATACTCATATTTAGGAAAATGAATTGTCTTGATACATAATATAGGAATCGTAAATGATTTGTGAAAAATTTTAAGTAGTGTAGGGTGGCCACTCCCCACCAAAACCCGGATTAAGCCCCCGCATTGGGATTCTTTTGAGCAAAATCATAAGCTGCTGCTACCCAGTTTAATCTTGGATAGTTATCATCATCAAGAAAACCTACTAATTCGCTAAGAAGAGTGCCTTACGGCTTCCATAACACACCTTTCATATACTTAGATTTTTATGGTCGTCATTGGTAATTTCTATTCCCTGAGAAAGAAAAACTGTTATTCCATTAGAAAGAAGCGATTGCCTCTGAGAATGTATAAACTAACCCTAGAAATGCACAGTAGAGTGGGCATTGCCCTAACTACTAGAGATTTGATCACAGATTCAACAAGTTTATCAATAGCGTTGATAATCATTGAGGAAAAAAATTATGCCCACCCAGGAGCAACTTCAACAATGGCATGAACTAGCGCAACAGTTGCGTGTTGATAGTATCCGCGCTACAACAGTTGCTGGTTCTGGCCATCCCACTTCATCGATGTCTCCTGCTGATTTGATGGCGGTTTTATTATCTAAATATCTCCATTACGACTTTAGTCATCCACATCAGCCAAATAACGATCGCTTTATCCTCTCTAAAGGACACGCAGCACCGGTTCTCTATGCTATGTATAAGGCGGCTGGGGTGATTTCCGATGAGGAGTTGCTCTTACTACGGAAGTTTGGTAGTCGTCTAGAAGGTCATCCCACACCAGTTTTACCCTGGGTGGATGTAGCTACAGGCTCCTTGGGACAAGGATTACCAATTGGTGTAGGAGTGGCTTTAGCAGGTAAATATTTAGACAAGCTTCCCTACCATGTCTGGGTGCTATTGGGCGATAGTGAAACAGCCGAAGGGTCTGTATGGGAAGCTTTTGATCATGCAGCGCACTATAGTTTAAACAATTTGATTGCGATTATCGATGTGAATCGTTTAGGTCGAGCGGGGTCAAACCGAACTGGGCTGGAATACGCAAGCCTATGCTAACCGTGCTAAAGCCTTTGGCTGGGAAGCGATTGAGATTGATGGTCACAATTTGACCGAAATTGATCAAGCCTATAGTACAGCTTTAACTGTCAACGATCGCCCCACGGTGATTATAGCCCGCACCAAGAAAGGCAAAGGTGTGGCACAAGTAGAAGATGTAGGTGGATGGCATGGTAAAGTATTCAAACCTGATGACGAAAAACGGGCGATCGCACAGTTAGGTGGTCAACGCCACATCACAATCCCAGTCCAAAAGCCTGAAGGACAAGTCCAACCAGCCTCCACAGGTCATCCTCAACCACTACAGCTTCCCACTTATGACAAAGGCGCAAAGGTCGCCACACGTCGCGCCTATGGTGATGCTTTAAAGGCTTTGGGATTTGCTCAACCAGATGTGATTGTGCTAGACGCTGAAGTCAGTAATTCTACTTACGCAGAAGATTTTGCCGAAACTTTTCCTGAGCGCTACTTTGAGATGTTCATTGCCGAACAACAAATGGTAGCAACAGCAGTAGGGTTGCAGGTACGAAAATACAAACCCTTTGCTTCGACCTTTGCAGCCTTTTTGACTCGTGCCTACGACTTTGTGCGAATGGCTGCCATTTCTCGTGCGAATATTAAATTAGTGGGTTCCCATGCTGGGGTATCCATTGGTCAAGATGGCCCTTCACAAATGGCACTGGAAGACTTAGCAGCCTTTCGCGCCGTGTGGAGTAGCACCGTATTATATCCCAGCGATGCCAATCAGACCGCTAAACTAGTAGAGCAGATGAGCGATCGCGATGGTATTGTCTACCTCCGCACCACCAGAGAAAGCACAACTGTCATCTATGGCGCTGATGAAAATTTTCCCATTGGTGGTAGTAAAATAGTCCGGAGTTCTGATCGCGATCAAGCCACGGTCATTGCAGCCGGTATTACCCTACACGAAGCACTTAAGGCTAGCGATCGCCTGAAAAATGAAGGTATTACAGTCCGCGTCATTGATACCTATTCTGTCAAACCCATCGATGTCCAGACCCTTCATCAAGCCGCACGGGATACCAACGGTAATTTAGTTGTTGTCGAAGATCACTGGAGCGAAGGCGGGTTAGGTGCAGCTGTCCTTGATGCATTTGCGGGATCTGGTAGTTCTCCCACCTACAATGGCCCCCAACTGCGTTTGATTAAGCTAGCTGTCAGCAATATGCCAGGTTCAGGTACACCCGAAGAACTTCTCCACGCTGCCAAAATTGATGCTGATGCCATTATTGAGGCGGTGAAATCCCAAGTCAGACAGCCTGTAGGAGCATCCAAATAAAAAACTCCACGCCACTTGCGGGATGGAGTTTTAGGACATGGGAAAGATTCACCAATGCCGAATGCCCTATGCCCTATGCCCTATGCCCCAAGTCTGCGGGTTATATAGCGCTTCTCAGTTGGATGCCTTACAAATTATATCGTCGCGTGTAGGGGGACGGCACTGCCGTGCCCTTACCAGTGTATTGGACTCAACCGATAACTGCTATAGTCCCTCTCCACCCACTCTTGGGTTGGAGTTTCCCGCCGACTGCCAATAAAATATCACCCAAAAATTCCGTCGCTAGCAAGAGGAAAATCAGCTAAATAGTCTTTAGGCTGATCAATAGATAAGATAGTCAAAATAATTTTGGAATCATAATGTATGCCTCTCTATAAACTCGAACAATTTGACCAAAAATACCGAGAAACCTTTGGCGGCGACGATATTAAAGCTTTAGATCTCTATACCCAAGGAGAAGTAAAAGTTGGTTTAGTCGCCGATGCTTTAGTTGATCACGATGGTCGTTTCCGTTATCTAGTTATTGATACAAGCTTAGATTGTGTAAACAAGAGAATATTACTGCCAATTGGTCTATCCCGGATTAATTATTCTGCTAAACGTGTCTATATCGATGGATTAAGCAAACAGCAAGTTGAAGACTTACCTGAATACAAAGAAGAAACCATCGTCAATAACGAATATGAAGAAAAAGTCCGCAAGGTTTTTCGTCCATTAACTAGCAATGTAACTGACAATCACGACACATACAGTTATCAGCAAGACCCGGATTTATACAACTTGACTGACAAAGATCATCAAACTTTTAGATTGTATGAAGAAAGATTGATTGCCAATAAGAATCTTATCAAAACTGGAGAAGTCGTAATTGGTAAGCATATTGAAAGTGAAACTGCACGGATTACAGTACCTATTCAAAAAGAGAGTGTGGTGATTGAACGAGTTTCACCGACACCAACAGGAATGGTAGTAGATCCCAAGGAACTGAAGTTTCAGGAAGGAGAAGTAGCACGCATAGAAGTATACGAAGAAATACCAGAGATTCATAAAGAAGCATTTGTGCGCGAAGAAATTAGACTCAAGAAAGTGGTAGAGCATGATACCCTTGAAACAGAAGAAATCGTGCGTCGAGAAGAGTTAGATATTGATGAAACAGGTAATTCGCACGTGAATCAAACTAGTTAAACTCAACATAAAGCACACTAATACTAATATAGCGATTCTCAGTTAAGTGAGGTACAAGAACCCCACCCCCAACCCCCTCCCCGCAAGCGAGGAGCTTGCTCTGATGTATCTTACTAGAGTGGGAAACGCTATATGTTTGTAGTAGTGCTTTAGACGCAAATAGTCTAATCTTCCTTTTCTGTTTTTTAATTGTCAAAAAAACTAATGTACCAATTAAGTAAATTATGATAAAAATCAATAATCTATTTCTGACGATGATGATTAATAGAGATAATTAAGTCGGTAGAAAGAGGTACAATCGCGTCTTTTTTTTTATCCTATTTATTAGGAAATAAGAAAAAATGTGAGGTAAAGTAAAATGGTTTTACAAAGATTGGCAGATTTTGACCCCAATTACCGTGAAACTTTTGAAGGTAAAGATATTAAGGGTCTGGCTGTTTATACAGAAAATAACACAGAAAAAATTGGTACAGTTGGTGATGTTTTAGTTGATGAAGAAGGGCATTTTCGTTATATCGTTCTTGATTTAGGCTTCTGGATTTTTGGTAAAAAAGTATTGTTGCCGATTGGTCGTTCCCGCATTGATTATAATAGCGATCGCGTTTACGCCATTGGTATGACTAGACAGCAAGCAGAGGATTTACCTGAGTTCAATGAACCTCAAAACCTTGATTACGATTATGAAGAGAGGGTGCGCGGAATATATCGTAATCCAACTTACGATATCGAAGCAGTAAACGCATCAGCACCTCTGAAAAAAACCAGACCTGTCGAAGCATCAGCACCTTTGGATTCCACCAATCAGCCGATTATTACACCCACTTACAACCGTGATACCTACAGTTATCAGCAAGAACCTTCTTTGTATGATGTTAATGAGCAGGATAATCAAACTTTGAAATTGTATGAAGAACGGTTGATAGCGAGTAAAGTCCGCCAGAAAACCGGAGAAGTTTCGATTGGTAAGCACATTGAAACAGAAACTGCAAGAATCGCAGTACCTGTGGAAAGAGAGCGTGTGGTAATTGAGCGTGTAACGCCAAAAGACGCAGGTGTGGCGGTTCCGCCTGGTGAAGCGAGCTTCCGTGAAGGTGAAGTTGCTCGTCTGGAAGTCCACGAAGAAACTCCTGATATTCACAAAGAAACTTTTGTGCGCGAAGAAGTTAGAGTGAGAAAAGTTGTGGAGCAAGACACAGCTGAAAGTCAAGAAACTGTGCGCCGAGAAGAGTTAGATGTGAATCCTCATGGTCTCCCAGTGGAAGAACGTTAATTTATTATAGCGCTTCCCGCTATTATGCAATACAGTTTTCTTTTTGCCCCTCTCCTAGCATAGCTTTCAGCTTTGAGGATGTACCTCATAGCTGCCGGAAGTGCTGTATAGCCCCCTCCTCGCTTGCGGGGAGGGGGTTGGGGGTGGGGTTCCGGTACCTCACTTGACAGAGAAACGCTATATTGTACCCAAATGATCAGCGCTATAATTAGTTATTTATAGATTCATATAAATGAGAAATAGATGATATGTCTGAATATTTAAAAGCAGAAACAACCAGCGAAGAAAAAATATCACCAACTGCCACTGAACTCAAAAATAATTATCAAATTACAAATGGCTTAGTAGAGATAGATAAATTAGAAGACATTGGAGACGAAAAGATTCTTCGATTAATAGAAGAGCGATTAGTTATCAATAGTAATCGTCAAAAAATCGGTGATGTTATTGTTCGTAAACAAATCGAAACCCGGATAATACAAGTTCCTGTCCGGCGTGAGAAATTAATTGTTGAACAAGTCAGTCCAGAACACAAACAACTAGCAGAAATTGACTTAGGTGAAGGGGAAAATTTTGGTGTTGATTTAATTCCTGGTGAAATCGATGAATTGGTTAATTTTGACAGCGGTTTAACTGTGAGTGGGTTGTTTAGTTCGCCAAAAATTGCCAGCTTACTGTTAAATGCGATCGCCCTGGAAAAAAATCATGGCTGTCAGCAGGTGCGAGTGTCAATTGTTGTGCAAAATCAAGATCAACAACAGAAATATCAGGAGTGGTTTGAGCGCTGTTCTCAAGGTCAAAAACCAAAACCCGAAAAATAACAACAGTCAAACGTTTGTAGTAGCGCTTTAGCGCAGCGGATATAGCTGTTCTCCGTTGGATGCCTGACAAATTATATTGTCCCATGTAGGGAACAGTGCCGTGCCCTTACGAGTGTATTGGACTTGTACTGAATCTCAACTTCGCTCGATTTCCGCTTTGTCCTACCACTACGTGGATCTTGCTAGGCGTAGCCTAAGAAGAGAAGTATTGGGCATAGGTGAATCTTTACCATGCCCCATGCCCCATCACTCTATTGGGTTGGAATTTTTTATACTACTTTCGACAGATGCGTAATACGTCAATATAGTTTATAATACCGAATTTCTAAAAAAATAGTAAATCGCAAAGTTTTCTATAAGTCTTGTGGGTAAATGATTTGAGCCTTTAAAGCCAATTACTTAAGATACCGATATAACAAGCGTTTGAACTATTGCTTTGTCACTAGGCGCTCTCGACTAGAATAGGGTTGGCATTAAACAAAACTAAACATCTGGCTTAAAACCCTGATTATTTCGTTGACTTACAAAAGTTTTCGATTTAGTGAGATTGAGTGTTGAGCTAATTCATGATTACCTAATTTTGTAAATTATGGTTTGACGAGCCTAGCTGTATTAGAGGAGAAGCAATTTTGAAAAAAATACGCCAACATCTTGCATCTTATATTTTAGTTTTATTAAGTGTTACTCTTTCATTACTACTATCAGTATTATTACGACCACTACTCAAGCCGACTATATTTATTCTGTTTTTTGTCGCTGTCGGGGTTGCTGCTTGGTATGGTGGTATGGAAGCAGGATTATTAGCTACAGCATTATCAACTGTCGCTATCGACTACTTTTTTGTTGAACCATTGTTTACGCTATTTGTTTATCGAATAGACACCCTAGTACACCTCAGCGTATTTTTGCTGCTGACTATTTTCTTGAGTTGGCTGAGTTGGGAGTTACGTCATGCTAAACAGCGATTGGAAAGAAAAGAACAACAGTTACAACTAAGTGAAAAAAAGTTTAGACAGTTGTTAGAGTCTAATATTATTGGAGTTACTCTTAGCAATGCCAATGGTCAGATTGTTCAGGCTAACGATGCGTTTCTGAGAATGCTAGGTTATTCACGTGAAGAAATATTGGCAGGCCAATTGCGATGGGAAAATATCACGGTATCAAAATATTTAGAAATAAGCGATCGCTCTAATGTAGAACTAGAAACTACAGGAGTATTTGAACCTCAAGAAAAAGAATATCTTCGTAAAGATGGTAGCCGTGTGCCCATTTTAATTGCCAGTACTTTAGTACAAGAACCTGACAACATCCAAGAAGAAGTAATTTCATTCTGTCTAGACATCAGTGAACGTAAGCAAGTAGAACAAGAACGAGAACGATTCATCGCTCGTGAACGAACTGCACGTGCAGAAGCAGAAGCAGCAAATCGCACAAAAGATGATTTTTTAGCCACACTTTCCCATGAACTTCGCACTCCCTTAAATGCGATGTTAGGCTGGACACAATTACTTAAAACTCGTAAATTTGACGAGGCTACCACTGCTCAAGCTATAGACACAATTGATCGTAATGCCAAATCTTTATCAAAACTGCTGGAAGATGTTTTAAATGTCTCACAAATTATTCGCGGTAAGCTTTCTCTCTCAATTTATTCAGTAGAAATCGCACCAGTGGTGCTGTCTGCAATTGATACTGTGCGTTTAGCCGCTGATGCTAAAAAAATTTCCATTGATTGCAAATTTTCGTCTTCAGTGGGAACAGTTATGGGCGATGCTAACCGCTTACAGCAGGTTATATGGAATTTACTGTCTAATGCAATTAAATTCACACCTGAGGGAGGAAAAGTCACTGTGGAATTAGAAGGCACTAATTCTGGCGTTTTAATTCGGGTGAGCGATACAGGAAATGGAATTGATCCTGAATTTATACCCCATGTCTTTGAACGCTTTCGTCAAGGCGATAACTCAACCACGCGCACACATAATGGACTGGGATTGGGGTTAGCAATCGTCCGCCACTTGGTTGAATTACATGGTGGTACAGTCTGTGTAGAAAGTTCAGGAATTGGAAAAGGAGCTACTTTTATTGTCAATCTTCCCCGCAAAGTTATTGCCGTCAAAAATACTAAACCAGCGCGGGTTTTCAAGGCTAGCAATAGTGAATTGATTGATAAACGCTCACTTAGTCTTAATGGTTTACGAGTGCTTGTAGTTGATGATGAGCCTGATGCTCGTCAACTTTTGACTATAACTCTGAGTCACTATGGCGCAAAAATTATGGCAGTTGGATTGACGTTTGATGCACTTGTTGCTCTGCAAGAATTCCATCCTGATATTCTTGTGAGTGACATTGGGATGCCACAAGAAGATGGTTATACATTAATTCGTAAAATTAGAGCGCTTTCTCAAGAGGAAGGAGGGCAAATTCCCGCAATAGCACTGACAGCTTATGCCCAGAAAAAAGACCGCAAACAAGTTTTATCGGCAGGGTTTCAAATTTATTTGTCTAAACCAGTTAATGCAACTAAGTTAGTATCTGTAGTTGCTAACTTAACCAAATCTTAGTACAGAATTGTACAAGTTCCTGACGAAAATGAAAATAAAGTCTATAGTTCGTAGTTGCGCTTGGCGAAGCGCAACTACGAACCAAAATGGTGTAATCAGTTATTAATTTGAGGTGTGAATTTTTGGCGATTAGCTATAGCCAAAAATAACACTAAAAATGTCAGCACTCCTGCTAAATATAACGGATAAGCATAGGTTTTAGGATTAGATTGATGAATTAACATTCCCGCAATTACAGGACCAATTCCATTAGAAATACTTAAATAAGATGCGTTTAAACCCATTGCAGTTCCTTGTTCTTGTGGTTGAGCATTGAGAGAAATTAGCGTGCTAATCATGGGCTGAACTAGAGAATTAAACAAGGAAAACAATATGCTAATGATCACAAAATAAACAATGTTGGTAAAAACTGGCATTAAAGTAAACGACAAACTGCGGATAAATATACTAAAAAATAATATATTTACTATATTAAACCTCTGCTTAAGAATGGAAATTCCCCAAGTCTGCATCATCACACCTAATATTCCAAATACTAGAAACATTAGTGTTAACGAATTACTATTTTGCTTCAGTACATTAATAAAATATGGTTGAAAGGCATAAGTGAATATCGTGAAAGTAGTCCCAATACCAAAGTTGATGATTAGCAGAATACCAACTCTAGGCATTGATAAACCTGTGATTAATTTTTCTAAACCCAAATCAAAAATGTTGTGTTTATTTTCAATTTTATTTTCAAGAGTTTCTGGTAAAAAGAAAATTGTCATCAAAAGAGCGATAAATGCAACCGCACTTGAAACTAAAAACCCAGCACCCAAAGAAATCTGCTGCGCCAGTAAACTTGTGGCTGGCCCTAATACAAAACCTAAGCCCATTGCGGCTCCATAAAATCCAAACCCTTGAGCGCGGTTTTTGGGACTGGTGATATCAGAAACAATCGCTTGAGCAACAGAAACATTTCCGCCGGTAATACCATCCAAAAGTCGAGCCAGAAACAAAGTAATTGCTGTGGTTGCAGTTCCAGCAATCAAGTTAGCGATTACCGTCCCAGCTAAACTGATAATCAGTAAAGGTTTTCTCCCAAAGCGATCAGAAAGTTTACCAATGATGGGAGTCGCAAAAAACTGAGCTATAGCGTAAATCGAAAATAACCAACTGGTCTGAAAATCGTTGAGTCCAAATTGTTTACCATAAAGATAGATAATGGGAATTAAAATTGTAAAACTTAGGGAATTAATCAAGGCAATTAAAGCAGTAATCCAGAAATTTCGATTCATAAACGATAGAATACACCAGGTTGTTACTATTTAACTGTAATTATGTTTTAAATACTGTAAAAATATTTCAAACCTAGTTAAGTAGGTAGGCATAAAAAAAACGAAACTATATTACGCAATGTAAAATAAAATTAAATTGTCTCGTAGTCAGGACTTTAGTCCTTGAGAGAGGACTAAAGTCCTGACTACAAACCTTTAACTATTTATGCCCACTTAGTTATGCTAAAAAATTATAGTTCTTTTGGCTACTCCCGATGAAATTTAGACTGAAGAGATCTTCAGGGAAGCAACCACAGCGTCTACTTCCACGCATTCACATCAAAGTCAAGGACGGAAACCATCAGATTATGGGTATGGGTGCTTGGTATTCCTACTGGCGTGACCCTTACCATCTGCTACTGACAATTCCCTGGTGTGGCTTTTTGGTGCTGATTGTTTTGATATATTTGGCTACTAATACAATTTTTGCCCTAGCTTACTTAGCTGGCGGAGATTGCGTGACAAATGCGCGACCTGGTTCTTTTTTAGATCTCTTCTTTTTTAGTGTGCAAACCTTAGCATCTATCGGCTATGGTGCGATGTATCCTAAAACAACTTACGCTAATATCATTGTTACCATTGAAGCGATCGCCGGTCTGATGGCAATTGCTCTGATGACAGGGCTAGCATTTGCCAGATTTTCCCGACCAACTGCCCGTGTACTATTTAGCAATGTAGCTGTTATTACACCCCATGAGGGAATGCCCACACTGATGTTTCGCAGTGCTAACCAACGCCGCAACTTGATTTTAGAGGCACAAATGCGGGTACACTTGATGCGTGATGACGTGACTGCAGAAGGCTTATTCATCCGGAGAATCTACGATCTGCAACTGCTGAGGCACCAATCTCCCGGTTTCACGTTAAGTTGGCTAGCGATACATGTAATTGATGAATCTAGTCCTTTGTATGGAATGACGGCTGAATCCTTAATCCAGACTAATACTACTATTGTGGTCTCCTTGAGTGGTCTTGATGAAACAGTGGCGCAGGTCGTCTATGCCCACCATAACTACAGTCCTAGTAAAATACTCTGGAATTATCGCTTTGTCGATATTATACACCACACATCCGATGGTAATCGCTACATCGACTATAGCCATTTCCATGATGCCTTACCTTTGGATTAGTGCTGATTGAGATCCCCAACCCCACCGCGAATTATTTCCATCATCACTGTTGGCAATACTAAACAGTTTTGTTTATCATAGATTTATTCAGAACTAAACTGTTTAGTATAGGATAACACCCTGCTGATATCCTATGGCTGAAAGATTTGCTAGCAATAGTTTTAGTTATAGTGGCGAGTTATGAAAAAACTGCTGAGATATCTGAGTTTCGGGCTACTATCGACAATTTTGACCGCAACTCCCGGACTTGCGGCTGAACGCATTAGCTTTGTTTACCCTCCCTTTGGCGAATTTTCCTTGTCTACTGATTCTCTGGAAATCTTTGCTAAAGAAGGCAAAATTAATGATGATTTAGGATTTTATGCCAGTCGTGCTACTCCCCAACAACTTGCTCAACTGCGGGATCTGCTACAACAACGCTTCCAGGTAACATCTACTCTAGTATCTCAATTTACCTACTCACCTTTAGGTGAAGACGTGCTGCAACGTCTGGGAGAATTAATTTTGACGGATTCGCGCAAAAACGGCTTTTACGCCATACGTGGCGCATTGATTGTTGCTGCGGCTGATCCCCAAGGTTTAACGGTTTTAAATTTTTTGCGCCGGTATCCCAGTCATAATGTGCGGCTGAATTTTTCAGAAGGGCTACAAATAGTCAAAAATTTATCGAATTTATTAAAAACCAGGGATGCGGTTGTGAGTTTTCTTCAAAAAGAGGCGACTGCAGAAGCAGCTAATGCCCAAGTTGACTTCTCCCAAAAGACTGATTTACGCCAGCCAGGAATATTTTCCTCGCAGAAAATCAGCTTCACTTTCGATGACCGTTCCCGCGATCGCAATTTACCAGTAGATGTGTATTTACCGCAAGTAGCATCCCAAAACAGTCAAAACTCACCCACAGCGCCCTTTCCCATCATTGTAATTTCTCATGGCATCGCCTCAGACCGCTATACTTTTGTTTACCTAGCAAAACATTTAGCATCCTACGGTTTTGCAGTCGTAGTGCTGGAACATCCTGGTAGTAATGCTGAACGCTTTCAGCAATATTTTGCGGGTTTGGCTTTACCACCAGAACCAATGGAATTTATTAACCGACCGTTGGATGTAACATATGTACTTGATGAACTCCAGCGTCGAGAGAAGTCCGATCCCAACCTCCAAGGAAAACTAAATTTCCAACAAGTCGGGGCGATTGGTCATTCCTATGGTGGTTATACTGTTTTAGCCTTAGCAGGAGCCAAGATTAACTTTGACCAGATTAATCGCGATTGTAATCCCAATAGATCCTGGAATGTATCGTTTCTATTACAGTGTCGCGTCAATGATTTACCAATAAAAGATTATCAGATGAAGGACGATCGCATTCAGGCGATCATTGCCATTAATCCTATTGACAGTACGATCTTTGGCGAAAGTGGGCTGCGTCAAATTCAAGTCCCGACAATGTTAGTAGCAGCTAGTCAAGATATTTTCGCCCCACCAGTACCGGAACAGATTCAGCCCTTCACTTGGCTTTCTAGCCCCAATAAGTACCTAGTTTTGGTCGAAAACGCCACCCACTTTACGGCTATGGGTGAATCAGAATCAAATAATAGTAGTAATGTCTTACCTGTACCAGCCGCCTTACTAGGCCCTAACCGTACTGCTGCTTATTCCTATCTCCAAGCCTTGAGTGTTGCTTTTATGGAAACCCATCTGCTTAAGCGCCCTGAATACAGCCCCTATTTGCAGCCATCCTACGCCAAATATATCAGTCAAGAGCCGCTCAATCTCAGTCTTTTACAATCTTTAACAGTAGATCAGTTGACTACAGTATTAAGTGGATCATCTCCCCAATCAGCAGCCCCATCCTCACCTTAATATCAGTAGCTCTGTGTTGGCAAAGCTGCTTGTAGACAGACGCTCCGCCAATGTGCCTTAGTGGTAAAAAATCGTCATTCATGTTTCCAGAATAATTCACCTGTAGTCAGCGGCTCTAGCCATGCTTTGATGCAAATTACAGCTATTTTCAAGTAAATAGACCACATTTGCCGTAGGGAACACTGCTGTGCTGTGCCCTGAGAGTGTGGTTCAACTACTTAAGACATCAAAATAATCAGGGAATGTTTGCAGGGATCAATGTATTTCTGCGAAAAATTGGGTTGTAGAGTATTTATGACCTGCTTAGTGCATACATTAGTAAATATACTGAATCAACTAGTACCAAAACCATATGTTTTCTACGTGTCAAATTTATGACGAAAATCGCGACAATTTGACAAACTTCCCGATTTTCTGATGGTAATGGCAGTTATTTATCCTGAATGTCAAGGGATTCCTACATTTGTCTAGTAGTATTCATAAAAACTTATCCCTAAAATTCTTCGCATATATATGTTATTGTAAACAAGTATTAAGAAATCCTTATTAAAAAAGATTGCTATAACTTGATTTAATTGTTAACGTGTGTATGACAACGATAGGATGAAGGCTCAGATTGAGGAGATGTAACACCTATGAGCTATGTCAATTCAGCCAATTGTGCAAAATGTTGATTTTGGAGTAGTACATGAGAAATTTCTGCTGTTTCATAGACTAATGAAGAGAAATTGCACATTAGCCCAGAAATATCTCTTGCCAACAGGCTTAGTTTGATTTTGATTTTAATTGGGATTGATGATTTGTCTGACTCTGTGCAGGGATGTGACGTAGAGCGCAGTAAGACTAAGATTTTGGAGGTAAAAACCCATGAAGATTGAAGGTAAGGTAGCTCTAATTACAGGAGCTTCCCGTGGTATTGGGCGTGCTATCGCCCTGGAACTAGCGCAACAAAATATCAAGCGAGTGATATTGGTAGCACGCGATTGCCAAAAATTAAGGACAGTGGCTGATGAAATCGAGGCAATGGGTGTTAAAGCCACGATTTTGGCAATAGATTTGACTCAGACAGTTGAGGTGAATATTGCTGTTGCTCAACTGTGGCGCAATTATGGCCAGATTCATCTGCTAGTCAATTGTGCGGGAGTAGCCTATCAAAATTCGTTTTTGCAATCTAAACTCCCCCAATTACAAGACGAACTCTCTGTAAATTTGTTGGGCATGTACAACCTCACCAGTTTGATTGCTCGACGGATGGTGAGTCAACGGGAAGGGACAATTGTCAATGTCTCCAGTTTGATGGGGAAAATAGCAGCACCGACAATGGCAACTTATTCAGCTACCAAGTTTGCAATTATCGGCTTTACCCAAGCCTTACGCCGCGAACTAGCTCCATACAACATTCAGGTGAAAGCATTACTACCTTCCCTCACAGATACAGACATGGTGCGGGACTTCACATTATTTCGTTGGGTGATCCCCATGACTCCCCAGCAAGTAGCACAAACACTAGTCACAGGACTAGAAAAAGATTCAGCAGAAATTTTAGTAGGTTGGCAAAGTCATTTAGCCATTTTGTGTCAACGCTTCACCCCTTGGTTGCTAGAGCAGATATTAAACATCGCAACACCGCCGGCGTCAAATAGACAACAGCCACAATAAAAACCTGATCAGGAGTTTTTTGGCAAAATTCCATCGGTTTGGCGATTTACTTTGGTCAAGAAATATGGTTGCTTTCGTATCTGCGCGTAAGTCCTGATAACACATTCCAGCAAAGTCAGTGCTGTTTTCGGCTCCCCTCCTCGCTTGCGGGGAGGGGTCTGGGGGAGGGTTCCGAGTTTCTCAAATATCTCAACTAAATAGGTGCTGAGGTCACATAATTAGATATCCATTTGTTTCGGAGCAACCAGAAATGCTGACTGTACCTACCATTCTTCCCGATTTGCCCGAAATCATCGATGGTTTGCCAAATATTTGCGGTTGGGAAACAGAGGTTTTATCGGTAGTTAACCAGAATGCGCCTGTATTTCTGCCGACAACAAATATTAGACTAGAAAACATCAATGCTGGATTTGCGATCGCCTTACACATGCACCAGCCAACTATACCTGCTGGACATAATGGCGAACTCATCAGCAATCTGCAATATATGTTTGAATATCCCCATCAAGGCGATAATCACAACGCCAGTCCCTTTGCCTATTGTTACAGTCGCATCGGCGATTTTATTCCTGAACTGGTAAATCAAGGTTGCAATCCCCGTGTGATGTTGGATTACTCTGGTAATCTGTTGTGGGGACTCAGGCAAATGGGACGCAGTGACATCCTGGACAACCTCAAGCGTGTCACTTGTAACCCTACCTATCAACCTTATGTTGAGTGGTTGGGTACGATGTGGAGTCATGCGGTGATTCCTTCCACACCGATACCCGATATTAAAATTACATATTATCGCCTGGCAACATCAATTTGCAGCAATATTTGGTTGGGAAGCACTGGCGCGAGTTAAAGGGTTTTCGCCTCCAGAAATGCATCTTCCAAATCACCCTGATACCTTGTTTGCATTTATCAAAGCACTTAAAAGAATGTGGATACCATTGGTTACTTGTTCAAGAACATACCATAGAAACAATTAGCGGTAAATCATCTAATTCACAAACATTTACCACACCGTCTCATAGCCCGTAATTCCCAAGGCGAAACAATTAGCATCACCGCTTTGATTAAAACCCAAGGTTCAGATACTAAATTAGTTGCTCAAATGCAGCCTTATTATGAAGCCAAAACTTTATCTAAACAACAATTAGGGAGTATATTAATTCCACCAATCGTTACCCAAATCGGCGATGGTGAAAATGGCGGCGTAATGATGAATGAATTTCCCAGCGCTTTTAAACAAGCTTGGGGGATATGCTACATAATGGGGGAGGGAAATCAGGCGTTGTTGGGTTATGTGGTACAGAATATTTAGAATTACTTGCAGATGCTGGATGCAAACCTGAAGATTTTCCTGCGTGTCAGCCAGTGGGACAGCATGATATTTGGGCGAGGGTTTCACCTGATAATATTCAACCAGAAAGTGTAGAGAATGCCATTCAAGAATTAAAGCAAATCAACCCCAATTTTCATCTAGATGGAGCCTCTTGGACTAATCATATCAGTTGGGTGCAAGGATATGAAAATATTTTGTCTCCTATGTACCAACTAAGCAGTTTATTCCATGAAAAATATGATGAATTGTTAGCGAATCAATCAGCAGAAACTCTTACTAGAACAATCTAGTTATCGCAAGATTCTCTTACATAACTTATTGCTGCAAACTAGTTGTTTCCGTTATTGGGGACAAGGTACTTGGACTGACTATGCTCGTGAAATTTATCAACGTGGCGAAAGTTTGTTTAAGAGAGACTAGGGATTAGGGATTAGGTATAGCACAACACATTCAAATTAAGCACAAAATCATATCACGCTGTGTAGGGGCACGGCACTGCCGTGCCCTTACCGATGTACCTCACGCTTGTCGATAAATGCTATAAACTCTTTCCCTGTCCCCAGCATAAATTCATCAAACTAAAGGTAATAATATTTCAAACTTAGTCCCCATACCCAGCTGAGAATGTAAATTTAATTTACCCCCATGTCTGGCAGTGATAATTCTATAACTTACAGACCAACTAGTTTCTTTATCAGCCCGTTTTTGTACAGAAAAAGATTCCATAATTTGCTGTTGTAACTGCAAAGACATACCAGGCCCATTATCAGCAATACTAATGAAAACCCAGCGAGAATCTGGTGCTTCTGGTTTAATTGCTGCTTGTGAAATGATTTTTGTAGTAATCTCAATTCGCGGTTGATTAGGAATTTTTGTAGAATCTTCATGAAACTGCTGTCGGATAGCTTCATTAAGTAAAGTATCTATAGATTCACTTAAGATATTCATTAATACTTGGCTTAATTGCCCCAAAAAGCAATGTACTGGTGGCAAATGACCATAATTTTTAACTATTTCAATTTCTCCTTTAATCCGGCTATTAATTAACAATACAATACTATCTAAACAGCCGTGTAAATCTGCTGGTTTGGGATAAACTTCATCAATATGACAAAAATTTTGTAAACTGGTGACGAATTTTTTTAATCTTTCTGCACCTGTGCGAATACTAGTCAACGCTTTTGATAAATCTTGTTCTAAAAAATCAAATTCAATCTCTTCTTTGAGATCGATAATATTATTTGTAGGCTGAGATAAATCTTGTTCATAAGCTGCTATCAACTTGAGCAAATCTTGACTATAGTTAGAGACATAAGTCAAGTTACCCCAAATAAAACTCACGGGGTCTAAAATTTCGTGTGCTACCCCGTCTACCAATCGCCCCAAACTTGCCATTTTATCATGTTGAATCATTTGAGCTTGACTACGTTCATTCCGCATCTGGGTTTCTATTCCCCGAATTTGCCAAGCCGCAAGATGCAATTCTTGCACATCCAATAGTTTATAATTATCAGGTGCAGTTTGTACCACCACAGGTTCTGCCAAAAATTCTGGCGATCGCTTCAAGGTAAATTGCATCGCTTTCAAAATTGGTGTCGTATCAGGAAACTGCAAAATCGTTGTCCGCGCATAGCTGTAGATTACACCCAACGGTTCGCGTAAAAACAATTCTTGTCCGTGGGGACGAATCAAAAATTCTAGGAGTCGTCGTCGGGAAATCATCCCCACAAACTGTCCCTGTTCTAGTAAGATTGCACCTGGTAGCAAGGGGTATTTTTCAAAATAATTAGCCAGTTCTATCCCAGTACAGCTGACTTCCACTCGGAAATTGTACATTGACAGTTCCTGGAGGTTTGACTCTAAACTGAGATCGCGATCGCTACCCTGAGACAAAAATGGTGGTGATATTTGAGAAATAAATTCTTGTGACACTGAAAACTCTGGTTTTTACAAAGACGAGTAAGGAATAAATTAACATTTTAGCCTCTGATAGTCTCTGTTCAACAGAAGATGCAAGAAGATCACTGACTATTAACTAAAGGTAACGAAATCTGGAATTTTGTCCCGATACCTGGTTGAGATGTTGCTTATAATTCCCCATTATGTTTATTATGTTTTTTTTGTAATTATTTCATGACTAATTGCTAATCCCAATCTTGTACCTTTACCGACTGGTTTAGTTGTCAATAAATCTGCAAAAATCTGCTTTTGAATTTCTGCTGGTATTCCCATACCATTATCAGCGATGCTTAGTATGTAGTTAGCGATTTATCGCTTGTTTAGGACTAAAGTCCTAACTACCAACCAAGCATTGTTAATTATTTTCGTATGTAGTTAGCCATTTATCGCTTGTTTAGGACTAAAGTCCTAACTACCAACCAAGCATTGTTAATTATTTTGGTATATCTTTAAGTAATATTCAAATCTGTCATGTGATTGGGATAGCTCCAATCTTCGGACTCCCAAAAATTGATATTAAAGTTTTGTCTTGCAATTTTAGAGTATTTGTAGTAAAAAATCATCTAAAGTTCATATTGGTTTTCCGAAAGCCTGCATCAAGTATTGTAACTACGTAGAGTGATACCCAAATGTGGAAAAACTGTAAACAATTTATGAAAATAGGTGGAAAACAGCAGACTAGTTAGCCCAATTACAGAATAAACAGAGATAATTCAACCTCTTGCAAGTAAAGACTGATATTTCAGCATCGGAACCATTTCTCAAGTCGGACAATCTCAGAAATAAGCATCCTCAGTAAATGTATCCATTACCAGGTAACTATCTCCTTCTAGGAAACGCTGAATATCGCTTAAGCGAAATCAAAAAAAAGAATACCCACTTTTTGCTGAAATGATGTTTAATTGTGCCTACCTGCATTTGATCCCCATTCCGATAGAATGACTAGGCATAACCTCAAAACTCCAAACCGCTGTTGACTGCGACACCCATGAATCAACTGAACAATGGTTTCACTCTATTTCTGAGTCTGCTAGTCGAGGCGATGCCTTTTTTGCTTCTGGGGGTGTTATTCTCCAGTGTGCTGCTATTTTTTGTAGATGAGCGCAAACTAGTGGAAAAAATGCCCAAAAATCCCTTATTGGGTGCTTTATTCGGTAGTACGATGGGCTTTTTATTTCCGGTGTGTGAGTGTGGTAACGTGCCAGTAGCACGGCGGATGTTGATGCAAGGAGTACCCACACCAGTAGCAATTGGTTTTTTACTAGCAGCACCGACAATTAACCCAATTGTGATTTGGGCGACTTGGACAGCATTTCGCGATCAGCCAGAAATAGTGGTGTTACGAGTCGTGTTTTCGCTATTAATCGCCACAATAGTCGGCTTTGTTTTCAGTTTTCAAAAGGATTTAACTCCGATTGTCCAACCAGCGATCGCTCGTTATCTCAAGTTTAATCCTCCCCCACAACCTGAACAAAAACGCCGTGGTAGGCGTTATGGCTCAAAACCGGAAACAACAGGACCGAGTTTATTGCAATCAGGAACCTATGTTTTAGGAGGAAAAGCAGGTATAACCACGCGGATAGATAGTAATTTTATTCCCGGTAATAGCCCATCCACTAGCGCCAGTAAACCCCTCTCAGATAAACTCCGTCTATTACTAGATAATATTGTCCAGGAATTGCGAGAATTAGGGGGCGTTATGGTGATAGGAAGTGCGATCGCCGCTGCAATTCAAGTACTAGTACCCCGTGAATTTATCCTGAGTCTGGGTTCAGGTCCGATTAGCTCAATTGTCGCCATGCTGATATTAGCAGCAGTTGTGTCTATTTGTTCAACAGTCGATTCCTTCTTCGCCCTGTCTTTTGCTTCCACCTTTACCAGTGGTTCTTTGTTAGCATTTCTGGTATTTGGTCCGATGATTGACATCAAAGGTGTGGGTTTGATGTTATCAATTTTTAAACCCAGAGCTTTATTTTATCTATTTGCTTTAGCAGGACAACTGGCATTTTTGTTCACATTATTTTTGAATCTTCACGTCATTTAATTAACAATGTTGATTGTTGACTGTTAACCCCTAATGCCTAGACTCTTTACCCATGACTTCCATCCCCAAAACAAAATTTAAAATCCCCAATTCGTTAATAGCTTGGCTCGATGTCTTGGCTATTACAGCTTGGGGAATTTTAATTCTCAAATACTGGGTTACTGGTAAGCTGAATTTGTTGATTCACCCCGATTATTTTTGGTTAGCAAATACGGGTGCTGTTGGCTTACTAATTGTCGGTTTTTTTAAAGCCGGACAACTTTGGCAGCGTCGCCGCTTTGATGACATACCCAATGCCCAACATTTAACTTTATTTCCTCCTGGTTGGGGTACTACTTTACTTTTGGTAGCAGCAATTTTAGGATTGCTAATTACACCCCGTGTCTTTAGTAGTCAAACCGCACTTGATCGTGGTGTGACTGAGTTGGTGGGAGCAACACGCGCCCAACCCCAAGCATTTCGCGCTACCATTCGCCCAGAAGAGCGATCGCTCGTAGAGTGGGTACGCACCCTCAATGTCTATCCTGAACCAGATGCATATACAGGACAAAAAGTCAAGGTAAATGGATTTGTGGTTCATCCACCAGAATTAGGGAAAGAATATTTGTTCTTGGCGCGATTTATCATCACTTGCTGTGCTGCAGATGCCTATCCGGTGGGATTACCCGTCAAACTCACAGCTAATCACGAAGAGTACCCAGCTGATATCTGGCTAGAAGTAGAAGGACAGATGGTGACAGAAAATCTTTCAGGAAAACGCCAACTCACCATTGTCGCTAAATCTGTTACAAAAATTCCCCAACCCAAAAATCCTTATACTTATTAGTCCAAATAAATGACTGTTGACGCTTGACGCTTGACAAATCACAAATGACAAAATCCAAAGCATTTATCCAACCACTGGATCGTGTAGCGATCGCACTCATGCTCTTGCTGAGTGTGCTGATGGGTGTGATTATCTGGCAAGGTGATGCAGTAAAACCCAGTGTACGGCATTTTACCTGGCAAAATCAACAAATTGGGGCAGAAGATATCTCTTTTACCCTCAATTTTAGCCGGCCAATGGACACCAAAAGCGTAGAGAATAATTTAAAAATCGATCCGCCCCTAGCAGGTAAAGTCAGTTGGGCAGGGCGGCGGATGGTATATACACTATTGACACCAGCACCCTACGGCACAAATTATAAAGTGCAGTTACAGGGAGCAAGAGATAAATTTTCGGAACAAGAAGGCAAAAATAGGGTAATACAGCCATTTACAGGTAGCTTTCGCAGCCGCGATCGCGTCATTATTTATATAGGAGCAGGTAAAGACGACCAAGGACAATTAATTCTCTACAACTTGACTCAAGAACAAAAAAAGGTACTTACCCCCAAAGATTTAGTTGTCTTGGAATTCGAGCCATTTCCCGATGGAGATAAAATTTTATTTTCGGCTCGCACTACCAAAAATCAAGACTTGTTATCAGCCCAGTTGTACACCGTGACAACAGGTATTTCTAACAAACCTGACAAGCCAGCAGCAGCATCAGGTAGAGTTGACCTGATTTTAGATAGCAAAGACTATCAAAACCTAAAATTTGATTTGTCACCAGATGGGCAAATTATTGTGATTCAACGGGGAAAGAAAAATAACCCCGGTGACTTTGGACTCTGGTTAATGTCCACAACCAACGAACCGTCAGGAGAAAAACCCACCGCTAAACGCCTACCAAGCCAACAAGGGGGAGATTTTATGATCACCCCAGATAGTAAAGCCGTAGCAATTGCCCAAGGACAGGGAGCAGCCATTTTACCCTTACAAGGCGATGCTAATAAACCCCTAGATTTTCTGCCGCAATTTGGATTAGTCCAAGCTTTCTCTAAAGATGGCTCCCAAGCGGCAATGGTAAAATTTAATACAGATTTTACACGAGATTTGTTTTTAGTCACCAACCAAGGCGTCCAGAAATCCTTGTTAAAAACAACAGGCTCAATTCTTAGTTGCCAATTTGATCCGTCTTCACCCACCCTCTACTGCTTGCTGACACAGCTAATATCGAAGGAACAATACATAGAACAGCCCTATTTAGTCGCCATTGATCTCAAAACCGGACAACAGAAACCACTACTAGTCCTACCCATCGAGCAACGGAATGTGCGAATGAATTTATCGCCTGATGGTTTAGGCTTGTTATTTGATCAAGTAGTGGCGCAGACAAACCCCAACCCATCTGCAAATACTTTGAAAACCGATGACGGAGCGGCGATAGCTACCAGTAGCCTGTGGTTAATGCCTTTATTACCCATCACAGATACCGCTAATGCCGAAATCAAACCCGAAAAACTGCCTTTAGTCGGATTTGATCCCCATTGGCTACCGTAATTGAGGTGGGGGACAATCTTTCCGCCTCATCCCCCGCCATCAGCAGGTTGACGGGGCATAACCTCTTAGTGTTATAACGGCATCAGTTAGAGATCTAAAATGGTGAACAAGCTAGACTGATCGGGCATAATTAATAAGTAAATGCGATCGCCAGCAGTGCTGAACATTTTTAAGCGGGTGGATCAAGAGTGATGAATGAATCTGACACCTCAAACAATGGGGCTTTTATTGAATCCCTAAATTCTGCTAATTCGCCACAACCGGAGCCGGGAAATTCTCCTTTTGACTCAGTTGTGACTCAGGAAAATGTAGGAATTAAGAAATTACTACTCCTGGGGCCTGCAAAAGATCAACGGACTCAAACTGCAAATCAGCAGGATTGGGTAGCAGAGCCTGATAGTGAACAACAAGCAGTGATTAATTCCGAATTTCAGCAGCTGCTGGCCTTGAATCAAGAATTGCAGACTGCTAATGATGGCTTATATGAACAAGTCGGGCAGTTAAAAAGTGATTTAACTGAGTCAGAAAAGGCATTACAGTGGCAGAAAAAACGCTTTAGCGTGACTGAGTCCATGCTTAACCAACAAACTCAGGAACTGGCTGCAGCCCAAGAACAGATACAGTCTCTATTTCAACAATTAGAAACTGCTGTCCAAACCGTTCAACGTCAAGAAATTTTTATAGAAACTTATAAAGCACAAGTAGAAATTAGTCAACAACGCCTTGCTCAATTAGAGCGGGAATGTGCGCTGTTGCAAACTAACTATAGTGAACAGTCTCAACATCTCTTACAGTCAGAAACTAGTTGTCGAGAGTTACGTACTAGGTTGATGCGACAACAACGCCAGACACTGCAATTTAAAGCGGCGCTGGAAAAATGTTTGGAAACAACAGTCCCCAGTGATGACACTCTCCAAGATACAGCAAATCCTCCCCAAAACATAGGCAGCAAGCAAACAAGATTCTCGAAAAAAGCTCGGTCTTTGTTTCCTAACGCCCAGCCTATCAAACCTTGGTCAGCAGAATCAGATTTGGCAACTGATAATTTAGAGCCACCCCAGGGGCAATCTTCAACCACACCCCCATACACAAGTTACCACGACCCATCTACTCTATCATCTCCTTGGGACTGGTCAGATCAAGCAGATACGCCAACAACAGCACAATCCGATCCTGCTATAGAAATTGATGATTCCCCAACTACACCGTCAGCCGTTTCATCTTCGGGATCATCAAATATTAATGAGCAACTCAATAGTTTGATCCAAATATTTTTTGCTTCCCAGTCCCCATCTGCAACTGCTGATGAGTCAGCTATCTGGGAGACTTTGGCCACAACTCTTGTAGAGAAACAGGAAGCCGAAACTGAACCAGTTGAACAGTTTGCAGCACAAATTAATTCCCCTTCGGTGGAAGATTCTCCAGTTACAGTAGATGAGAGTCTAAACGTTTCATATACTACAGTCGTCACAGAAGCGACTACCGCGCCAGAAAATGAAGACTACTGGGCAGATATATCACAATTTACTCAAGTAGAATTACTATCGACAGATTTATCACAGGATGATGATACACTATCGCCCTCACCAGTGGTTTATCCCCAGCGTCCACCGAAAGGGCGCAAGTCATTAGCATCTGTGGAATTGCCGAATTTTCGTCAGAAAAGCACGTAGGTATGCGCTCGGTTAAACTTACCCAACAGTACCCAAGTCTAGACTTACAGCTATTTTCAGGTAAATATACCACATTTGCCGTAGTAGTTCATGTCATTAAGGGATTACCAAGAAATAAATTATCCCATCTTGTGGGGAGGACATCTTGTCCGCCCTTCTCCACGGGCGGGCGAGACGCCCACCCCACAGAAAAAGTTGGATGTTTTTTTATTTGGAAGTCCCTAATTCTGATGGGTTGTTTGTAGTTGCGCTTTAGCGCCATTGATTGTGCCGGCGCTAAAGCGCAACTACGAACCTATCAAAACTAATGACATAGACTAGTAGGGGCACAGCAGTGCTGTGCCCTGAGAGTGTGGTTCAACTACGTGACAACTGCTGTAAGTTAACACCAATGCCACCCCACAAAAAAAGTTGGATAAGTGAGAAAAAACCAAACTACATTAAGTAATGTAAAATTTAATTGAATTGGCTTGTAGTGAGCGGCTCTAGCCCTTAAGAGAGGACTAAAGTCCCCACTACAAACGTTAAATTATTCACGCCGGTCTACTTAATTGAGAATTCTCGCTTCTGACTGCGGAACGATCGCTTTTGGGTTGAGTTGTGCTACGTGCGATCGCGGTTTGCCTGTGGTGATAGCATAGTTAATCGCTAACAGTTTTAACCACAATGCGGGATAGCGGGGTTCAAGCCAAGTACGAATCTTACCAAGAAAACCGGGAAACCATCCACTCAGCAACGCGTTGACTAGGGCAGAACGACTAAAGTTAACATAATTACCCAGCCACCTGAATAAATCCCTTGGCCCTGCAAGTTGCCAAATCCATAATAACAAGGCAGGATTCTTGCGAGCTGCTTTGATGGCTAGGCGGTTAAAGGTTAACCAATTGCATCTATCTTTAATGAAGTTATCGGCTACCGCTACAGGTTCATCTACCAACAGTCCAAAGAAGGTATTCAACATGGCGTTAATTCGTTGGGGTGGTAAAAATTTCCCTGTCGGAACCATCATCCCTTTGGAAAATAGCCAAGTCACGGAAACATTACTTTGGTAGGCGCGAATTTGGTTCAAGTGGCGAAAACTCAGCAGGTTATGCTTGAGGGCGACATCCAAAAGTGTTGTTAAGCGTTCTAAATTGCGAACCAGAGAACCAAAGCCAGTAAACACCAGGGGAGACTGCAGTGATGCAGCGTCACCGATCGCAATTAGTCTATCAAAAGCCACGGTGCGATCGCTACTCCCCACACTAAAATGTCCCGGAATATAGCCAAATGTCGGTTTTCCCCATACCAGTTTATCCATGTCGCATCTGCGATATTCTGGCAAAATCGTGAAAAAGTCTTCGTACATCTCCAGTAAGGAACCGGGATTTTCTGCCTTGACTTCGTGGTAATGAAACAGATAAATAGTCAATTCTCCGCCAATTCCAGGAAATAATTCCCAAATCAACTGTCTACCCCTAGAAATATCCCCGTGACTGTATAGTACGTCTCCATACTGAGAATCCCAGACCCCTGGTGCAAATCCTTGATCGATTACTGCCCCCACCGTCGGACAAACACTGTCAAAAGCGCGGCCACCATTTAATTGCCAAGCGATGGGGGAAGCGGTGCCCATTGCATCTACAAGCAGTCGTCCAGTTACTTGCTTCTCATTTTCACTAGGCAAATGCTTGACGTTTACCACAACTTGTGTGTTAGTTATATCGGCATGGATAAATTCTGTTTCATCCCAAATGTCACCGCCAGAGGCACGCAGCTTTTGTCCGCACATTTGCAGCCATTTTTCTGAATCTAAGGCTAAATTTAACACGGTGGGAGTATGTAATACAGGCGAGCGCAATTTAGGGGGATTATTCGCATCAAAAAATTTATTGAATCCATCTTTGTATTCCCGCGCAATGATGGTTTCCAGTTCAGCGGTTGTCACCAAACCCAGATTAACCAAGCTTTGGATTTCATCGCGGGAAATATTCCATTCCCGATTCATTCGCCCAAAGGGTAGACGCTCTATTAGTAAGACTTTATACCCTAATTTCGCCATCACTGCCGCATGAATTGCACCTAAGGCACCACCGATGTAGATGATGTCATAGGTGGGGGGAAAATTACTCTCCCCATCTCCAAGACGTGAAAACACCACCTGACGAGGCTGCTGTGGATTGCGTACACCTTCGCGCCATCGTTGCTCCCACCAATAGGCGCGTTTCAGGTCATATTCCCCATTGGGCATTTTCTGAAAATACTTGACCGTGAGGGGATAATAGGGCGCTAGGGCTGCAAATATTGATTGCTGGGACAAATCAATTGCTGGCGGTTCTGGGTATTGATGGGGAAATTTGCTTCTGATTTGAGTAGTTAGGCGTTGTAGGATTTGTTTCTTCATGAGGAAAAGATTGATTTGCCCCAACGAAACACTTTTAAATAAGTAGTTCGTTGTACCGACCAGACAAATACAGAAAGTTCGGTCAGTAAATTTTCGGAAATTGTTGCTCCCGCCGTTGTATTGTTATCAGAATATTCAGCCGAAAGCCATCTGGGGTAAGTATTTTTACCCCATGTCCTGGTTGAAAATCTGCTTGTAACCAATTGCGTACAGCCGCAATATCTGGAGTGGGAATTTCCAAATAAAGAATTTCTTTCATTTTTTTTCAAATCTCCGATAAATCTACTCACTAAGACAGATTTCATAGAAGGCATGAAATACGCTAAACTCCGCGCTATCGGTTGGATAAAGATTCTGATGAAGAAATTTTAATATTTTGTCAAACTTATTTAGTTCATTTTATTTCTGTAAACCCACGCCATGAATTATCCCATCCCAGACAGCCCCCAAGAAATTGTTGCTCTGCAACAAAAACCGTTGATGAAGAATTGGTTGCATCTGCGATCGCTGGAGTAATTAAAATTGTCCGCTCTCAGGGCCAATCTTTAGAAGAGTTAACCGCCCAGGTGCTAGCCGATGACCCCATGCTCGATAAGCAGCAAAGACGCTGGCTGTGTAAGGTTGTGGCTCAAGCCTGGGAAAGTTTTACCTAGAGAAGAGCCATTGAGCTTCAGGATGGTACTCTAGGTATTTGCCCAAATTGCAATCGCTTTTTTTGGTGTGGGAGTGATAATTTTGGCGATATTGGCAATTTGGTTGCTGATTTTGGATTCACAGCACAGTAGCCACTAACTTCACCTTATCAGGACTTGGCACAGCTTTGGTGAAAAACTTGAGGTTTTTAAATGCTCTAGGGATGTAGAAACAGCGCAAAGCAGCCCAGAGTCTTGCTCAAGGGATTTACCAGATATTCAATAACTCCTGGGCTGAGTGTCTTGGTGGTTCCAGATTTTTTGACCACTAGGGCGCGAAGATTCTAAGTATTTTTTTATTTAGTCTAAAAAAATACAGTAATTTTTCTGAAGTCGCGGATAATGATTATTGCTTACCCTGAGTGTAGGTTTGATTCTTAATATCATCGCGTGTAGGGGCACGGCAGTGCCGTGCCCTTACGAGTGTATTGGAATCAACCGATAACCGCTATATTGTAGTAACGCTTTAGCGCTGAAGCGCTACTACGAACATTTTAGGTTTTACTCATCAACTTGGTTTCTGCTTGAAAATTCAACAATAAACCGTATTCCAATCCTTCTACCACCGCTTGATAAGAAGCCTCCAAAATGTTAGTGGAAACCCCTATAGTCGTCCAGCGTTGTTGACCATTTCCTGATTCTACCAACACACGAGTTTTAGCGGCTGTCCCTGTATGTCCGTTGAGAATTCGCACTTTGTAATCTGTCAATTCAAAGGCGGCAATGTGGGGGTAAAAGTTCACTAAAGCTTTACGTAAAGCCGCATCTAGCGCGGCAACTGGTCCATTTCCTTCCGCTACTGCCAAAATATTCTCTCCATTGACAGCTACTTTAATTGTAGCCAGAGAATTGGTAGTTTCTTTGCCTTCAATCAAGTCACAATGTACTTGAAAACCTTGAATTTCAAAGAATTGCTGACGAGTTCCCAAAGCTTCATACATCAACAGGGCAAAACTTGCTTCTGCAGCTTCAAATTGATATCCTTCACTTTCCAAGTCTTTCATGCGTTGGAGCAGTTGACGGGCAACTGATTTCTGCTGTGCTAATTCAATCCCAAAAGTGCGGGCTTTGGCTAACACATTGCTGAGTCCAGATTGTTCTGAAATCACAATCCGGCGACGATTTCCTACTTGTTCTGGCTGAATATGTTCGTAAGTCAGCGGATTTCGTTCCACCGCTGAGACATGAATACCGCCTTTATGAGCAAAAGCTGACAATCCAACAAAGGGCGCATGTTCATCAGGGGCAAGATTTACTACCTCGCTGACAAACCGACTAGCTTCTGTGAGTTGGGTTAGCCCGTCTTCAGCGATACAGCTATAACCTAACTTCAGTTGTAAATTAGGAATTAACGAACAGAGGTTAGCATTACCACAACGTTCACCATAACCATTAATTGTACCCTGTACCATCGTCGCCCCTGCCATGACAGCAGCTAAAGCATTAGCAACCGCCATATCTGAATCATTATGAGTGTGAATGCCAATTTGGGGTATGGGTGAATAGTCTTTCTCCTCTGCTCCCTGCTCCCTGCTCCCTGCTTCTTCCCTAGTTACCTTTACCACATCTTGGACAATTTCACTAATCTCATGGGGTAAAGTGCCGCCATTGGTATCACAGAGGACAAGCCATTCAGCACCAGCTGCGATCGCCGCCTCTAATGTCTGTAAAGCATAATCTCGATTTTGCTTATAGCCATCAAACCAATGTTCGGCATCGTATATCACACGCCGCCCTTGAGAACGCAGATACTCAATCGTATCGCGGATCATCGCCAAATTTTCTTCTAAAGTCGTAGAAAGACCTGTTGTGACGTGTAAATCCCAAGACTTACCAAAAACTGTCACCCACCGAGTACCAGCTGCTAGAATTGCTTGTAGCATGGGTTCGGTGGCTGCATTACTATTGGGGCGGCGAGTTGCACAAAAAGCAACGACTTCGGCAAGTTTTAGCGGATTTTCTTGTAATTGCCAGAAAAATTGTACATCCTTCGGATTGGCACCAGGCCAACCACCTTCAATAAAGGGAATGCCTAGTTGATCGAGTCTTTTGGCAATGCGTAACTTATCTTCTATGGATACTGATAAGCCTTCCCGCTGTGTGCCATCTCGTAGTGTAGTGTCATAGAGCCAAATTTGAAGAGAGGGATTTGTGGTCATAAAATTGAGACCTGTCAGACGTATTACTAGATAGCAAAAAGTCAGTTTGGTAATCTAACTATGCTCAGGGTACAAGCTCAAGGCCAAACAATTGAGTCTGTTAATAAAGCAAATTTACGCAAAATTTTGCTGCAAAATGGTATTGACCTCTACAATAGCGGTGCTAAGGTAATAAATTGTCGGCAGGCATCTGTGGTAGCTGTGTGGTGAAGGTTGAGGGCGGAGTGTCAGCGGCGAATTGGCGTAACAAAACGCGGCGATCGCTTCCCTCCCCATTCTCCAACATCAAAACTACGGTTAGCCTATCAAACTGAGGTTTTGGGGGATGTAAGATTAACAAAATTTGATGGATTTTGGCAATTTCTCAAATCAAGTGGACACAAGAAGGTTAACAAGGAGCAAAACAAAATGGGTAGATGGACACCGCTAATTCTGATGGCTGGCGGTTTGGCGATTTTGCTGGGTACATTGCTCGGTATCAACTTTCCGATGGGCGGGCAAAGCGCTAGCGTTCCTGTCAGCAACAGGAAATCCAGCGTGCTACCGGCTAATATTAATGTTAATAGCACGGCGGCTGACCGGAATAATGATTCCACAACTGAAAGTAGAAGGCGTGTTGCTCAAAATAACTCCTCCACCAATAATGACTCAACCACAACTCCGGAGAATACCCCAGACGCAACTACTCCAGACGCAACTACTACAGACACAACTACTACAGACACATCATCAAAGGATACACAACAAAATAACCAACCAATTCGAGCCTTGTGGTAGAGGCACCTCAGTCATTAGTTACAAATTATCAGTGAGAAATTAGTGAGTTATTAGTTATGAGTTATTAGTTATGTACTAATGATAAGTAACTAATGATCAATGACTAATGACTAGTGACGTTTTAATTATTGGTGGCGGCGTGATTGGTTTAGCGATCGCCGTTGAACTCAAACTGCGCGGGGCAAGTGTCACCGTGCTTTGCCGCGATTTTGACGCCGCCGCCACCCACGCCGCCGCTGGGATGTTAGCACCAGATGCAGAAAACATTTCTAGCGGCGCTATGCGTTCTTTGTGTTGGCGATCGCGTTCTTTATATTCTGACTGGACACGTAAACTAGAAGAACTCACCAGCTTAAATACTGGCTATTGGCCTTGCGGTATCTTAGCACCCGTCTATGAAGAAGAGGGGGAGAAGGGAAGAAGGGCAGAAGAAAATACCCCATCTCCTGCTTACTGGTTAGATCAAGACGCAATTCATCAATATCAGCCAGGATTGGGAGCAGAAGTAGTTGGTGGCTGGTGGTATCCTGAAGATGCTCAAGTTGATAATCGGGCATTAGTAAGGACATTGTTGACAGCCGCCCAATCCCTAGGCGTAGAACTTAAACAAGATATTAGCGTCGAAGCAATTGGGCAGCAACAGGGACAGGTTGTGGGTGTGCAAACCAATGTTGGTATAATTCGTGCCGCCCACTATATTTTAGCAACAGGTGCTTGGTCAAATGAATTGTTACCCTTACCCGTGCGTCCTAGAAAAGGACAAATGTTGAGTGTCCGGATGCCGGAATCTATGCCAGAATTGCCTTTAAAACGGGTTTTGTTTGGACAAAATAGTTATATCGTACCGAGGCGTAATCGCTCCATCATCATTGGCGCAACTAGCGAAGATGTCGGCTTTACTCCCCACAACACCCCAGCCGGCATCCAAACTTTACTCCAACAAGCCATCCGGCTATATCCCCAGTTACAACATTACCCCATTGAGGAATTTTGGTGGGGATTTCGCCCAGCCACCCCCGATGAATTACCGATTATTGGCACTAGCCTCTGTAAAAATTTAACTCTAGCCACTGGTCATTATCGGAATGGGATTTTGCTGGCACCCATTACAGCGGCATTAATTGCCGATTTAATTTGGGAGCAAAAGTCTGACCCCCTACTGGATTATTTCCACTATTCCCGTTTTCAAACTAAGTCGTCTACCGCCAAATCCATGCTGACTCATCTTACGAATTTCTCTGCGACACTTAGCACTCCTAATACCCGGCTCCCGACTCCTGATTTAGGACTCAGCACTCAGGATTCGCCACTGATTATTGCTGGTAAAACATTCCAATCTCGATTGATGACTGGTACTGGCAAGTACCGCAATATCGAGGAAATGCAGCAAAGTATTATCGCCAGTGGTTGTCAGATTGTTACCGTAGCAGTACGGCGGGTACAAACCAAAGCCAGTGGACATGAGGGTTTAGCTGAAGCATTAGATTGGACAAAAATCTGGATGTTACCCAACACAGCCGGCTGTCAAACTGCAGAAGAAGCTATTCGCGTTGCCCGTTTGGGGCGAGAAATGGCCAAACTATTGGGACAGGAAGATAATAACTTTGTCAAGTTAGAAGTAATCCCAGATACTAAATATTTACTTCCCGATCCAATTGGGACACTGCAAGCCGCAGAACAACTGGTAAAAGAAGGTTTTGCTGTATTGCCCTACATCAACGCCGATCCCATGCTAGCGAAGCGCTTAGAAGAGGTAGGCTGTGCTACAGTTATGCCTTTAGCATCCCCCATTGGTTCCGGACAGGGACTGAAAACAACCGCCAATATTCAGATTATCATTGAGAATGCTGGTATCCCTGTGGTAGTAGATGCGGGCATTGGAGCGCCATCAGAAGCCGCCCAGGCGATGGAATTAGGGGCAGATGCCTTATTGATTAATAGTGCGATCGCCCTAGCCGAAAATCCCGCTGCTATGGCCTACGCTATGAACCTGGGCACAGTTGCCGGTCGTCTCGCATACCTTGCCGGTAGGATGCCCATCAAAAACTACGCCAGCGCTAGTTCACCCCTGACAGGGACAATCAATAGTTAGGCAATTGGGCATGGGGCATTGGATAGAAAAAAATTCTTCCCCATGCCCCATGCCCTAGGAATTTTAGATTTTAGATTTTAGATTGAAGTCAAATCCAAAATTGCAAATCCAAAACTTGTACTGAGCTTGTCGTAAAGCCTGCGGCATAGCTACGCTTAAGGCGCAGCCTCTGTCTACGACACGCTCCGCGAACGTAGAGAAGTATCCAAAATTGAATTGCCCTATACCCACAAATGTTAAGATTTATCTCTCATTACCAAAGCATAATATAAAGTTTCTGTAACATTAAACAAACAATAATCAACAAGGAATTAATTCATGCCGTATACAACTGAAGAAGGTGGTCTTCTTAATAATTTTGCGCGTGAACCAAAAATTTATACGGCAGAACCTCCCAATGCAGGGCAAAAGCGAACCTATTTTTTCTTGGGAATAGCCGCTACATTTTTAGTTGTGGGCTTGATTGTAGTCGCCTTCTCTGTTTCCCATGCAGGTTGAGTAGCAATAATTTTAATAAAACTTAATTTTTAATTTTCTCAGGTTCCCCATTAGGTAGGAGCCTGGTTTTTTGATTTTTTGTTAGAATTACAAGGATTACACGTATAATTATATACATAATAAATCCAGTTTTTAAAGGCTGAATTCATCCTGAGCAGAACAACATCTACTTGAAAACCATAGTCATAGTTTGATTTTTCACATACTTGGATGTGCCCCACGAGGGGTTGTAAACTGTGTTTGGGCTATGTAGCCACCATGAGCGTGAATGATACTACACACAGAGATAATTTCGCTTGGAATCGGCAAGTTTATCACCGTCTGAAACTTGCTTTAAGTCTGGGCTTACGAAGACAACTTTTTTTGGCAGTTTGCGATAATTTCCACTTGAGAAATCAAGTTGCTGCTCGTTTGCATTCTACCTTGGCTTATCCAGTTGGGCAAGTAGTATATCAACCTTCATCTGGTCAGGAAGATAACACACTTGCTTATCCGCGATTAGTCACCTTACGGTTGAACCTCAACGATCCTAATCCCATAGCGCAAATAAATCAATGGCTGACTAATTATCCACCGCCAATTATTGAGGTCTCAAAAGATTCCCCTGGACGACCTTTACCCATACCTGCATTTCAAATTGTAGGTGTGGAGCAGCTAACCAAGCAATCAGTAGCGGTACAGCGTTTATTTTTACACTATCTTCGTTTAAGCCAACAGTATTTATCTACCCAAGAATCAGGGCTATTCCTAGAATCTAGCCTCTTGTTGTGGGTATCACGGCCTTGGTTATCGGCTATACAGCAATCTGCACCACAGTTTTGGCGTTGTCGTACTGGTGTATTTACCTTTGCGGGAGATCCTACACCCACGATACACAATTTAGCTGATCCAGAAAGTCTTTCTAATTCTAGAGGTTTGGATTTAGGAAAAATAGATAAATCCATTGTCGAAGAAACTTTTGTACCAGCAGAATTAAAAGCAAAAGCCGCTGCTGAATTACAGTTAAAAGAAAATTTTGAGTTTCAGATCGATACACCATTACATCGTGGACATAAACCAGAGGAAATAGCTCGGACTAAATCGGAATTAGTAAATATTGGGGGACAGCAGGAGGAATATTCTACCAAGACCAATGAGGATAATAGCTCATCTCTGCCATATTTATCGAATGTGAGTCAGGAATTAACAGAACTAGTATTTGCCACAATTAACACGAACATTGCTCAAGGCGAGGAGGATAATCCCCAAGTACAGCAAATTGTGATGGAAATTGAAGAATTACATTCACAACTTGCTGACACACAAACACTGGCAGCAGCATATCATTATTTGGGCAACTTATATCGCCTTCGCATTGAACAAGGACAGTTAACTGTAGAAAACTTGATGGTGGCAATTATTGCTTATCAGGAGGCAGTTTCTTATGATGACACAACACCTGAATTGCCAGATACCTTGAATGACTTGGGTACACTCTACTGGATGCTATCCCGCACACCACCCAATTCTGACGAGGGACAAAGTTATCTAGAACAGGGAATAGAATTTTATAAGTTGGCGTTAAAGCTGATTTCACCCCAGACACACCTGGAAACTTATGCTCGTGTGCAAAATAATTTAGGGACAGCTTACGGTGATTTGGCTCGTTTTTGTAACCAAGCGGAAAACTGGCAACAAGCAGTTTTAGCCTACAACGAAGCACTCAACTATCGTACAGCGGAAATAGACCCATTAAAGTATGCCGCTTGTCAGAACAATTTAGGTACTGCATACTGGCATCTTGGGCAATACAATCAACCGGTTGTGCATTTGAAAAAGGCAATCGCATCTTATAAGCTAGCACTTACTCACTACAGCCGGGAGCAAGAACCACTCAAGTATGGCATGATACAAAACAATATTGGTACCGCCTACTGGAATCTAGCTCAATATGAACAACCAGCACAAAATCTCCAACTAGCGATAGATGTTTACCGTGAAGCTCTCCAATATCGCACTGCTGCTAGTGTTCCTAGCGCCTGTGCTGCTACACAAAATAATCTTGGTACTGCTTATTGGCATTTAGCAAATCTGTCCGAAACCAGTCAAGAAGCAAAATCAAATTATTTACAAATGTGCATCACTGCTTACGAAGAAGCTCTATCTCTGGCGCATTCACTTAATCATACTTCTTTAACTTTCGATTTATTTGCTACACACAATAATTTAGGATTAGCTCATTATCAATTAGTTATAGATAAATATTTTAATAGCGATAAAAAAACCTATACTCAACACCTAAAAGCAGCATTAGAAAACCATTTGCAAGCTTTAAATGGATTTAGCAAACAATCAGAGGCTTATCAAACTACCTTTGGCTATGTGGTGAAAACAATTCGTGCTTTCCATAATGAATTAGGCATCCAGGGACAAAATCTAGCTTTATCTAAAGTTCCTGGTCAGTTATTACCAGAAATTTTGCCGAAGTTGTAAAATGAAAATTTGTCAAGATAATTCATAACTTAAATTCAGTGGGAGCTTGAACTCTCCACTGATTTAAGACCATATTTCGGCAAGGAATTCACAAAAGCTGAGTTCTAGAGATGAATGATAAACTGAGCTGATAAAAGCAGTTCCCAAAGCAACAAAAATCAACCTGGTTGTCGCATAGCTTTTTTGGCTTGTACATTTGTTTCTTGTACAAAAGCTTCTCGAACTGTAATCAATCTAGAGCGACGATTACGAGTGATATAATTCCACGCCCACTGAAATACTACTAGTAATTTAGTGTCAAACTCGATTAAGAAGTAGATGTGAACTAATAGCCAAAATGCCCAAGCAATAAAACCAGTGAGTTTGATTAAGCCTAAATCTACAACAGCTAAATTTTGCCCAATCATTGCCAAACTACCCACATGGTTGTAATGAAATTCTGGCAAAGTTTCACCTTGAAGCCGTCGTTGAATTAGTTTACCTACATACTCTCCTTCTTGTTTAGCTACGGGTGCAACACCAGGTAAGAGTTTACCATCTTGATGAGAGAAGTTGGCTAAATCTCCAATTACGAAAATGTTTTTATAACCCTCGATACTCAAGTCAGGTTCTACAATTACACGTCCGGAATGATCGCACTCTACACCTGTACTTTCTGCTAGGACTTTCCCCATTGGAGAACCTTGGACACCTGCTGCCCACAAGATAGTTTTTGAGGCAATTTTTATTAATTCATCGCCTTGCTTGAAAGTAACAATATCATCTTCAATATTTTTCACCCTGGTGTTTGTGTGGAGTTCCACACCTAACTTTTGCAAAGATTCGGCTGCTGATTGCGATAACTCTGGCGCAATGTGTGGAAGGATGCGAATGCCACCTTGTAGTAGTAAAATTCTTGTTTCTGAAGTGTCGATGCTGCGGAAATCTTCTTTGAGAGTTTTGTATGCCAACTCCGCGATCGCACCTGCTAATTCTACACCAGTTGGACCACCGCCCACAATCACAAAATTCAAGAAAGCACGGCGTTTTACAGGATCAGTTTCTTTTTCTGCTGCTTCAAATGCGCCAAATATCCGGCGACGCATTTCTATGGCATCTTCCACTGTTTTCAAGCCAGGAGCAACTTCTTTCCAGTGATCCTTACCAAAATAGGAATGGTTAGCACCTGTGGCAACAATTAATGTATCGTATGGTACTACTTCATCGCCCAGAATAACTTGTTGCGCTTTTGGATCAATATTACTTACTTCTCCCAACAACACTTTTGTATTCTTGCTTTTGCTAAATACAGATCGCAATGGTGCGGAAATATCAGAAGGTGATAGGGTACCTGTGGCAACTTGATATAATAGTGGCTGAAATAGGTGAAAGTTACGTTTATCGATGAGAGTAACATTGACATTCGCTGCATTCAAAGCCTTTGCTGCATACAGTCCACCAAAGCCACCACCAACGATGACAACCCGATGCGGTGCTTTATTCTCAAGTTCAACTACCATCAGAAATATTTCCTTGTGTTAAGAGGTTTGTTACTTTTCTTAACAAAGATGTAGCAAAATTATGAGAGGGGTTGCCGTTTATTGAGAACAATTGAAAAAATAATGAAAGTAGTCAAAGTTACTAATTAGTAATTATTCAAAGAGAACTGATAAATTTGTCGATAATGCTGTGAGCTATGAAGAGAGTCATCATCATCGGAGGTGGAATTGGCGGGGCTGCAACAGCACTTGCACTGAGTCGTGCAGATTTTGAGCCTATTGTTTACGAGCGCACCAAAGAGTTGCGAGAAGTCGGGGCTGGTATTGCCCTTTGGGCAAACGCAACACATATTTTGAATAAATTAGGGTTATTAGAAGAAGCAATGCGAGTTGGTTATCTGACGACAAATTATCAATTCAATTCGCAACATGGTAAAGAGTTAGTAAATATTGCCATCGATGGATTTGAGTTGCCAGTTATCGGGATTCATCGTGCCAAATTGCATCAGCTATTGTGGCAAAATGTGCCAGATGATAAATTTATTTTGGGAGAAACTTTTGAGCAATTTGCTTGTACAAACAATCAGGTTTATGCCAATTTTGCTTCAGGTTTGAGAGTTGCAGGGGATGCGTTAATTGGGGCTGATGGGTTGCGATCGCGAGTAAGATCTGCCATTTTAGGCGATCAACCACCCACTTATCGCAATTTCAAAACTTGGCGAGGTTTGACAGATTATGTTCCCAGTGAATACCGTCCCGGCTACATTCAGGAATTTTTAGGATGTGGCAAAGGATTTGGCTTGATGATGCTGGGCGAAGGAAAAATGTATTGGTATGCTGCTGCGACTGCACTAGAAGGACAGCCGGATGCTGTCATCGGATCGCAAAAAAGAACTTGAGATGATGTATCGAGATTGGTTCCCAGCCATTCCTGAGTTAATCAATGCTACGAATGAAGCTAATATTTTGACTACAGATTTATATGATCGTCCTCCAAAACAGCCTTGGAGTCAGGAAAATATTACCCTTCTCGGTGATGCAGCCCACCCCATGCTACCCACGATGGGACAGGGCGCTTGTACAGCGTTGGAAGATGCCTATGTTGTTGCCCAATGCTTACAAGCACAACCCAACCCAAGCTTTGCTTTTCAACAGTATGAAGCATTAAGGTTCCCGCGTACTCAAGCGATCGTCAAAGAATCGTTGCGTTCTGGCAAGATGGGTGAGTTGTCCAATCCTTTAGCAGTTGCTTACGGGCAACCTTCACAGCACGGACTGCGACGCTACGGCGCCCGGCAGCGACATAAAGACTTTTTTTATGTTTTTTTTTATGTCTACCTTTTCCTTTTTTTTTTT
>CAVYXS010000262.1:0-52679 GCA_963772205.1 uncultured cyanobacterium
CACCCTGGTGCGCGCGCGGCCCGACATGCCGATTCTCCAGGAGGAAATCTTCGTGCTGATTCTCTACCTCATCGAGTTCGATCACCTGGATGAAGCCATCCACTGGCACAACGGCGTGCCGCAAGGCCTTTCCTCCGCCGTGTTCACCAACAACCTGGTGGCCGCGGAAACATTTCTGAGCCACCGCGGTTCGGATTGCGGGATTGCCAATGTGAACATCGGGACTACCGGGGCTGAAATCGGCGGGGCTTTCGGGGGTGGAGAAAAGGACACCGGCGGCGGCCGCGAATCCGGCAGCGATGCCTGGAAAGCTTACATGCGCCGCCAGACCAACACCATCAATTGGTCCGGGGAATTGCCTCTGGCGCAGGGTATATCGGTTCGAAGTGTGAGCGACCGGCAAGCGACGGCGGCCGTGCGAGTAAGATGAAATGGTGACCCACCGTAAGCTCTTTCTTGTTGCCGCTGCGGCGCTGGCCTGGCCGGTTGCCGCGCAAGTCAAAATCACTCCGGGCCCGGAGAGAAGATTCGCGTCGTCATCGACGGGCAGCCGTTCACGGACTTCTTCGTTGCCGGCGCGGCCGTTACCAAGCCCTATCTGTTTATCCAAATCGATGCGGCTACTTGTGTCGATTTCTAGCAATACCCCTTCTAGAGTATTTAGGTAATCCGTGGCTTCTTCCAGAAACTGCATCTGGATTTCCAGTTCTTTGTCTTGTCGCATGGTTTTTGTTGTTAGTCAATAGTCATTGGTCATTGGTCAAACAATTTGGAATTTGGAAATTTAAATTTTAGGTTGACCCCTAGAGAATTTTGAATTTTAGATTTTGGATGGGAAAAATAATCCAAAATCTAAAATCTAAAATTTTGTCATTGGTCATTAGTCATTAGCAAATCACATAGAGGCCTTGCGGGCGGTTAGACTTTTCATTTTCCTGAAAATACGCTGGGGGTGCAGAGACGTTCCACGTAGCTTGCTTAGGGTACGAGAAAGCCTCAAGGCTAACCCGCAGGGGAGGACAAATGACAAATGACTTACTTAACTAACCTTGAATGTACCCACAGTGTGCTGCAATTGTTGAGAAATTTCGACAGTTTGCTGCAAAGATTCGGAAACTTGATGTGAATAATCACTAGTACGTTGTGATACTTCTGCTATGTCTTTCATTAAGTGACTAACAGCTTGTGATGTTTCCACCTGAGATGTTGTGGCAGCGGAAATTGAATATACTAAGTAGTCAATTTGACGTGATACCTCCAAAATTTCATTTAGACTGTTTTTCGCTTCTTCAACAATGCGAGTACCTTCCACTACCTGAGTTGTACCAACTTCCATCGCCTGGACGACTTCGCTGGTTTCTCGTTGGATGTTCTCGACAATTTGTTCAATTTCTTTTGTTGCGGCTGCACTTCTGGCGGCTAATTCACCTACTTCTTCAGCCACTACGACAAACCCTTCGCCTTCTTCACCTGCACGCGCCGCTTCAATACCAGCGTTGATCGCTAGCAAGTTGGTTTGCATGGCAATTTGGTTAATTAAAGACACCACACGGGAAATTTGTTGGGAAGATTCGCCCAAACGCTTGACTTTTTTAGCAGTTTCACCAATGGTTTCCCGCAGCGACAGAATGTTTTTCACTGTCAAATCCATCGCTTGTCCACTCTTGGTGGCAGTATGAGCAGCATGGTTTGCAATTGCAGAGGCTTGTTGGGCGCTTTCGGCTACAGCTTGAATTGAATAGGTCATGCGGTCAACCGCATCTAGGGTGCGGGTGATTTCCGCTGCTTGCAGCAGTGCTTCTTCTGTTAGCTGGCGGATGGCGCCTTCGTTAGTACCGATCGCCGCATTTACTTGGGTAGCAGCAAGTTTTACTTGAGTCACAATATCCCGTAAACTTTCAACAATGGAGTTGAAAAAGTCAGCGACAGTGCCAATTTCCCCAGAGGTGACGTCAGCACGCACTGTCAAATCTCCCCTGGCTGCACCTTCTACATCGGTAAGCAGTTCTAGCAGTTGCATTTGCAGGGCTTGTTTTTGTCGCCGTTCCTCGTGGGAGTCTTGTTCCGCATTGGATTTTGCTTGTTCAACCTGTTCTAGCAACTTGGCTTGTTCTAAGGCATAACCGATTTGAATGGCTATTTGTTTAAATAAGTCAATTTCTGGCTGTTGCCAAATCCGGGGGCTGTCGCAATGATGAGCAATCAATAAGCCCCTGAGTTGCTCTTGGGTAATAATTGGTGCAATTAAATTGCCTTTAACTGCAAATTGCTCCAACATTTTGATATAACAGTCTGCATTGTCCAGACTTGGCTCTTGATAAATGTTGGCGATCGCCCTTACCCTTCCATCTTTATAAGTTTCTATATGGCGTTCTTCAAAACAGGGATCATCGATTTCCACTCCGAGCATTTTCGGCCAACTGCCGGCTACCGACTCGGCAACAACAATGCCATCCCAGGTATCTTGATTCAAGTTATAAATGATTACTCGGTCTGTTTTCAGCGCTTGGCGGACTTCCCTAACTCCTGTTTTATAAATATCTTCGGTTTTGAGATTTCGCCGAATTTTCAGCGTCATATCTGCAAGTAATTTCGCCCGTTCAGCGTCTTGTTCTTGCTCTTTAATTAAGACCTGCAATTGCTCGGCCATCTGGTTAATATTTGTTCCCAAGACCCCTAATTCGTCTTCTGCTTGAATCTCTATACGGGTATTGAGTTGACCTTCTCCCAGTTTTGTCACCGCCTCAGTGGCATTGAGAATTGGTTCGGTGGCACGTTTGGCAAACCATGCCGCGATCGCTGCTACAATTAATGCTGTCAATGCAGTTCCAAATCCTATGGTCTGCAACAATTTTCTTTGTGGATCAAATGTAATTGTTGTATCAGTCGCCAGCACTACATCCCATTTCAAATCTGGTAACCCTTCTAGTTTTCTCGATGGCACATAGCTAACTAGTTGGCGTTGCTGGTCAATTTGGTTAACAGTAATGAAACTATTGACTTTTTTGTCGGCTTGTAGTACATCCAAGCCTGGAAAATCTTTTTTGGCATCTCTACCAATTTGATTCTTTTCTGCTGCTAGGAAAAATTTCCCAGATTCATCAATCAAATGGTATTGATGTCCATTGCCTGCGTAGTTTTTGATTACCTCGTCTAAAGATTTTACGGGTATCCGCGTTCTCACAACACCGATTATTTGACCTGTGACACTATCTTTGATCGGCGCAGCTGTAAAAATACTATTTGTTCCTGTAAATTTAGAGACTAAGGGCTGCGATATTACCACCCGATCTTTCTTCGCATCTTGAAAATATTGGCGGTCTTCGATGTTGCCAGTGTTATCATCGGAAGTTGCTAGGACTGGGTTGCCGTCGAGGTCTAGAACGACGATGCTATCGTAAACTTTGTAAGTCTGTGCAAAATGATCTCAGTACTGCTTGTTTTTGTTTAACAGTTGTGACATTTTTTACCTCACCATTGTTCAAAATTGGCAGATTAGATAAAACCTGAATATCTCCATAGCGTTCAAACATGAAACGGTTGATTTTGTCACCTAAGCTAATAGCTTCCTGTTCTTGAGCTTGGGTAATTTGTTGTGTAATTGATTTGTTAGCGAAATTATAGGCGATCGCACCAATTACCAATACTGGCACTGTACCGATAGCGATCGCCAACATTGTCGCTTTCGTACCTAAGCTGAGTCGCTTAAAGTATAATTTAACACTATTAATGTAAAAATTGTCACCACCTTTATTAGTAAACTTACTTGGTAGTTCTACTATATTATTAGGGATTTCTGTTGATGTAATCAGCGAAGTCCGTTTGTCAGTCTCATCACTTTTAGCCGTGTCAGTCTTATTAAACATACAATAATTCGCCTAAATTAGGTGAACAAGAACACTAAAAATCGTTTTTTTTTAGTAGTACACCCTAATCACTGCGGAGAATAGAAGAATGCACAATAGCTTGTGCATCCAATACCAACAATATTTCTTTCTCTTGCACAATGCATCCTCGTAAATATGGTACTAAACTAGATGCGACTTGTCCCACAGGAGAACGAATATCATCAGCCATGAATTTAGTTGTCCCTTTGATTTCGTGTACAACTAAACCTAACAGCAGTGATTCCACTCGCAAAACAATCACATTGTACTGTCGAAGTCTATGATCTATAAATTCTAAGTTGAGCATCTTGGGCAGATCAATTACCCAAATTATTCGACTCCGCCAATTTGTTAACCCTAGTATACAAGTGGGCATGTTTGGCATCGAAGTGACTGTATCCACAGGGACAATAATCGCTTCTTGCGTGTGTTTCATTGATAAAACAGCAGCAGTCTGTTGATTTAGCTGAAACCTCAGATAGCCATCTCCTAAGTTATTTGGGATAGGCTTGGAGGAAAGTGTAATTTTGGAACTATTCATAAATTTATATCGCTACTGATTTAATAACGCGCAAGAGCTGCTCGCGGGTGTAAGGTTTGGTTATGTAGGCGTCGGCGCCCTGTCTCATCGCCCACAAACGGTCAATTTCCAGATTTTTGGAACTGCAAATTATAATCGGTAGTTTATCTGTCTCCGGATTTTTTTTCAGAGAACGACATAATTCAAATCCACTCATACCAGGCATAACTACATCTGTAACAATCACATCTGGCTTTTGTAAAATTGCTTTTTCTATAGCTTCTTTTGCACCATGAGATGTGATGACGTTGTAGCCACTTTCTTGAAGATAATGACTCATTAATTCCAATTCACTAGGAGAATCTTCTACAATTAAAATCGTTCCAAGTAAAGTAATACTCATTTTTAAAGCTCCTTAAACATTCAATTGTTGCCACTAAATTTGCTTGGGATTCTACTGCCGAATCTGTCCAAATTAAGTCAGGTGTTTAAACACGGTTTTTAGTAAATCTGATTGCGTAAAAGGTTTGGCTAAATAGCCTGATGATCTGACCATCTTTGCTTTAGCTCTGTCAATAAATCCTGTTCTGCCTGTCACCATCACAATGGGTGTATCCTTAAAGCTTGAATGCCTCCTCAGTAAAGAACATAGCTCGTAGCCGTCTAAATTTGGCATTTCAATGTCTAGTAAAATTAGGTCTGGTTTACTCCGTAGTACTTGCATCAAAGCCTTGATTGGATCGTTGATCGCTACCACAATAAATGTGCTTTCATCCAAAAAGTTTTTGATGGAATTCAGTATCGTTGGGCTATCATCAATACATGCAATCGTATATAGGCTTTTGCTAACAGGTCTTTGGGTAATTATATAATCCCTATCATCCCGATGAGCAAAATTGCTTGGTTTCGGCAATGGTTGACTAAGCTTCATTGGGGGTTGTGGCTGAATTGGCGGTAGGTTCATGGTTTCTATCACGTGGGAACCCCTTTCAGTCGCAGATGGTGACTCGATATTTTGCCGATTTCGTACCAGCTTTTGACACTGTTCGACTAGTAAGCGCAAATCCAACCGACAAAACTTTGGTAGTTCATTCAAAGAACTTTCTGAATTAAATTCATAGCTTCCTTCTTTTAAAGCCAGAAATGACTCCAGCACTTCTTTCGCTAATTCGTCTATTAAAGCTGCTGCTTGGGGTGCTGAGAGATATTCTTGATTGACTAACCAACAAATAGCTTGATAATCCGGATTTGGTATGGACTGATTTTCATTGTTGGTTTCAAACATCAACCGCACTTGTACACGAGTGGCGCTGTTGAGAGTAGGAATTTGCTGACTCAAACGCCGCAAGTGACTGTCAAGCCGTTCAAATACTTTATCTGAATAGGAGGCATAAGTAAGTTTACCTTCCTCTAGATGGATTGACCAAACCGTTTTTTCAGTATATATACATAAACATCCTGTAGCATGGCGACTGGTTAGTTGCGCCAACAGCGATAGAGGATGTAATTTCTGGAACAACCTGTAGCTACCTATAGGAGTTGTGCTCATTTTGCTTTTACTTCAGCTAAATTCAATACTTGTAAGCTAACTTTGTACAAAAGCTCTTCCACAATACCTATAAAATTATGAGATATTGGTGCTATGTAGCATAACATACAAAAACTGGATTTATAGTTTGTGGTTAAACTCAACGGCACCCTGATTTTTAGATTATAAAATCTCAGTCAATTTGTAAGTTATTGTTAATTTACTCACTTATACTGAGATTACCAGACATCTTTCGAGAATAAATCAATAAAATGTAAAGACTGGATAAAGCCAATAAGTTTTCAGTAACCTTTATGCAAAGACTACCGCCATCATACTACTTGTTTAAAAAAATTTAGGGTTTGGCTTAAGTAATTGCACTGAAGTTAAATCTCTCTTAGTAAATTTAAATTTAAGATTTAGCGCTCATCAATCTTTGGGATTATAAGTAGGAAAACTTACCCAGGCTCATTAGCTCAAGTTATCATAGTGCCATCACTTGTTTGATTACCACTTTACGGATCATCTCTGATGTTTAATATTAATTCAGTTAGTCGAGATTAAATAGTTGAATTTGATACAGACTTTTATATCAATTTATTTATATCAATATAATTTAGGTTAACTGTACTGCCATCGCTGGGAGTATTAATTTCCTTTTATTAACAGCTACTGTAGAATCAAAAAATACTGCATGATCAAGATTTTTATTTTCTTAATCAGCATTACATTGCTTTTTGCCATAACCAAGATAAGCGGGTCTAAATGATATTTAGCGCTTTTAAATTTAGCAATATTCTCATTCATGGTTGCTGATGGTTGTCAATCCACCCTATTTGTTCAAATTGTGAAAAAATTCCAGGAATTGTTCTATCAGAACAGGTTGAACCTAATCGTCATTCATGTTTTCAAAATGATTCGCCTGTAGTCAGCGGCTCTAGCCCTGCTTGTATGCAAATTACATACTTCCTAGCTTATCTATGTCAGAAATGTCAACACACTACAGACAGAGATTTATTTAAATGCATCTGGTAAATATCGAAAAATCTCCATGCAAGGCTTTACCTTGTCTGGACGTTAAAGCATCCCTGCGGCACGCGCAAGGGACGAATTCACTAGACTTTAATTCTGAGCGATATGTTCCGGTAAAAATCAGTCAATGTAAATAATTATTAAATTTTTGGCTAATGATTGATTAAATACAGTTAAATCCCGCACTGATTCTGGCTAGAGAATTCAGTGCGGGACTTACGCCGTAACTCTTAAAAATGCGGATGAAAGGACTTGAACCTTCACTCCTTTCGGAACTAGAACCTAAATCTAGCGCGTCTGCCAATTCCGCCACATCCGCATCAGTAATCTACATTAGCATAAAAAATTATTTATAGCAATAGCCTGAGAACTTAAAATTAGGAAAATCGTGAATTGGGCAAATTCAGGAAAAAGGAACAATCGGTTTTTAATCTTTTTCCTGGTGATTAATTTGTGGCTACATGAGAGCAAGACGAGGTAGACGATGCTTGAAACCACAGAGAATTTCCCAAGAAATAGTATTTAATTCCTTCGCCCAATCATTAGCGGAGATTTTTTCATGGCCTTGGTTCCCCAGTAAAGTGACTACTTCCCCTGCTTGTAAATCAGGTATAGTACTCACATCCAGCATCAACTGATCCATTGTAATTGCCCCAATCTGTGGTACGCGCTGACCGCGAATTAACACATGCATTTTCTGAGAAAGATTGCGTGGCACACCATCAGCATAACCAATACCCACGACAGCCAGAGGCATTTCGCGGGGAGCGATAAATTTATGACCGTAGCTGACTCCAGTACCTGCAGCAATTGTTTTTACCTGAGTGACTCGCGCCTTCAGTTGTAAAACCGGTTTGAGGTCAATAGTGCTTTGTAAATGCTCAGATGGAGAGAGTCCGTAAACAGCTAAACCCACACGCACAATATCATAGTGTAATGCTGAATCGGCCAGAGTCGCCGCCGAGTTTGCTAAGTGCAAACAAGGGGGGTTGATTCCCATAGCTTTGATTTGGGCGATCGCTACCTCAAATCGTCTATGCTGTTGTTTCATGACCGTGGGATCAGGACTATCCGCTGTTGCTAAGTGGGAATAAATACTGGCGATCGCCAGATGCGGTAAGCTCTGGACTAACTGGACAAACTCAGCTGCTTGCTCCCAGTTAGTGCCTAACCTGGACATTCCTGTATCTAATTTGATGTGTACGGGTACAGGAGAATTATAGTTAATTGCTTCTAAAGTGTTGGAAAATACCAGAGCTTGTTTGGGGCTACACAATGTTGGCTGCAGTTTCCAGTGGGCGATCGCGTGAATTTGCTCTGGTGTATGGGTTGCCCCTAAAATCAAAATTGGTGCTTGAATCCCCGCTTCTCGTAGTTGAATCCCCTCTGGAACTGTTGCTACTCCCAGCCAATTCGCGCCCGATTTGAGTGCTGTTTGGGCAACTGTGACTGCACCATGTCCATAGGCGTCAGCTTTGACTACTGCCATCAGCTCAGTGTTAGGCGATAATAAGCCCACCAGCTGCTGTACATTATGGGACAACGCAGCTAAATCAATTTCTACCCAAGCACGTTGCGATAACCAAGCATAGCTGTCACATTGAAGCTCAGAAGCAACACCAGAAATTTGCTTGCTACTTAACATTTTCATTCACTCCTATCACACCACTACTCGGCTTCTGGATGATCTATTTATTCCTACTCCTAGAAGCTCAATCACATTGATCTGGAAGTTTAGCGTTCATTTTGGAATTGATACAAGATCCTGATCAAACATGATCCTTTGATGAATGACTATTGAGGAGCATATTTCAGTAATAAATATTACTTTCTTTATTAATAAGAAAATTAAACACTCTAACCCACTCTAGGGTCGAAGTTTTTGGTCATGGGAAAGAGTCACCAATGCCCAATGCACCAAGTTGGCGAAGGACTACCCCTCACAACCAACGCTTAGGGATAAAGTTTTCCCACGACTGCTAATGAACTCAATTGGTGAATTATGCCAGAAGTATAATTTATTCTCATGTCTCAATTACAAGAGTTTTGTGTTAATATATGTAAAACTAATACCTTGAGCGCTAATCAATGGGGAAGGTTTTAGTCCTAAACGCCTCTTACGAACCGCTCAATATAACGAGCTGGCGTCGCGCTGCTGTTTTGTTAATTAAAGGCAAGGCAGAACGAGTGGAACACAACGGTAAATTTCTTTACTCCGATTTCCCGTTACCAACCGTAATCAGGTTGCGCCATTATGTGCGCGTTCCATACAAGGAAATTCCTCTTACTCGCCGAAATATACTGCACCGTGACGGACACACTTGTCAATACTGCGGTTATACCGGGGATGAGTTGACTTTAGATCACGTAATGCCGCGATCGCGTGGGGGTGGCGATACCTGGGAGAACATTGTTACGGCTTGCGTCCGCTGCAATGTCAAGAAAGGTAATCGTACACCCCACGAAGCCCATATGGTTCTGCGTCAACCTCCCCGCCAACCTTATAGCAGCCTCTATTTTGAGGTCGGCAAAAATCTGAAGAACGGACTGCACCAAGAGTGGCAAAAATATGTCATAGGACTTTGACAATATCAAACTTAACCCAAGTAGGTTAGAGAGATTATTTATGGGTGTTCCTGCTCAGTTGTTGTCAGGAAATGTCTGTACAAGTATCGAGTTTGCCATGTTTTTGGGTTAACATATTCCGCAGTCGCCAACTGCCCGATGGCAGAGGCTACTTCACAGCTTGTCAGGGCATAAGTTGAGATGGTGATCTGGAAAAATTTCCATCAACAATTGACAGACTTCTGATTATACCTCACAGTGGTGGATAAAATCAGGGTGATATCTAAAACTTTCATATAAGTTACCTATAAACCGGGAAGATTCTCCAAAATCCTTATGTTCGGTATTTACAACCGATACATTGTTTCATCTTGTCAAACAGCTTGCGGTACTAGAGGCTAAGGGAATACCAAAAAATAAATTACCCAATATTTAATCTCTTAGGGTACGTCAGTCCTAGTAGTCCGCAAAAGGAACAATGCTTGGTTTGTAGTGAGCACTTTAGTCCTAAAAAAGCGATAAATCGCTCTCCTCATACTCAGCATTGTTGATGTCGCAGACTACTAGATATTTAGGCTACAGAAGTTGTATGATTTTATAACGCACCTGAAAAAGCCTTGGGTTGGGGTTTTCGGATGGCTTTCTATGAATTTATTTATCAAAAAATCAAAATAAAATCAAAATTTAGCGGTTTTTGAGATGTATTCTCAGAATCTAGGGTGCCTTTTTGCCAGCCCGTATTATCTCATGTAGTAAATAAGTCGGCAGATGCTGCCTATGATTGTTGACAAAAAATAGACCAAGATATGTAGTGCCAGGTTTCTCTATTTTTGCGAAGATCATAGTGTGTGGCTAAATCAGCACACTGCTGGTTGTAATATTTCTTAACAAATCAATGGGGCCTCACATTTCACAAATACGTTCCTTATGCAATTGAATTCTTCGTTTAAGCCGCTTGAAAGTTTGTCATTAACCACAGAGCCGAACCCAGAGGATGGGGAAATAGAAAAACAACCAGTTGAAATTCCACTTGTTAGGCCTTCCTTGCCGCCATCAACCAGTGAAGGAGGCATTTATCTAGTTCCACGCAGCAATTCCCTGATTTCTCAGAAGTCAGAAGAGCTACAAAAGACCTTTTTAGCACACAGACACGAGCGTCAGTTAATCATTTTGCAAGATTTCCCCGATCCTGATGCTCTTTCTTGTGCTTGGGCTTACCAATTGATTGCACAGCAATATGATATCAAATGTGAAATTATTTATGCTGGCGCCTTGAGCCACCAAGAAAATATAGCTTTAGTTAAGCTGACTAATTTACCTGCTCAACGCTGGACACTGCAAAACGTCAAAAGTAAAGACTTGTCTTCTTATCAAGGTTTTGTCTTAATTGATAACCAGGGTACCACAAGTCAGCTACTTTCAGCAGTGCAGCACGCAGGAATTCCACTGGTTGTGGTTATCGACCATCATAGTTTACAGGCAGAACTTAAGTCAGAGTTTGTTGATGTCCGTCCTTATGTGCGGGCGACAGCAACAATATTTACTCAATATCTTCAAGCAGGGCTACTGACTTTAGATAGCAGCATCAATCAACATGTCAAATGTGCTACAGCCTTGATGCATGGGTTGCGCTCAGACACTAATCGACTGATGCAAGCGCAAGAAGAAGATTTTATGGCTGCTGCATATCTCAGTCGATTTTATGACGCCCAACTACTAAACGCGATTTTACAGGCGAATCGTTCCAAGCGGGTGATGGATGTGATTGAACGAGCGCTGAAAAACCGCATCGTGCAAAATAACTTTTCCATTGCTGGTGTTGGTTACATCCGCTACGATGACCGAGATGCTATCCCCCAAGCTGCAGATTTTCTCGTGACAGAAGAAAACGTGCATACGGCTGTGGTTTATGGGATTGTTCACGATGAAGATGATGAACTGGAGGTAGTAATTGGCTCCTTGAGAACCACCAAACTCACCCTAGATCCCGACGAATTCATCAAAGAAGCCTTTGGACAAGATAGCACAGGGCGCTTTTTTGGCGGTGGGAGAACAGGCGCAGGTGGCTTTGAAATTCCGATGGGTTTCTTGTCTGGTAGCAACGAAAATTCTGCTTATGCAAAAATGAAATGGGACGTATTTGATGCTCAAATTAAGCAAAAATTATTGAGGTTGGTCAATCCCAGAGATAATCCAATTCAATCGGAGTAGGCAATAAACGGCCAAGATGGGAAGAACTCCTAAATTAAGCTCTAGTGGAATTGCAAATTGCATCCTGAAATTTTTTGAGCAACTTTTGTGGAAGTTGTAACTAGTAATAGTATGCATTAAATTTCCGTATAATGTCCTAAATTGGGTAAATATACGGAAAATTTTTGTATGTGATACGCACTGTAATAATATCTATAGTAGAGGATTATTATCGACCGTGGTTTGTGGGCATTGCCTGCGACGGGCGTAGCCATCACACTTCTGGAAAAAACTTGGTGAGCTACTGAAATTTCTGTCTAATAACGAGTTAGGCTCTGTAGAATCCCCTGTCTGCGACACGCTGCGCGAACGCTTTTAGGCAAGGAAGTGTCAAATGACGCAAACATTATTGGAAGTGCGATTCGTTTGATGCTAGACTACCCGAAAGTTATACATTAGGGATTCACTTCGGAGCTTTCAACCTGCCTCTTTGTAAGCTGATGCGGGACATTAAATATTCGTGGACTCTTGACTTTTGAGAACCTGAGCGCAAAATATACAATTTAAATGCGTAACAGCTTAGTAATTTGGGTTGGCGTCAGCGTTACCCAACACCAAACTATGTTACAACGCTCTAAGCTGCAATCTTGGCTATAGCATTTTAGATATGCTATTTGAGAACAATCAAAATGACACAGCAAGAATTGTTGAATGAGTTTTTATCCCTGCCTGCGGAAGCACAGCGTCAAGTCATAGACTTTATTGCTTTTTTGCGACAAAGATATGCAGCAGTTGAGCCTGCATCGTCCTCAGTTAATTTTGACTTGAGAAATGATAGTTTTATTGGGATGTGGCGCAATCGCGAAAATTTAGCTGATAGCACTGCGTGGGTGCGTAGTGTTCGAGAAAGTGAGTATCCATAACGCTGAAAAAGGCTAAAATTTGCGATGGAACTATATTTAATTCGTCATGGCATAGCTGAAGAAAAAGCACTTAACATCAAGGATGAAGAACGAATTCTCACCAAAGAGGGACGACAAAAAACAGAGAAAGTAGCCCAGCGACTCGTCCAATTGGGTTTGCACTTTGATTTGATCCTCACCAGTCCCTTAGTGCGGGCACAGCAAACAGCAGAAATCCTCATAGCAGCTGGACTAAGTTCGCAGTTGGAGTCATCAAGCCACCTGAAGCCAGAAGGACAGATCTCAAATTGGGTGAGCGAGTGGTTAGAGCCAAGGAATTATTCCCCAAAAACCCAACTGGCGCTGGTGGGACATGAACCTAATTTGAGCAATTGGGCAGAAATTCTCCTCTGGGGAGAAATAAAAGCAGGTTTAGTCCTGAAAAAAGCAGGTATGATTGGGATAAAACTACCAGAAATAGGCTCGCCTCTGGGTCGTAGTCACATGTTTTGGTTGACACCACCCAAGTACCTGCTGTAACAGGTTTTCAACAGTTAGGAAAAAAACTTAGGTTATAACTGTTACTGTTATAGCAGAAACAATTTCTGATAAGTTTAGCCTGAGCAAATCTTTCAAAAGCAGATGGTGTTGCCATGTCGGTGTGCGAATACAAGCCCGGTTTGGAAGGCATTCCTGCTGCCCAATCCAGTATCAGTTATGTTGACGGGCAAAAGGGACTACTAGAATATCGTGGCATCCAGATTGAGGAATTAGCAGAAAAAAGTACATTTCTCGAAACTGCTTATCTCCTAATATGGGGTGAATTGCCAAGTAAGCAAGAACTGGAAGCGTTTGAGGATGAAGTCCGCAGCCACAGGCGGATCAAGTACCGCATTCGGGATATGATGAAATGCTTTCCAGAAAGTGGCCACCCAATGGATGCTCTGCAAGCTTCAGCCGCCGCGCTAGGCTTGTTTTATTCACGAAGGGACTTACATAACCCGGTTTACATTCGGGATGCGGTGGTGCGTTTGTTGGCTACGATTCCCACAATGGTAGCAGCGTTCCAGTTGATGCGAAAAGGCAACGACCCCGTTAAGCCTCGTGATGACTTAGACTACTGTGCCAACTTTCTGTACATGCTCAACGAGAAAGAACCTGATCCGTTGGCGGCACGAATTTTTGACGTCTGCTTAATTTTGCATGTTGAGCATACAATGAATGCTTCCACCTTCAGTGCTAGGGTGACGGCTTCTACCCTCACAGACCCCTACGCTGTGGTTGCTAGCGCCGTGGGCACCTTGGGCGGACCCCTGCATGGTGGTGCGAATGAAGAAGTAATTCAGATGTTGGAAGAAATCGGCTCTGTGGAAAACGTGCGTCCTTATGTCGAGGGACTGCTCAACGCAAAGCTAAAATTATGGGCTTTGGACATCGTGTGTACAAAGTCAAAGACCCAAGAGCCACGATTTTGCAAGCCTTAGCAGAACAGTTGTTCGAGAAATTTGGGCATGACAAGTACTTTGACATTGCCCAAGAAATGGAACAAGTGGTAGCGGAAAAACTTGGTCACAAAGGAATTTATCCTAATGTTGACTTTTATTCCGGTTTGGTGTATAGAAAAATGGGAATTCCCACCGATTTGTTTACACCAATATTTGCGATCGCCCGTGTTGCTGGTTGGCTAGCGCACTGGAAAGAACAACTGGAAGAAAACCGGATTTTCCGTCCTACCCAGGTTTACAACGGTCGGCACGAAGCGCCTTATATCCCCATCGACCAGCGTTAAACGAATTTGCAATTGACGGTTGACGGTTAACAGTTAACTGTTGACCGTTGACGGTGCTTATTTGTCATTCTACCCCTCCTCTTCCACGTATGGGTGAATTTCAATCCTAAGCATAAGTAGAACTTGTAGTCTATCAGAGGGGGGCAAAAACCATCCAACGATATACTAGGCATGGGAATTGGTAAACAATCTTCAATCAGGCATCATCTGGGCAGAGATATTAATCAGTGAATTTACAAGATATTAATTCAACTAATAGTTGTAAATCACCATGACTTAATGACTTAAAGAGCGGAAACATGAATTCAGGAATTGACCTCCAAGGAACTTTTATTAAATCCCTCACGGATTTAGGACTATCACTAGAGGCAGCCAAAGCAATTTGGATGCCTTTGCCGATGATACTGATGCTCATTGGGGCAACAGTTGGGGTATTAGTTGCCACTTGGCTTGAGCGGAAAATTTCTGCAGCAGCACAGCAGCGGATTGGTCCTGAATACATGGGTCCTTTTGGCTTGCTGGTGCCAGTAGCGGATGGTCTGAAGCTGATATTTAAAGAAGATATAGTGCCAGCCCAATCAGATCCCTGGCTGTTTACACTCGGTCCAATTATTGTTGTAATTCCAGTATTTCTGTCGTTCCTAATTGTGCCCTTTGGACAGAATATTGTAATTACCAATATGGGGATGGGGGTGTTTTTATGGATTGCCCTGTCTAGCATTCAGCCGATTGGGTTATTAATGGCTGGCTACGCATCAAATAACAAATACTCCCTCCTAGGGGGCTTGCGGGCAGCAGCGCAGTCAATCAGTTATGAAATTCCTTTGGCATTAAGCGTACTAGCGATCGCCATGATGTCGAACAGCCTCAGCACCGTTGACATTGTCAATCAGCAATCAGGCTACGGCATCTTGGGCTGGAACATTTGGCGACAACCCGCAGGTTTCATCATTTTTTGGATAGCAGCCCTTGCAGAATGCGAACGCTTACCCTTTGACTTACCCGAAGCTGAAGAAGAACTAGTAGCAGGTTATCAGACAGAATACGCTGGGATGAAATTCGGTCTATTTTACCTCGGTTCCTACGTTAACTTGATACTTTCTTCCTTACTGGTGGCAATTTTGTACCTGGGCGGTTGGGATTTTCCGATTCCCATCAATATAATTGCTAGTTGGTTAGGAGTCAGTGAAGCTAATCCCATACTGCAGATAGTAACTGCTTCTTTGGGTATCATAATGACCGTACTCAAAGGCTATTTACTAGTGTTTGTTGCCATCCTGTTACGCTGGACAGTGCCACGGGTGCGGATTGACCAATTGTTAGATTTAGGATGGAAATTCTTGCTACCAGTTGCTTTGGTTAATCTTCTGTTAACCGCAGCCCTGAAACTAGCCTTTCCCGTCGCTTTTGGTGGGTAAACCAATTTGAGATTTTAGATTTTGGTGAAGCAGCACAGTCTTCTCCGAAAAGGAGAGGCTAGCGCCTTGCCGTAGGATGCCCTGGGGCTGTAGGGGGTTTCCCCCATGAGTGAATGCTGAACCCGTTGGGATTGAGTCTAAAATCTAAAATCCAAAATCCAAAATTGTAGAGAGAGAAAGACAAAATGCTCAAGTTCCTCAAGCAAGTTGGTGATTACGCCAAAGAAACCGTACAAGCAGCCCGTTACATTGGTGAGGGGCTATCTGTTACCTTTGACCACATGCGGCGGCGTCCAATTACCGTGCAGTATCCTTATGAAAAACTGATTCCTGGCGAACGGTTTCGCGGCAGAATTCACTTTGAATTTGATAAATGTATCGCCTGTGAAGTTTGTGTTCGCGTTTGTCCGATCAATCTACCTGTAGTGGATTGGGAATTATGACAAAGCCAGTAAAAAGAAAAATCTCAAACACTATAGCATCGACTTTGGAGTTTGTATCTTCTGTGGTAACTGTGTGGAATATTGCCCCACTAACTGTCTATCAATGACAGAAGAATATGAGCTTTCAACTTACGATCGCCACGATTTAAACTATGACAACGTAGCTTTGGGTCGTTTGCCTTACAAAGTCACAAATGACCCAATGGTTACACCACTACGCGAACTAGTTTACCTGCCCAAGGGCGTTATGGAACCCCACGGTGTACCTGCAGATGCACCCCGCGCTGGTGTCTCGTCCAGAAGACTTGGTGGAACAAGCAGAAAAATGAAATAAAAGCCCCTTGGGGCGATAAATGTCATTTTGTTTTTTGTCCTTTGTCATTTGTCCAAAAAACTGACAACTGACAACTGACAACTGATAACTGACAATTAACCAATGACTAAGGACAAAAAAAGTGAATTTAGCTCAAGGAGTACAGATTGTTTCGTTTGGCATACTGGCTGTGATGATGATTGGGGCGGCGCTAGGTGTAGTGTTGTCTTCCAGCATCGTCTATTCAGCCTTTTTGCTTGGGGGCGTATTTATCAGCATAGCGGGGTTATACCTATTGCTGAATGCCGATTTTGTAGCCGCCGCACAAGTACTGATTTATGTTGGGGCTGTTAATGTGCTGATTTTGTTTGCCATTATGTTGGTGAACAAGCGGCAGGATTTTGTGCCTGTTCCTACTGCTTGGGTAAGAAAAGCGCTAACGGCTGTGGTAAGTCTGGGATTGTTTGGGCTTTTGAGTACGATGGTGTTGGCGACACCGTGGACATACTCAACTACCCCTGTGGCTGGTAAAAGTTCGATACTTTTGATTGGTCAACATTTCTTTAGTGACTTTTTACTACCTTTTGAGCTTGTTTCCGTATTATTACTTATGGCGATGGTGGGAGCGATAATTTTGGCACGTCGCGAGTATTTGCCAGAACAAACCACAACTTCTGCACAGCCACAAAGCCTTTTGACTTTGCAAGAACGCCCCAGAACACTGACAGCGGTTGGTAGTAATGGTGATCAATCAAGTGATGATGTTCCCTATCGTGGGGGTTCGCGTCGCGAATAATTTGGTAACTGACACCTGAATAAAAACTGAGAAAATTCATGCAACTCCAGTATTTTTTATTACTTGCAGCCGCTTTGTTCTGTATTGGCATCTATGGTTTAATTACCAGCCGCAACGCTGTGCGGGTGCTGATGTCAATTGAGTTGTTGCTCAACGCTGTTAATCTCAATTTAATGGCATTTTCCAACTTCCTGGACTCAACATTAATTAAGGGTCAGGTTTTCACTGTATTTGTGATCACTGTGGCCGCAGCCGAGGCGGCGGTGGGTTTAGCGATTGTGCTTGCCATTTATCGCAACCGGGATACCGTCGATATGGAGCAGTTTAATCTCCTGAAGTGGTAATTGTGTGTGCAACTCAAGCAAGTAATTATTGCTTATAAGGCGCGAGATGCCCAGAGTAAACGCTGGGCAGAACTCTGTGCCAAGCAACTAGAAAATCGGCAATGTCAGGTGTTAATGGGGCCAAGCGGACCGAAGGATAACCCTTATCCAGTGTTTTTGGCTTCCGCAGCTCAACCAATCGACCTGGCTTTGGTACTTGGCGGTGACGGTACGGTTTTAACTGGTGCCAGACATTTAGCCCCAGCTGGTATCCCTATTCTGGGAGTGAATGTGGGAGGTCATCTGGGGTTTTTAACTGAGTCAGTTGAAGAATTTCAAGATACAGAAAAAGTTTGGGATCGGCTGTTTGAAGATCGCTATGCTATCCAGCGGCGGATGATGTTGCAAGCAGCGGTGTTTGAGGGGAATCGCACGAATTTGGAACCAGTCACGGAACGCTATCTGGCGCTGAATGAAATGTGTGTTAAACCTGCTTCCGCTGATCGCATGATTACCTCAATTCTCGAAATGGAAATTGACGGTGAGGTAGTCGATCAATATGTGGGAGACGGGTTGATTATTTCTACTCCTACTGGTTCTACAGGTTACACTGTTTCTGCTAATGGTCCAATTATCCACGATGGTATGGAGGCAATTACCATCACGCCCATTTGTCCGATGAGTCTTTCTAGTCGTCCTCTAGTTTTACCCCCTGGTTCTGTGGTCAGCATCTGGCCTTTGGGGGATTATGATTTGAGTACCAAATTGTGGACTGATGGGGTGCTAGCTACTTCGATTTGGCCGGGACACCGCGTTGATGTGCGAATGGCTGATTGTCGGGCTAAATTTATTATTTTGCGGGAGAACAATTCATATTATCAGACCCTGCGGGAGAAGTTGCTCTGGGCAGGTACTAGGGTTCGCTACACGAATAATCACCGCAATTAATTGTCATTTGCTATTTGTCAAATACAGAATTATCAAAGCCCACGGATTTATCCTTGGGTTTTCTTTATCTTGTACAGCAATTTTAAATAAATTCTCAGCATCCGCTAATTTTATTGATATTACCAAGCTGTAAATTGTCCTTATACCTAAATTTGAGGACATTAAAGCTATGAAGTTGAAGCATCTAGCCATTGTTGCGATGATTGCTATTGTCACCTTAGGCTGTGCCAAAGAAGCAACTTCCAATCAGACAGAAACTCAGACGCCATCTGCAAGAACCGTCACTACTTCTGCTGCAGAACCTGGAAAATTTCAGGCTGGAGAACAACCTACTCAGGGAAAAGTTACTATTATCACCGAAAAAGGAAACCGCTTTCTGGCGTTTGATCAAAGCTTCAAAACCAATAAAGGACCTGATTTATATGTAATTCTCTATCGTTCTGAGAAACCGCCAATATCTGGGATTAAAGAGAAAGATTATGTTAGCGTTGCTCGGTTACAAAAAATTAGCGGTACTCAACGTTATGCTTTGCCTAATAATGTGAAGCTAGAAGAATTTAAATCGGTGGCAATTTGGTGTCATAAATTCAATGCTACTTTTGGCTATGCTTCTTTGAGTGTTTAATTTTCATTTCTCCCAATCTACCATTTATCCAGAAAATTGCATTATGGAAACTAGTGATTTTATCAGTCTTTTACATCCAGCGATCGCAGTAATTTTTGTCTTTCCTTTAATTGGTATTGTGGTTAATTTTGCTTGGCAAACACGCCAACGCCGATTGCAAACTTTAGCTGGAGGTAAAAGCAAAATTCCGCCAGTTGTAGGAACAGAACATAAGCAGTTAGGTGAATGGTTGACAAGTGCAGTGGTTGGAGTAACTTTACTAGGGTTAGCTTATCCCATTGGCAAAAATATGCTCAAAAAGGAATTGTGGAGTAAAGCACCTTTTCAAGTAATTTTTATCTTGTTAATGTTTGCTGTAACTATTGCCTCTTTAATGCTAATTTATCGGGCAAAACAGAAACATTGGCGGGGAATTTTTGCAACTTTAACTGGTGCGGGTTTAGTGATTATTGGCTGTCAAGATGGGGTATATCGCCATACACAAGAGTGGTATTGGTCTCATTATTATATAGGTATTACCGCAGCCCTACTGATGGTTTTTTCGTTAGCAATTGTCCAAGATATTTATCAGGATAGATCAAATCGCTGGCGTACTATCCACACGATTTTAAACTGCATCGCTTTATTACTATTTATTGGACAAGGATTCACAGGAACAAGAGATTTACTGGAAATTCCCCTCAGTTGGCAAGAACCTTATATATATAAGTGTGATTTTGCTCATAAAACTTGTCCGACAGCTACCCCCCAAGCACCAAAGTGAATCAAATTAGTAGAATTTGCCGAAAAATAGATTTCTTTTCATTACGGGTACGCCTAACAATTGGTATTGCTGCAGTTTCAGCTTTGGGATTAGGTAGCCTCGCTATCTGGATAAGCTTGAAAATGCAGCTAATTTTAATTGAAAGTCATAAGCATCAAATTGCCCAAATCACCAATCGCTTACCGCGTGATGTGCAACTTTATAGTGAAATGATATCACCGGAAACTGGGCTACAAAAGGCGATTAATAATTTAATTAATACCGATACATTTGTTTGGATAAAAAGTCCTGAGCAAAAAATTATTGCGAAATCTACTAATTGGAATCAGCTATCTAATTCCACAGCGGCTGAGTTAATGTCTTTAACTGAGATGTCGCTTAAACCCCAAGTAGAAAAATTGAAGCAACGGTACTTTGTGGTTTGTGGTGGTTCATTGGAAGTACAAGGTAAAGTTATCGGGAAACTATTCGTAGTGCAAGATGTTACCCGCGAACAGACAATGTTTTTCGCAATGGTGCAAAGTTTAGGAATTGCCAGTATTTTGGTAATTATAGTAATTTCTGTAGCGATCGCGTTTTATATCAAGCGTTCTCTTCAGCCTCTGCGTCAACTTAGTCAAATGACAGAAGTTATTTCTGTAGCTGATTTACCAGAAGCACAATTATATATTGATAACGCACCTACGGAAGTTAAACAATTAACAGAAACGTTCAATATGATGTTATCTCGTCTCTCTCAGTCTTGGGAGCAAGAGCGACAATTTGTGAGTAACGTTTCCCATGAATTACGCACACCCTTAACAATTGTACATGGTTATTTACAAAGTGTTTTACGACGGCAGAATAATTTAACTCCAACCCAACAAGAAGCTTTAGAAACTGCGGCGTCGGAAGCAGAACGCACTATTAGGTTATTACAAGATTTACTGGAATTAGCACGTGCAGATAGTGGTCATTTTCATTTTCACATAGCACGATGTGTACTGAATGATTTAATTGTAGAAGTTGTGGGTATGGCGCAGAAATATAGCGATCGCACAATTACAATTGAGTCAATAACTCAGCCTATTGAGGTGAAAGTTGATGACAATCGCCTGAAACAGATATTACTAAATTTGATTGATAATGCTGTTAAATATTCTCAAGGTGATACCCCAATAATTATAAAATTATCTCAGCAAAAACAAGAAGCAATTATTCAAGTTTGTGACCAAGGTTATGGTATACCTTTACAACATCAATCTCGGATATTTGAGCGATTTTATCGTGTAGATGAAAGCCGTACTCGTTCTACTGGTGGTTGTGGTTTAGGGTTGTCGATTGTCAAGACACTTGTAGAGGGCATGGGGGGTAGTGTGACAGTGCGATCGCGATTGGATGAAGGTAGTGTGTTTACAATTACTTTAGCGATGTAGTCCTCACTAATAGAATTCGCGGCTAAATAAACAAAACCCACCTGCGTGGGTTTCAAATACCTTTAGATAAACCGCTAACACATGGATTAGTTAATTTATTCCTTTGGGTATAAAGCCATAAAGAATAAGCAAAACTATCGATAGAGATATTATCGATTTTATTTTGCTAAATTTATAATTAAAACCAGATAAATTTACATGTAATGTTTCTACACACGTTAATCGATGATTATTGCCTAGTCATTAACTGTAGTTACACAATTAAATATGCAAGTTAGATGTGGAACAGCTTAATTGTTGAAAATCAAAAATCAATCAGGTAAATAATATGTTTATTAATCATACCCGGCTAAACAATATAGTAAAAGATGGAGATTATCATCAAGTCACCCAGTATGAAGTTCCACAGGGAAAAGCTCAAACAGATGGATTAAATATTCCCTATATCGCCATAGCGTTGACACCAATTGGCTTGATATTCAGTTGGGTAATTTTTTTCATAATGTTGCGAAAGCTCGGAACAGCAGTAGATAATAAGATGGTTTTTGCCATGAGATTATTACATAAAGTTCCATGTAAAAACTGTCAATATTACTTAAATAACCATTATTTAAAATGTGCGATAAAACCTTCTATTGTGATGACAGAAGAAGCTAAAAATTGCGCTGAATATTCACCCAAAGAAGGCAAATTTTCTCCTAAACATCTTTTTGGCAAAAACAGTAAATAATATTAATAAATAATGGTCATTGCCCGCATATAAGCTGATGTGCAGCTAAATTGTATAACACGAAAACGCAAAATTATTGTAGTGGGGGCATCTTGCCCGCGTCCAATATCCAAATTAAATACGCAACAGCTTACCAGCACAGATGAAAAAAAATATTGATTTTTGTGTCTTTATGTCTTTGTGGTTAAATAAAGTTTTGGCTACAAAAGCAATGTTTATACTTAGTGACAACGGAAATAAGTACCCCTAAGTTGCTGTAATAGTAGAATTATACTTGTAGGTGTGGGGGAGCGATCGCAGCACTTATCCTGATTTTCGTTGGCTGTAAAACCAAATCTTAACCCATTCATATCAGAATATGAGGAAGGGTTAAGAAAAATGGAGTACAGCAAAACATGATCAATATGTTAGCGGCAAGCTTGACTGGGATTGAGGCAAGATTACAGATTAATTGGGTTCTGGTAAATACCTGCTTACAGTTTACCAGTTGGGGATTCTGCTCACTTTTGCTTGCTGAGGTATTAAGAGACAGCTATCATGTTTTGTGTCACCAGGTGAGCTGGCTGTCTAAATGGCACAATAAGCACCACATGGCTTATCGCCGAGATTTATCGATCACGTCAGCAAAAATTTACCAAGAGTCGCAGCTTTACCACGACATTGTAGAGTCGAGTCTCTTGCTAGTTATTTTGACGATAATTGCCTTAATTGGTCAGCAAATGGGGTTGTGGCTGGGAGTCGCCTATGGCTTTACTTTTTTGTATGGTGCGTCTCTACGCTATTTCCAGGGGTCTATAGATACCGACCTCAACCATCTACCAGGGCCTTTAGAGACAACACCATCGGTTTGGTTTGTGAATCGATCTTACCATTGGCGTCATCATTTTGATGACGTTAATGCCTACTACAGCGGTGTCTTTTCTCTAGTTGATAAAATATTGGGAACAGCGCTTTCTCTTAAAGGTAAAACCATCGCTTTAACTGGAGCATCGGGAACTTTAGGGCAAGCATTGACTGCTGAACTTGTCAAGTATAATGCCAAAGTGATAGCATTGACGACTAATCCAGACAAATTAGCGACTCAAGCTGGGGTGACGGTGCTTCCGTGGGAGTTAGGGAATGAAACGGATCTGAGGGCAAGTTTAGAGAAAGTCGATATTTTAATTATCAACCACGGCATCAATGTCTATGGTAGTCGCACACCAGAGGACATTAACTCCTCATATCAGGTGAATACCTTTTCTTCCTTACAGTTGATGGATATATTTTTGACAACTGTCACAGGAGCACAAGCAAAAGCGACAAAGGAAATTTGGGTGAATACTTCTGAGGCGGAGGTTTTTCCAGCTTTCAGTCCGTTGTATGAACTCAGTAAACGAGCGCTAGGAAATATTGTTACCCTCAAACGGTTAGAGGGGAATTGTGTAATTCGTAAGTTAATTCTAGGACCGTTTAAAAGTCAACTCAATCCTTATGGCGTAATGTCTGTAGCGCAAGTTGCTCGTACTATTTTGTTTTTAGCAAAGCGAGACTTCCGAGATATTATTGTGACAATTAATCCTCTGACATATCTGCTTTTTCCTTTGAAGGAAATTAGTACCAGGTTGTATTATCGGATTTTTACTAAGTCAGCTTAAGGATAGGAAGAAGGGGACTAGTAGTCCCTACACAAATAATGCTTGGTATGTAGTCAGCGATTTATCGCTTTTTTAGGACTAAAGTCCTAACTACTAACCAGCTTAAGGATGGCAAGATAGTCAGTGATTTATCGCTTTTTTAGGACTAAAGTCCTAACTACTAACCAAGCATTTTTGCTTTGGCGGACTACTAGGAGAAAATAATTGGATATTTTTTAATTTGCTAATCCCTGAAAGGATTTTTGAAGTGTTTTAGGGGTTAGAAGCAAGATCAGATTTGAGTTTCAGTTTGATTTTGCTGCCTTTTTTAAGAACTACTTCACCACCAGGACTAGATAATACAAAAGCTGTCGCTGCTGCACCTCCAGCTAGTCCACCATGTTTGAATTTAGCTTTATTACCAACAAAATGACCTGCAACTGCTCCACCTAAAATAATGCCAGCATTCTGGAGAAACTTGCCTTTAGTTTTTGTCTCTAATTCGGTGTTAACTAAAGTAGCATCAATGGGATAAGTTGTACCATCTTTGAGGGCAACTTCATCAAATATTAGATGCAAGCTAGCTTTTTTACCTTTAACTGCTTTGACTACATCTTCTAAATGTCCTTGAATTTTGGCATCTTTGAAATTTATATTTCCCGCCTTAACAGAGTTTTTAACTCGCAGAAAAAAGCGATCATCATTTTTGTTTTTACCTGTGGATAAATCTTGTTCAAGAACAGTATCAAACGTGGTTCCTGTGGGTAGAATTGCTTGCTGAGTTGTCAAACTATTGGATTGAGTAGAGCCAGAAGTACTGCTAGTCTTATCGCTGGGCTTACTACAAGCAACAGTGTTAGTAAGTAAGGCTGCAGTCAATAGTAAAGGAATGAATTTTTTCATGGTGATGGTTTTTGAAACTAAGGAGACTATATCATTCCTCATTAATTTTTTAACAATAATTTATACATCACAAGTAAGCTGTGAGGACGAAAAGTTGTCCTTGTTTTTACAGTCTTTTGGTGCTTTACAGCTAAAGCTGTAACATGCCATACTTACTATTACAAAATTTAACGTGTTTACTTACCTAAACAAACATGTCGCAAGCAATTAAGGGCGATCGCTTGCGACATGTTTGCCTGATTTACTGGTAAAATAGTTAAGAATTAAGCAATTTGTTGATACTCCGTACCCTTACTAGCAAAGCCTGTCTCAATTGGCTCAATATTTTCCCCAGTGTCGCTGCTAGTAATTATCAGCTGGGGTGGCACCACGGTTAATAAAGAAGGCTTGGTAGGTACGTCCATCCTGGGTGGCAAGATAGCCTTCCCATGAGGTTTTCAGGTCTTTGCTGAGTTTCGTAGCCACAACCCCGCTGATTTCGGTTTTTTGGGTTTGTTTGTTATACACATTCATGTATATTTTGGAACTTTCCTCATAAACTCTGACTAAGCGCTTATCAGTTTCAAAATATAGCCGCGTCTCTTCATTGTTGGGAGTTGGATTTTGGTTAGGCAATAATGTAATCACGTCTTCCCGTACCCAACCGACATTTTTTTGCTGTGTACCATAATTAACTTTGTACCAAGTACGACCTTCAGCAGATGTTTTATCCAAAATTTTGACGCGAGTCCCTAAAGGTTGTGTGCTGATAATGTTGGTGCCATCTTTTGTAGAAGGCGTTGAGCGAATATTCGTTGGGCCTTTACCGCCGGTAATGTTAGTTTTGAGTTCGCCGAATTGTTCAGTTATACTACTCATGACCAATGTTCCTGAATATTTAAGTGTGATTGGGGACAGATTGAAGATATATATATAATGAGACTTATCCGCAAAACTATATTGTAATATTTATCATATATTCTTAAAACTTTTGTGCTTGCCTAAGTAAAATCTCTTGGTTCTAGTGGCTACAGCGACTGTCTGCTCTGTTGTTAAAGCTGGGCATAAATTGTTCACCGCTACAGCTACAGTTAAAATAAGGAAAATATCACTGAGAGCAATTATCTATAAATACAACTTATTCTATTTCTAGGAAGACTATATAGCGGTTATCGGTTGAGTCCAATACACTCAAGGGCACGGCACTGCCGTGCCCCTACACTCGACGATATAATTTTGTATTCCATCCAACTGAGAACCGCTATAGGTACAGATCTAACCCCAGCAGTCTTAATATATTGCAATGCGCCTTGATTAGCGCTTAAACAACTGACAACTACTTTATGAACGCTACACAAGAACAACTAAAAGTAAAATTTGAGCAGGCTTTAGTCGCGGCTTTTGGCGCTGAGTACGCCGGAGTCGATCCGATTTTGGTGACTGCTAGTAATCCTAAATTTGGTGATTATCAGGCAAATTTGGCGTTATCTTTGAGCAAACGTCAAGGATTGCCACCAAGGGCGATCGCTGCTGCTATAGTGGAAAAACTGGATGTATCAGAAATTTGTGAACCACCGGATATTGCCGGACCTGGATTTATCAATCTGAAACTGAAAACAGCATACCTGGAAGCACAACTAAACGCAATTCAACTAGATCCCAGATTAGGTGTCCCGACGACAAAAACGCCGCTGCGGGAAATTGTGGATTTTTCCAGTCCCAATATCGCCAAAGAGATGCATGTTGGACACCTGCGCTCAACTATTATTGGTGATAGCATCGCCCGAATTTTGGAATTTCGCGGTCATGATGTCCTAAGACTAAATCATGTCGGTGATTGGGGTACCCAGTTTGGGATGTTAATCGCCTACTTGCGGGTTGTTTACCCAGACGCTCTCACCACCGCTAATGCTTTAGATATTGGCGATTTAGTCAGCTTTTACCGCCAAGCCAAGCAGCGGTTTGATGAAGATGAAGCTTTTCAAGAAATCGCCCGCCAAGAAGTCGTGAGATTACAAGCAGGCGCAGAAGATACAATCCATGCTTGGAAGCTACTGTGTGAACAGTCAAGGCGAGAGTTTCAGGTAATTTATGATTTGTTGGGCGTTGAGTTAATTGAACGCGGCGAATCTTTTTACAACCCCTTGCTACCAGCAGTTGTAGAAGATTTACAACAATCTGGCTTATTGGTAGAAAACCAAGGCGCAAAATGCGTTTTCTTAGATGGCTTTACCAACAGAGAAGGCGATCCTCTGCCCTTGATTGTACAGAAATCTGATGGCGGTTATAACTACTCCACCACAGATTTAGCAGCCATCCGCTACCGGATGCAAAAAGATGAAGCCAAGCGCATAATTTATGTAACAGATGCTGGACAAGCAAACCATTTTGCCCAATTCTTCCAGGTAGCACGCAAAGCCGGATGGATTCCTGATGATGTCGAACTTGTGCATGTACCCTTTGGTTTAGTGTTAGGGGAAGATGGCAAAAAATTCAAAACTCGTTCAGGGGATACAGTGCGGTTGCGGGATTTGTTAGATGAAGCGATCGCCCGTGCCCGTAAAGACGTAGAATCGAGATTACAAGCCGAAGAACGCACAGAAAAGGCAGAATTCATTCACAAAGTCGCTCAAATTGTTGGCATTAGTGCAGTTAAATATGCTGACTTAAGCCAAAATCGCACCAGTAATTACATTTTCAGCTACGACAAAATGCTGGATCTCAAAGGCAATACCGCACCCTATATGCTTTATGCTTATGCACGGGTTCAAGGGATTAGCCGCAAGGGTGGAATTAATTTTGAAGCCTTGGGCGATAATGCCAAAGTTATCTTGCAGCATGAAACAGAATTCACACTGGCAAAATCTTTACTGCAACTAGGTGAAGTGATTAGTATTTTAGAACAAGATTTGTTGCCCAATCGTCTGTGTGAATATTTATTTCAACTGAGTCAAAAATTTAATCAATTTTATGATCGCAATCTTGGAGTTCCGGTGTTAAATGCAGAAGAACCACTGCGAACATCTCGCTTAGTTTTGTGTGATTTAACGGCTAGAACTCTGAAGCTGGGACTATCTTTGTTGGGGATTGAGGTATTGGAGAGAATGTAGGAGGTAAGATGTTTAACCCTGAGGGACACTAGAGAAGATATGATATATTCCTTATATTTCTTCCTTTGCGTCCTTCGCAGTTAGTAAAGAAAATTCGGATTTGTTTGCAGGCTGTTGCAGAACTGAGCGCCATTATACTAGAGGTAATAAGAAAAATAAGATCATCATGACTGATGAAGAACTCAAGCAATTAATTGAAAGTAACGCCAGAGCCGCTCAAGCTATGCTAGATTCAATGGCTGAGGCTAGACAGGAACGCCAAGAACTTCGAGAAGGAATGATCAAACTACAGAATGTTGTTGAGAGATTAACAAATTTACAAGAAGGAATGGCTAATTTGCTGGCTTCGCTTGATGAAGATCGCCCCACTATTTTCAGAAAACTCAAGGCTATTGAAAATAAAGTTGATCAGTTATTACAGCGAAAGCAAGAAGATGAGCTAGGGTAAGTATATATTTTCAGTGGGCGATCGCAACTAATATTATTCATTGGAAGTCTGCGAAAAACTCCATCCCCAGGTGTCTTTCGAGGGATAGCCGCCCGCCGACATAGGGCATTGGGAACTCTTACCCATACCCCATGCCCTAAAACTCCATCCCGCAAGTGGCGTGGAGTTTTTTATCTAACTCTTGAGCGTATATGTCGCCCATCCAGCCCCTGTTTGATCCAATTGACGCATTCGTATGCTGATTTGAATAATTTTGGCGCGGCAATATTATTCAATAATTCTGGGGGATAATGGTCATAAAAATATTTACCCCCCTCTTGAGAAATGATGATCAAATTGTGCTGGTAAATGTAGCGCGACTTAAAACTATCCCCCTGACTGACGAAATCTGAGTGTTCGTCAATATGTTCTTTGGCAATATCAACGATATTATTAATGCTACTGCCATAAATTTCTGCTGGATTCTCTGCTTTGTGAAATTTGCTTTTATGCCCAATTTGTGACAGAAGTTTATACGAATAAATTTCGTAATTATCTGCTTTGCCAAAAACAAATGGAATGATGAGATATCCTTTATATGACACTGAGCTTTCATAAAGAAGACGACTCATCTCAACCTCCTTTGGTATAACTGCTCCCTGAAAAATCACCTTGATACAACACCAACAGTCAATATCTTGCTATTAGTTATTAGGACATTCTCTATACGCCTAATGCTATTTTGCCAAGAGGGGTTTCACCCCTTATTTAACCAGAGTAGTGAGGATCAAGGTTTATCAAAAAACTATTTCAATCACAATTATCCCTCTTTTTGAAATCAGTAAGTATGAGATATATTGCAAAAGTCACAAAATCATGAATTTCATTTTGGGTAAAATCTTAAATGATATTTCGGCAATTAACCGTCATACCTACAACCCTACCTCCCCTGTCGCTAGGGGAACTTCCCATACAGTTTTATCAGCCTCAAGGAAAAAACTGCATAAGGATCAGTGCATCTAGAATTAAGAATATATAGACAGACTAGTAGTCCCCCAAACCAACTCGGCGGGGTATGTAGTCAGCGATTCATCGCTGTTTTAAGTGCCTATGGTTGTTATATCAAAATATTGGCTTTTGGTAAAAATTAATACATCTGGGCATCGACAAATCCAGAAAATTGCGCCAAGCTAGGGCGTTTTTCGCGGATACGTTTCCAGAATTGCTGGCGGAAGGAGATGTAGATGATACAGAAATTCAGCAACTGCTGCTGCAATTATCTCAGAATGCTTCTGCTGATAGATGCTTGTTAGCAGAGCGTTGTTTACTCTGCTTTATATCTTGGCAAATTGAGCAAGTTTGCTTACAATTAGCAGCTAATTTTGGTAATGCTAATGGTTTTAATTGTGCTGATTTATTGCCTTATGTCTTGGATGACGACGGTAAATTAGAACCAGCTAGTTCTTATCAATGCCTTTCTCGGCAAATTTTACAAAGTTTTGATTACACACAAAGCAGTCTCACATCCTGGACAAAAATCAGAGTAAAACAACATCCAGCGCTGACTAAATTTTTACTGGAATCGGGAGTTTACCTAATAAGTGATTGGGCAATTCTTAACGATACTCGTCCCAAACAATTAAAGCGTATTTTCAGCGAATTTCACTCGTTAACATCTAGTGAAATTGAATATTTCTGTAGACTTTTAGAAAGTTACCACCTTGTCTATCGTACACAACGACTGCAACAACGTTCTTTAGGTATTAGGGGAAAATGTCCGCCACCCACAACTGAACAACTACAAGCGATTTGCTTAAATATTCAAGGTCAAAAAAGTAAGCTGCTGATGGTTGAAACAGTGATGAGACAATTGCAAAAGCTTGCTTCTCTCTTGCGAAAATATAGAATTTATATCCGTGGTGGTTCCCTAAAGACAGAATCATTGGATGCTGTTGGTAAAGGTAATGCTATCGATTTTGCAGTGACAAGTTATGGAGAATATGAAGACGTAGAAGCGGAGTTTTTACAGTTATATCGTCCTCAGTTTATAGCTAGTTTAAAAGAAGCATTAATTTTTGTCATTGAATCACGATTGAAACAAATACAAGCTAAAAAAGCAGATAAAGTTAAACAATTTTTGACAGCACTACAGCTAGTATATTGTCAACAAATGCCAATGACTGAAATTGCTAAACGCTTAGGATTAAGGGCGCAGGATGCTGTAACTCGGTTACTCCAACTCAAAGAATTTCGCGCTGATGTGCAACAGCAACTTTTGAGAATATTACGCGATCGCGTCCTCAATTTAGCACAAAATTACTTTGAACCAGAACGTCTCCAAGCTTTAGAACATCAGATTTCATCGGCTCTGAATGAACAAATTACCACCTTAATTAAAGATGCAGAAATTCAAGCTCAAACACCCAAAAGTAAGGCGAAAAATAGTCTGTTTGCCGACCAAGTATGTTGTTATCTTGATACAATAATTGAATAATATGAATAATTTAACAAATAACACTCCCCAAATAGAGCTAGATTTTGAAATTCTGCCAACTGCAGCAATTCCTCTCAGCCCTGAGCAAATTAATCAGGCGGTAGAACTGAGTAGCAAAATTCCCAGTGTCAACCGACAATGGCAAACTTATATTAATGCTTTGGCATTATTTGCTGTTGAACAATGGTTAGGATATAGAGCAGATTATCTCACAATTAATCGGCAAGAATGCACAGTTTTGCAGCCACCACTTGCTAATGCGATCGCAGTTGTTGCCAATTTGCAAGTTGGTGAATTTAAACTGTGCTTAATTCCCATTGGTAGCCTCTACGATTCTCAAGTTTCTTTACCGCAAATAGTCGTAGATTTACCCGACTATGTTCCCCATTTTTACGTTTTGGTAGAAGTTTTAGAAGAAGAAGAATCAGCCATCATTTCTGGGTTTATCTCATATCCAGAACTGATAGAAAATCGGCACAGAGTAAATTTACAACCAGATTTAGATTGGACTTATCAGCTACCTTTGACTTGGTTTGACAATGAGCCAGATAACTTATTGTTATATTTGCGTTGTTTAGAACCAGAAGCAATTATTTTACCAAAGGTGAATCGGGAAAGCGCTCAAATTTCAGCAACAATACAAAGTGAATTAGCCACACTATTACCACAGTTAAAATCACCTGAACTTGAACTTTGGGAAGTGTTGACATGGGAACAAGCAACGGCTGTACTAACAAATCCAGAATTACTCAACTGGGTTTATAATTTACCACAGCAAGCACATAACTATTCAGCCAAAACCAGCTTAAAAGATTTACTCAAATTATTGACACAACCAGCCCTAAATGTAGGACGTTGGTTATGGGATGAATTAGATGAATTAGCACAGGAATTTTCTTGGACACTATTACCTAGTTTAACACCTGTAGCTGCAATGCGAAGTCCTACAGAAGAATTTCAGACAATTATCACCCAACTGCAGCATCAAGGCTTAGAAATTCCCAGCCAAGCGCGGGGCGCATATCAAGATTTTTTATTAGCAGGAATTACCCTGCGGTTATATGCTGTAACTTGGCAAGTATTATCTGAAACAGATCCCCATTTGTGGACATTGTTGTTAGTTTTAGGCACAGCTTCTCATGATGCTTTACCTGCACATTTAAAACTGCGGGTGAGTGATCAAACTAGCATTTTATTAGAAAAGGGGATAAATCAAGAACAAGGCGATGCTTATTTATTTACTCGTGTTGTTGGTAACTGGAATGAAAGATTTTTGGTGAGTGTGAGTTTAACCGATGGTGTTGAGGTGAATTTACCGCCATTTGCATTTTATCCAGTGCGTAGGCTTTAAGGTTATTTGATGACGATTTTTGCAAAATATCTACAGAGAATTAGCCAAACACTATAGCGATTTTTAGCCCTTGTGAGCTACAAGAACCCCACCCCCAACCCCCTCCCCGCAAGCGAGGAGGGGACTATGATACAAGTATATATTTATCATTGCGAATATAATTATGAATGCTGCTAATTTTTATCTCAAAGTTCAACAATTTGATAAACTCTGCTCATTTGAATTATCTTGGGGTAAAGGACAAAATATTGGTATTACACTCGCCTATCCAGAAAATTTGACGGCGCTTTATCAAGAATGGCAGCGAATTTATCTCCGGTTTTATAATACTCAACTGCGAGGAAAGGTAGAAGAAATTGGCAGTTTTGCTGCTCCTCCGGTTGATTGGCACGCTCAATTAGTGCAGGCGGAAGCAAAATTTTTATATGTATTTCATCACTGGTTACGTAGTGCTGAATTATATGATATTCGAGCAGCGATCGCTCAAGCAACTAGAGAGTATAAATATGTTGATATTTTTCTCAGTTGCCATCCTCTAGATTTAGCTCGATTACCTTGGGAAGTATGGGAAATTGGCACAGAATTTGCTCTAGATACTAGTAAAATTCGCATTGTTCGCACACCTATAAATAGACGAGAAACGGTAAATAATTCTCAGCAAAACTCTGGGCTTAAAGCTAGAGCTTTAGTGATTTTAGGAGATGATACTGGTTTAGATTTTGCAGCCGAAAAAGCAGCTTTAAATCAACTAACATCTCTGATTGATTATACATTTATTGGTTGGCAACCAGGTAAAAATATTGCTGAATTAAAAACAGAAATAGTAAATGCGATCGCTTCTCAAGCCGGATGGGATATTTTATTTTTTGCTGGACATAGTAATGAAACAAATTTGACTGGAGGAGAAATTGCGATCGCGCCTAATACTGCTTTATCAATTAGCGAGATAGAACAACCGTTAATTATTGCTAAATCAAGGGGTTTGCAGGTAGCAATTTTTAATTCTTGTCAGGGTTTAAGTATTGCCAATAAACTTATTGATTTGGGGATAAGTCAAGTTGCAGTCATGCGAGAACCAATTCATAATCGCGTTGCTGAAGAATTTTTATCACCATTTTTCACAGCATTAGCTAAATACGAAGATGTTCACGCATCATTATTAGCAGCCTCGAAATATCTCAAATCAGAAAAGCATCTCACTTATCCCAGTGCTTACTTAATTCCTTCTTTATTTCGTCATCCAGAAGCGGCTTTATTCCGTCTCCAACCCTTTGGTATTAAACAAAGTCTAAAAAAGCTGATACCCAGTCGTCAAGAAGCGATCGCACTTTCGGCAGTGTTAATCATTAGTTTACAACTGCCAGTGCAAAGCTGGTTATTAGAGCGGCGTGTTTTGCTACAAGCTATTTATCGTCAAATTACAAATCAAGTTGTCACCGTAGCAAGTTCCCCACCAGTTGTTTTGGTGGAAATTGATGAAGAGTCGATTAAAAAAGCTAAAATTTCTCAACCTAAACCAATGGATTGCAAGTATCTAGCTAGTCTAGTTAATCGATTGGTGGCTAATCAGGCAAGGGTAATTGGTATTGATTATCTCCTAGATTGTCATCAACAACAAAATGATCCTATTCTCGCTAAATCTATTCAAGCTGCTGTAGGTTCATCTCCCAAGCCGACATGGTTTGTGTTTGCTACAACGCAAGATAATAACGAAGTATCGCTGAAGGTAATACCTGAAATTGCTAATCTTAACTGGAGTTTATCAGGTGAAATTGAGAATCATCCTTGGTATATGGAACTATTATCACCTGATAATTTTAAATCTCAGGCTTGGCATTTTGCTAGTTTATTAACTCTAGGACACCAATTACAACAACTTCCTAACTCACCACAGCCAAAATTAGAAAGTAAAACCAATTTTTTACAGCAAATTAGTGATTACGTCAAGAGTGAAAAGCCACAAAATCAAACGATTTTGGCATCAAAACGGGCGCATCTGCAACTAGTCACAGCCTTGAGTTATTTATTAGGTCAAATGTGGATGCATCCAATCATAGATTTTTCTATTTCTCCTAAACAGGTATACTCTTCTATCCCGGCTTGGAAACTACTAGAAAATCACAATATTACTCAAGACTTAGGGCAGAAAATTGTCATTATTGCGGCTGGAGGATATGACGAAGCAGGTATTTCTAAAGATGGTGAAGATAATTTTTTAGAACCACCACTAGCTATTCAATATTGGCGTCCTCATATGAAAATTTTTACAGGTGGTGAATATCATGCTTATATAGTACAACATTTCCTGACTCAGAGATTAGTTGTACCAATACCAGATTTATGGGTGATTGGTATTGCAATATTGCTAGGAAAAAGTTTATATTTATTACCACAAAAAAAACGAAAATATCGCTGGCGATGGTTAATTCTGCAAACTATTATCACCGGGGTTTATGGACTAGTGAGCTTACAAGTTTACGTTTCATTAAGTGCGGTGCTGTTACCTTGGTTTTTACCGTCCATAACATTGTGGTTTTACGTGATATATATTTTTCTAGAGAAAAAACCTGATGAATAAATTTATCTTGTCAACCTTAGTTTTATCAGCCGTAGCTGTCAACATTTTAGCCGTTTTACCTAATCCAGCGGTTAGTGCAAATAAAAAACCAACACCACAAAACTTTTCTTGGATCAACATTTCCCAGATTCTGTTTGGCAAAAAACCTCCTGTAAAACCGCGCAAAGGTGGTTCCCGCGATCCCATAGTTAAGAAAATTTGTATGGTTTCCCCAGATATTGCAGATAAAACGAGAATTGTCTGGAGCGATCGCCCTTTATTTATCTGGAAAGGTCAAGTACAAAAAGTTACACTACGTACTGAAGACAGTAATCAAGAATGGAGTCAACCAGTAACACAGACTCAGAACATCACTTATACAGGTGAACCACTCAAACCAGGAAGAACCTACGAATGGCGAGCATTTTTTTCCGAAACCCAATTTAAAAGCGTCACGTTTCAAGTCATGGAAGCAAACAAACGCGATCGCATCACCGCAGAATTGAAGAATCTAGAAAATCGACTCAAAGCACAACGAGCCAATACAGAAGCCATCGCCAGTGCCAAAGCCAATTACTTTGCTGATTCTAACCTGTGGTCAGATGTCTTGCAACAAGCCTACTCCGTGCAAAAGCCCTCAGATGACTTGAAGCAGATGATCAAAAATATCGATAACTTGTGTAATTAGCCTTGTCTTTTGGTGCGTTAGCCTACTCTTTGCCCGATACACCCGGAACCCCACTCCCAGCCTCTCCCCGTGAACGGGGAGAGGTGCCGGAGGCGGAGAGGGGTTTTGATCTTTGGGGCAAAGCGTTGATTTATCAATACTTCTAGCTTAAGTTGACACCACTGGGCAATGTTCCCAGAGGCGATTCAACAACGCCAGAAAATTTTTTCCCAATTCCCAATTCCCAGTTCAATTTTTGCATATGTTCCCCCACCCCCAGAAATAGATAGATACAACCAAGCAAAGTTGACTATTTGAGGAACAACAAAATGAAAGGTTTAAAATTAGCCGCAGCAACTCTGGTATTAGTAACACTGGCTTTCAGCCCCAAAGCTCAAGCTGAGAGTTTATTCAACAAGCTGGAAATCGTCAAACCACAACTAACACAACCAGTTCGCCAATCCAACGACGAGAATACCAATGATACTCAATCTTATCTGCAACGGGGATTTGACAAATTAGACAAAGAAGATTACCAGGGAGCGATTGCAGATTTTAACCAAGTTCTCAAGACTGAACCCAACAATGTCTATGCTTACCTGGGTAGAGGGGTAGCTTATTTTGATTTACACGAATATCCAGCAGCCAACACAGATTTTGACAAAGTGCTGGAAATGAATCCCAAGATTGCTTATGGCTATTATTTCCGAGGTTTTACCCGCTATCTTTTAAAAGATAAACCAGGAGCGATCGCTGATTTACGCCAAGCATCTACACTCTTTAAACAACAAGGAAAACAGGATTTAGCCCAAAAAGCCAGCGACGCCGTTGAAAAAATTCAGCAAAGTTAAAACCTTCTAGTAGTCCATATCATCAGCTCGTAGTCAGGACTTTAGTCCTGGATTTTACAGCACTAAAGTGCTGACTACGAAACCAGCAAAATTCATCACACCAGCGACGCACTCGTAGTCAGGACTTTAGTCCTGAATTTTACAGCACTAAAGTGCTGACTACGAAACCCAACCTAGCTAATTTTTGCATATGTTCGCCCAGCCTGAGAAATATATACCACTGAGAATGAACCACTATCTAAAATCTCTCACCCTTGTAACCTTAGGACTTGCCATCAGTCTCTTGCCATCCTTCCCCCTAGCGCAGGCGCAAACCACACAAAACCACAAAAATACTTCACCTGTCAATGCATCAAGCAATGAAGAAATTAAACAAATTGCTCAACAACAAAACGCCACGCTAGTACAATATTCCATCATTTCTGATGAATTCACACAAGATGGTAAGAAGCAAACCCAAGAATCAGAATTATATATTTGGGTGATTAAACCCACAGGTGAAATAGCATTCCGTAAAGTAGATCTAAAACCACTATGGCAGAAAGAAAAAATATCTTTATCTAATTTAATTACTAAAATTCGTCAGTCTATTACTGCTTATAGCGCTGCTTATTCAGACACCGTAAAATATTCTATCGCCGACTGTAGGGGCACGGCATTGCCGTGCCCTTATGAGAATATCTCACTAGGTCAGAAAACGCTATATAGTATAGGTTTAAAAGGCGGTATTGAACTTAATACGAACAAAGAGACTCTCTCAACCAAACAATTACATCAACTGCAGCAATTATTAATTGCACCCATTGCCGATTTATTACCAACTCAACCCGAAGCACATGTTATCTTTATTCCCCAAGGTAACTTATTTCTTGTACCTTTCGCCGCCTTACCAGATGCTCAAGGTAAATACTTAATTGAACAACATACCATTGCTACTGCTCCTTCAATTCAGGTATTGAATTTACTTTATCGGCGACAACAGAAAATAAAAGGAGTAGCCAAAGATATGTTAATTGTGGGTAATCCTACCATGCCCAGTATTAGCAGCAAACCAGGAGAACCACCGCAGAAATTACCACAGATACCAGGTGCAGAACTGGAAGCAAAACAAATAGCCGCGATTTTTCATACCCAAGCACTGACAGGCGATGCAGCCACAGAAACAGCAGTAGTGCAAAAAATGCCCCAAGCCAGAATCATTCACTTAGCAACTTCTGGAGGATTTAATGATTTACCAGGAATGGAAATCCCTGGCGCAATAGCACTTGCACCATCAAGTCAGGATGATGGCTTACTGACATCTGAAGAAATTCTAAAGTTGCACCTGAATGCTGAGTTAGTTGTGCTAAGTGCTGGTGATACAGCCCTGGGTAAAATCACTGGTGATGGTGTGATTGGCTTATCTCGGTCTTTCTTCGCTGCAGGAGTTCCCAGTGTTGTTGGTTCATTGTGGAGTGTATCAGATTCTTCGACAGCATTCTTGATGACAGAGTTTTATAAAAAACTCAGTGAAAACCCAGATAAAGCTGCTGCCTTGCGTCATGCGATGCTAGTAACTATGAAAAAATACCCAAATCCCTATGATTGGGCAGCTTTTAGCTTGATAGGTGCGTCTTAGTTTTAGATAGGGAGGTGGGGTGATGGAGGGATGGGGGTAAGTATTCCTATGAGTAATTGAGTGCAATTGTATGAAACGTGAATTATTGAGTTTGAAATCTCAATTATCGAGTTCGGAACACCAAACACCGAGTTCGGAACACCAAACACCGAGTTCAGAACACCAAACATCGAGTTCGGAACACCAAACATCGAGTTCAGAACACCAAACACCGAGTTCGGAATACCAAACGCCGAGTTCGGAACACCAAACATCGAGTTCGGAACACCAAACATCGAGTTCAGAACACCAAACACCGAGTTCAGAACACCAAACGCCGAGTTCAGAACACCAAACGCCGAACAGCAGTAGAGTCCCCCACCTCAAATTTGCATATGTTCCGACGCATGAGAAATATATGTTGTTGTTAAAGCTTCTCCTACGGAGAACTGAATATGATATCCAGGTATAATTACAAAATCAGTTTAACCGCATTCATCACTGTCATCCTGACTATGACATTGCCTGCTGCCAATATTCCTATACTATTTCAGCAGGAGCAGGTATTAGCGCAAATCTCAGCAGATTGCAAAACTGAAGGACAAAGATTGTTAAAGCAAGGTACCCAGCAGTTAAGTAGCGGACAAATTGGCAACGCTAGAGAATCTTGGCAGCAAGCGTTGACAATCTTTAGAGAAATCAAACAGCGCAACTATGAGTCAGTCGTACTATTACTGTTGGGTATGACTTACGTCTATCAGAATAACTACACAACAGCAATTGATTACTACCAACAAGCATTAAAAATAGTACAGCAACTGCCAAAACGAAATAATGAAAGGGAAATTTTAGTTCAATTAGGAGATGCATACCGTGCCTTGAGGAAGTATAGCCAAGCAATTGAATATTATCAACAAGCTTTGGCGATCGCACGACAAATTAAAGACTCCGAAAATGAGAAAATAGCATTAACAAAGCTGGCAGATGCTTACCTTGATCTAGAAGACTATGCCAAAGTAATTGATATCTCTCGCCAAGGTTTGAAGTTATTAAATGGCAATCAAGACCGTTCATTTGCAATAGAGTTTCTGCAAAATATAGGTGGTGCTTACTATTATCTTGCTGACTATGGTAAAGCCATTTATTATGCTCAAAAGAGTTTAGAAATTGCCCGAATAATTAAAGACCAGAGAAAAGAGAGTCACGCGCTAAATCTTATTGGTAATATCTACTATTTCTTGCCTGACTATGATAAAGCCATTGATTATTATCAACAGAATTTAGCCATTGCTCGCTCCTTAAAAAACCGCCTACAAGAGGGACAAGCATTAGGAAATATAGGACTAGCTTATAATGCTAAAGGTGAAGCGGGAAAGGCAATTGACTACCTACAGCAGGATTTGGTGATTGAGCGGGAATTTAAAGACCGCCTGGGTGAATCGCAAACATTACAATATTTAGGCATAGCTTACCAGCAGCTAAGAAATTATAGTAAAGCCATTGAATATTATCAGCAGAGTGTGGCAATTGCGCGAGAAGTTAAATACACCAGAGGAGAATCAATAAGTTTAACAAATTTAGGCGTTACTTTCTGGGAATTTGGTAAACTTCCAGAAGCTGAGAAAAGCCTAAGTGAGGCAATTGAGCTTTGGGAATCTCTCAGGGCAAAATTAGGTAATAACGATAGCTACAAAATATCAATTTTTGAACAACAAGATCGCACCTACCGTTTCCTACAACAAGTCCTAATCGCTCAGAATAAAATCAACGAAGCTCTAGAAATTTCTGAGCGGGGACGCGCTAGGGCGTTTGTCGAGTTATTAACTAATCGCTTATCTAGGAATACTCAGCGTGGTATTACCCAAGTTTCCTCAGCTAAAGTCGATAAACCAACATTACCACTACTGCAAACAATCGCTAAACAGCAAAACGCCACTCTCGTTGAATATTCGATTTTGACTTTACTTTCCCAGAAGGGTAAACAAGAAACTATTGATTCGTCAGAACTTTATATTTGGGTGATCAAACCCACAGGCGAAGTCGGCTTTCGCAAAGTTGATCTCAAGTCACTACAAGAAAAAGATAATACCACTCTTGAAAAACTCGTTACCATCAGTCGTGAATCCATCGGCGCTAGGGGACGCGGTGGTGGTATTCTTGTAGGTCAAAATCCTGATGCACCCAAAGCCAAACAAAAATTACAGCAACTGCACAAACTGCTAATTGCACCCATCGCTGACTTGCTTCCCAAACAAGAAACCGAAAAAGTTATCTTTATTCCTCAAGAGTCCCTGTTCCTTGTTCCCTTTCCCGCACTGCTAGATGAACAAGGTAAATACCTCATTGAAAAACACACCATCCTGACAGCGCCATCAATTCAAGTGTTAGATTTAACCCACAAACAGCGACATCCAGGGACTGCATCTCTCCAAAATGCCTTAGTTGTCGGTAATCCTACCATGCCCAGTGTACCGCCAGCACCAGGAGAAAAGCCGCAGCAGTTACCAAACTTACCAGGGGCAGAAAAAGAAGCCCAAGCGATCGCATCTTTACTGAACACCAAAGCAATCACAGGTAAACAAGCAACTAAAGCCGCTATTCTCGAAAAAATCTCCCAAGCGGAAATTATTCATCTAGCAACCCACGGCTTACTAGATGATTACCGGGGGTTAGGAAGTGCTTTAGCATTTGCTCCCGATGCTCAGGGGAAAAACGGTTTATTAACTGCACAGGAAATTCTCGATATGAAATTGCAAGCAGACTTAGTTGTTCTCAGCGCCTGCGACACCGGGAGGGGAAAAATTACCGGGGATGGGGTAATTGGCTTATCTCGCGCCCTCATTTCTGCCGGTGTTCCTAGCGTCGTAGTCTCACTGTGGTCTATCCCCGACGCCCCCACAGCAGAGTTAATGGGTGAATTCTACAAAAACTTCCAACAACGCAAATTAGATAAGGCTACCGCCTTAAGACAAGCCATGCTGACGACGATGAAAACCCATCCCAGTCCCGGAGATTGGGCAGCTTTTACGCTGATTGGAGAATCGGAGTGAGGGAGGTGAGAGTTAGGAGTGCCCCTGTCAAGGTGGATAAAAATTCTCGCAAATGAATTCCTCTGTAACTTCTTCTCTCTGTGCCCTCTGCGCCTCTGTGGTGAGAAAAATTACTTTTTAACCACTTCAGAAAATTTGTAGTGGGAGCATCTTGCTCCCTAATGTCCAGGAAGCGGGCTAGAGAGCCATCACTACAAACACATAAATTTACACATTTGGGATACTCCCGTTCCCAATTCATAACAACAACAAGGAGATTACACCATGAAACGCATTACATCTGGCCTTTTACTCGCAGTTTGTCTTGGCTCTGGGTTAGGTATGTTCTCAACTCTGCCACAAGTAACCGCAGTTGCTCAAGCTCAAAGCGATAGTGATTTATTTTACATTTATCAAGGAAAGCGGATTCCATTAAATCAGCGACAAGATGCGATCGCCGTTTCGTTTAAAAAGACTCGCACTCGTGACATCAACGCGGCGCCCCTGTACCTACAACTGCAGCAAGACTTACAGCGTGGTAGTCGTGATCTGACGCCGCCAAAAGTCAGTCCTTTGGGCGAAAATTATGCTGTGGTGAATTTACCAGCGGGAACTAGCCAGGCTTTACAGCAGAAGATTCAACAGCAATCTTATGTGCAAACCACCTTACCTGTGTTGAGTCGCAGTCAAAGCCAAGAAGTGATTATTTTACCTAACGAAATTATTATCAGCTTTGACTCGCAACTTTCCGAGAGTCAGAGACAGGCGATTTTGCAGAAAAATAATTTAGCGATCGTGCGGAAACTGCGCTTTAGCCGCGATCGCTATCTCGTAAAATCTACAAGTGTTGAAGGTACAAAAATCCTCAGTGTCGCCAACCAGCTAAACGGCGTTAAAGGTGTCAGTTCTGCAGCACCTAATTTCATTCAATCTGTGACTAACCAAAATCTACAGACGGTTGCCCAACAAGTTGCTAATCTGAAAAACTCCCAGGAATTTTACAGTTCGAGCAACAATAATACCACAGCCCAATCTAGCCGCAGCATTTCCCCAACCACAAATTTACTGGGGTTGGCGTGGCACCTCAATAGTGTACCCCTCAAACAATGTCTGCAACAGCAGTCATCGAGTTGGCAAGCACTGCAAAACTGTCTACAAAAACCAACTACAGAGCCACAATCTGCTATTTCTCGCACAGATATCCGGGTGACAGATGCTTGGAAACGTAGCAACGGTGGACGAGGTATAGTTGTCGCCGTGATAGACAGCCTGATTGAGTGGGATCATCCCGATTTAGCAGATAATGTATACACAGTCACAGCCCCTGATAAATGTCCAGGAGAAGTCCACGGCTGGGATTTTTCCGCCGGTGGTGATAGCAGTAACCCTTGTGAAATCGGTGACGCCGATACTCGCATCAGCCCCACAGAACTAGCAATATTGGGGTCAAAATTTCAGGATACCTTTCAATTATCCGACGCCAAATTAATCGAACAATACCCCCAAGAAGCACTACAGATTAAGGAATACCACCCAAATTACAATCTAGAGCAAATCGCTAAAGTGATACGTCGCTTTATTCGTAATAAAGTCGGTGGAGAATTTCACGGAACTTGGGTGAGTGGAGTCATTGCAGCTAATCCCAAAAATGCTCAAGGATTAGTAGGAGTAGCACCAAAAGCTCAAATTTTACCAGTGCGAGTCTTTGGACTCAATGGTAGTTTTCTCAATTCTGCCTTCATTGAAGCCATTGGCTACGCAGCCGATCGCGGCGCTGATGTAATTAATCTTAGCTTAGGTGGAAGTCTACCAAATCAAGAAGATGAAGAAGCGATCGCCGACGTACTCAAAGCACACCCCAAACTTGTGATTGTCGCCGCTGCAGGTAACGAAAATCACAACGAAGTAGCTTATCCCGCTGGCTACAAAGGAGTAGTTGCAGTTGGCGCCACCAATCTCACTGGTAATCGTGCGCCCTACAGTAACTACGGTAAAGGATTAGATGTAGTTGCACCAGGCGGCGACTTAGATACACCGGGCTGGGTGGGTGGAATCCCCACTACAGGTGGCACCTGGCTGGACGCATTTTGGCAAGGTGTATCCAAACCCTCTGCTCCTTGGTCTTACGTTATTGATCCTAGAGGTAAATATTGGTGGGTGCAAGGCACATCTTTCTCATCCCCAGCAGTCGCCGGAGTAGTCGCCTTAATGAAAGGAGAAAATCCCAACCTCACCAGACAACGTTTGATCAGCATTCTCAAATCCACAGCCAGTTATGAAGGACTGAAAATTGCTGATGAAGATACAGCTTCTTCCGAAGTTAAAACACAACAATACCTATTTGGTAAAGGATTAGTCAATGCTGATGCTGCAGTTCAGGCGGTGAAGCAAGAGCGTTAAGGGACTTCCAACAAATAAATTATCCAATTTTGTGGGGTGGACATCCAGCCCCTGGATACGGGCGGGCGAGACGCCCACCCCACAATATATGTATTAAGAAATTGGACGTTTTAAAATTTGCTGTACACTACCATACATTTCGCCTGTCAAACCTTCAAGTTCATGTTCAATATCTTCCCAGCGTCCAAGCTTACTTGTCCATTTCCCATTAGGTAATTGTCTGGCTGCGTGGGTTGGTTCACCATCAGAAGTAGCGTATATTGCTATCTTCTCAAAACCTGTTTCCCAGTCGGAATTGTCGCAAGGTTGATAACCCAAGGTTTTATATGCTTGGATAAAAGCTGACATAGTTAATTCTGCTGTGACACCTTCTACCCAGAAATACATATTATCTGGGTCTATTGGACTCCACCAGCGATCGCTCTCACCTCCAGCCCAACCAAAACAATTATATTCTGTACTTTGCTGACTCGTGACTAAATACTCAGTGCGCGATAAGTTGGGAAACTTGTTTTGTTTATAGCTTTCGAGCTTACCATCTATATCCATTTGCTCTTCCCCATTCAATCCAGGCTTGAGCCATTTGCTTGAGCCTACCACGCTGTTCGGGTTGGACAGGATTTGCTCCGGTAATTGCACTTAACGCCCAAAACCAATGGTCTGGTTCGCGCTCAAGTTCGCGCATAATCAAAGGTACAACAGGTTGTCCCATGCCGATGATTCTTTGATAAGCAGGATGCATTGATATTTTGGTAATTACAGAGAGCATTCCTGTTTCACGTTGCCATTGTTCTGCTAATTCTGTGAATGTAGTTTCTATTTCTGCGGTTTCAATGACAGGATAAAGGTAAGGTGACATTTAATTTGTCTTGCGGTTTCTTTTAAAGAGAGTGATATTCATAATTATCCGGCAAATCTCTTTATTCCTACACATCTTACCCGCCCATCCCACAAAAAAAAGTGGTTATTTGCTGTGTTTATTCTTATTTTTGCCCCTTGCAATCTCATACTCCCAGTTCAATAATTGAAATGTTGTGAGTAATACTTGACTCTTACCGCACAAAACTCAACAATTTGAGAGCAGAACAGGAAACTCCGAGTTCAGAACACGAAACGCCGAGTTCAGAACACGAAACATGGAGGACGGAGAGACCCCATCCCTACAATGTGGGCGGTTTGTTTACCAAAAAATTCCTGTCGCCATGTTTGAAATTTGCATATGTTCCGACACATGAGAAATATATGTTGTTGTTAAAGCTTCTCCCACGGAGAACTGAATATGATATCCAGGTATAGGAACTCAGAACTCGTAGTGAGGACTTTAGTCCTCCTCATATAAAAGAAGGACTTTAGTCCTTACTACTAACACAAAACAAATTTGAAATCACCAGGAGTAAATTATGTCCTACATCAAACGCCGTCAATTTCTCCAATTCTCTGCCTCTGCATTAGCAACCATCGGGTTAAGCCAGTTGGATATTATCGAACAAAGCGCACAATATAGTAAAGTCCTCGCCCAAGGTACACGACGCAAACTGGCGCTGCTCGTGGGAATCAATGAATATAGTAATGGTATAAATCCTTTAAGCGGTTGTGTTAATGATGTTAAATTGCAGCAAGAATTATTAATTCATCGCTTTGGTTTTCAGCCAAAAGATATCCTGACTTTGACTGATCAACAAGCCACCCGTCAGGGAATTCTCAACGCTTTTGAAAAACACCTCATTGATCAAGCCAAGCCTGGAGATGTGGTAGTATTTCACTTTTCTGGACATGGTTGTCAGATGCAAGATCCTGACAGCGATGAACCTGATGGACTTAATAGTACCTTGGTTCCTGTAGATGGTAATTTGCCGCCAGGATATCCGATCCAAGGTGGACCGGTGAATCATATCATGGGACATACGTTATTTTTACTTATGTCTGCATTGAAGACAGAAAATGTGACTGTGGTGCTAGATAGTTGTCATTCGGGCGGTGGTAAGCGAGGAAATTTCCGAGTCCGATCTGCTGGTGATGGTAGACTGCTGCAACCGAGTCAACAGGAATTAGATTATCAGCGTCAATGGTTAGGAAAACTAGGAATTTCACCACAAAAGTTTATTGAACTGCGCCGCAAAGGAGTTGCTAAGGGTGTTGTCATCTCCAGCGCCAAACGTGATCAACTTGCTGGTGATACATCTTTTAATGATTTTGCTGCAGGAGCATTTACCTATGTTTTCGCTCAGTATCTTTGGCAGCAAACTGGGGATGAATCTATCAATAAAGCGATCGTTAATGTTAGTCGTAATATGAACGGTACTTCTCAAAACCCTGAAATAGAAACAAATCTTAGCACAGAAAATACAAATGCACCTATTTATTTTACACATACACCTGTTATTTCTGCGGAAGCTGTAGTTACTAAAGTCCAGGGAAACCAAGTAGAATTGTGGTTAGGTGGACTGGATTCCCAAAGTTTGGCAGCATTCACAAAAGATGCTGTCTTCACAGTGTTAGATAATAAAGGTGGGGAAAGGGGATTAGTACAGTTACAGTCCCGTCAAGGATTAATTGGCCAAGGGAAACTGCTCAAGACTGGACAGCAAAGATTGCAAATCCAGCCAGGAACATTATTACAGGAACGCATCCGGAGTATACCCAACGATTTAAGTTTAAAAATTGGGCTTGATGATTCCCTCGAAAATAACACTGAGCCAGCAAAACAAGCTTTAAACGCACTTCCACGAATTGAAGCTAAACCATTGGGCGGGCAAGAAGTACAATACATTTTTGGTCGTTTAACTCAACGTCAGTTAGAAGAATTGCAGAAAAAACGAGTATCTTTTCTGCCAGAAGTAGGTAGTTTTGGCTTATTTTTACCAGAACTCAACCAAATTGTTCCCGCCTCTTTTGGCAAAAGTGGAGAAACAGTAACTGATGCTGTGAAACGGTTACAACCTAAGTTAAAATCCCTCCTAGCAGGCAGAATTGTTAAGCAGATGCTAGGCAATACTCAAACATCCCGAATCAATGTTACCGCCTCGATGAATATCGCTGGTAGCAAAGAAATAGTGAGCGAAATTTCTCCGATTCGTGGTGTTAAACCACAAACCGGAGGGTCAAATAAACCAGCACCAATTTCACCTGTTAAGTTTTCCGAGTCTGGGGTGCGTCAATTACCCATAAAAACCCAGATTGCTTTTGAAGTTGAAAATCAAGAATCTCTACCACTTTATATTAGTATTTTGGTGATTGATGCCGAAGGAGAAATGACAGTTATCTTTCCTAATAATTGGTCAGCTACAGACAATGCTGCACTTGTAAACCCCAAACAAAAGCTAGTAATTCCTAGCGTTGATGATAATTTTAAACTTACCATCGGCGAACCTTTAGGCAATTCAGAAGTCCTAATAATTGCCAGCACCACGCCGCTGCGAACTGCTCTCAAAGCATTGCAAACCATTGCCAAAAATAGGGGAGTTGCAGGCACAAGATCCCCGCTTCCTGTATCTGATGAAGTCTTAGACTTGACAACTAATTTCCTCAATGATCTAGATGCAGGTACCCGTGGTGGTATAAATGTTGAAGGCATAACACTACCATCAGGTGTGCGTGGGATTGATACGAAAAAACTGGCTGCAATGGCGATATCATTTGAAGTAGTTGCTGCTACAAATAGCTAATGAATATAATATTTAGCGCCACAAAAAAAATTTCATCTTAGTATCACGCGGTGTCAGGGCACGGCAGTGCCGTGCCCCTACGGGCGTTAATTAACCCCTCCGTCTTTGCCTTCCTCTGTAGTTAATGAAAAAATATGAAAATTTGGCAAGCCGATTTTTATCGTACTCCCCAACGAGATGCAACTGGACAAATATTATGGGAATTGTTGTTAACCGACACAACTCGCAGCTTTGAATATACAGCCATCTGTCTTCAATCACAAGCAAATTCCACTTGGATAACTTCTCAACTTGAGTTAGCAGCCGGTGACAAGTTCCCAGATATAATCCAGGTATTTCGTCCTCAATCTTTAAGTTTAATTGCAGCCGCTGGACGCAATTTAAATATTGAAGTCGAAGCTACCCGCCGCACTTTGGCGTTAAAAAAATGGTTACAAGAAAAGCAATATCCTTTAGTAATCGATAAACCACCCCCAACACCATTACCAGAAAACCTCTGGGGTGAACAATGGCGTTTTGCGACTTTAACTGCTGGTGAACTGGTAAATGTATTTAAAGAACGCCCAATTCCGATTGTCGATACACCAGAATATTTGAAACCCCTAAATTTGGGGTTAGCGTCAACACTAGCCGTTCCCGGTGTGGTAATATATGGTGGTAGGCGATCGCTCCCTTTGGCACGGTGGTTAAAAGAAGCCCGTCCCGTAGCTTTGAGTTATATTGCTGGCGCCCCTGATGGTTTGGTTTTAGAAGCTAGTTTGGTAGATAGATGGATTGTGGCAACTTTTGAAGATTCAGAAGTTACAGCCGCTGCTAAAATTTATGAACAGCGGAAGCAGCAAAGTAACGGCTTGCACTTTTTATTAGTACAGCCTGATGATTCGGGGATGACTTACACTGGTTTTTGGTTATTAAAAGCAGAAGACTAAAACTTAGCCGGGGATAATCTTGTAGGCGATGGAATAAATGTTTGCAAAAGCACTTCCTTAGCCACAGATTGAACTACATTCACACTCACAGAATTGCCCAATTGATAATAAGCTTTATCATCATGATGATGTAAAATAAAACTATCAGGAAAACCCTGCAACCTTGCTGCTTCACGCTTAGTCAGTCGCCGCACTCTCTGATTGTGGTAAACTCCCAATCTATTAGCGTCACTAGCAACTAGGGTGACGGAAATTTTATTCGGATCGACAAACTTATAAACCTCAAAAGAAAAATTACCAGCTAAAGGTTTGTATTTACCATTAATCAATTTAATATATTTCTTTGCCACCAAAGAATTGAGAATTTCTTCAAGATTTGGATGCACAAAAAAACTAGCTATTTGTTCCTTAGTTAATAACTTTCCATCTTGTTCACGCCCAAATTCTTTATTACGTCTCTTTAAAATAAACTTGTTCATCAATGCAATTTCATCTGCACTACATTCACCACGCAATCCTAATTCCCAGGAATGAATCGAGTTACCACCGCGATAATCAATCAAGCGCACTCCATGTAAGCGATTTAAATCATGATTAAATATTCGTTGCAAAGCATTGACAAACTCAGTTGAACAATCATATTTTGCATCAGGGTTATTTTCTAAGATATCGGCAACAGTTACCGGCTTTTTATCCGGATAAAATAAAGATAGCTGCTGTGTATTATATGAGTGAGAATCTTTTGGTCCCACATCTGACATCAAATCAAAAATGGGAGACGCATTTAAAACTCCTACAAGATAAATTCGTACACGGTTCTGGGGTAAGCCAAAATTAGCACTGTTGAGTAAAAAAGTATCAAAACTGTAGCCTCTAGCTTGCATTTCGTGCTTAATTGTTGCCAATGTTTTGCCTTGATCATGACTATAAAGTCCTCGAACATTTTCAAATATAAACGCTTTTGGTTTATCAGTATCCAGTAATCTAGTGATTTCAAAAAAAAGTGTCCCTCGTGTATCTCCAAATCCAGCTTTTTTACCCGCATGAGAAAAAGATTGACAAGGAAACCCAGCTAATAAAATTTCATGCTCTGGTAGTTGATCTATTAACCGCACATCACCTAAAGGCTGATGACCAAAATTGGTTTCATAAACTAATTGAGCATCTAGATTAATTTCGCTACTTAAAACGCATTCAGTTTCTATATCTAATAAATTAGCCGCCTGTTCAAAAGCTAATCTAATTCCCCCAATTCCTGAAAATAAATCAACAAATCGAATCTTTTGCATAAGTAAAACGGCGTGAATAATTCAAGGTTTGTAGTGGGGACTTTAGTCCTCTCTTAAGGGCTAGAGCCGCTTACTACAAGCCAATTCAATTAAATTTAACATTACTTAATGTAGTTTGGTTTTTTCTCGCCGACTTACTTAAATATAACTACGTATACTAGAACAGATGAACAATCTTAGTGTCTTAGTGTTTTAGGTTTCAAAAAAATTTTGAAACCCAAAACACTAAGATAATGACAGAGAAGTCTCATTTCATCTTCTACTTTGAAACCTCTCAATCTACCAACAATATCTACTTTGTTTTAATTCTTACTTGTTTTATCATGGCAATTAGAGTTTGGTGAGCATCCTCCGCATCTGCTAAAACATGATCAAACGGAATACGAAGCGGTACGGCTTCCCCATTCACTTGTGCGGTTAAATCCATCCCTTGAGAATCAATTGACAGCATTTCGGCTGCTGTCGCTTCTGTTAAACCACCAAAAGCCTGAGCATAAAGAACCACCGCATCAGCATGATCCTCATTCATATGGTTGCAGATGCGCGAACTAATTGCCGCTGAGAACTGTTCAGACATTGTAAAATTCCAAGTAAGCTATAGAGTGACTGGCTAAATTTTAAGCTAACGTGGATGAATTTTGCTGGTCTTGTGAGAGGGAAACGCGGTAAACTATATGTTCAGCGTCTTTACTAGAGTGCTTTATTTATATAAAAATGATTTATTGTAGAATAAAATACACTTTATTAAGTGATTTTGTCCTTTATTTGCGGAATCTAGACCGCTGAAACTGTAGCAGAAATATTAGGCAATATCATTGAAGCTAAAAGCAAATGAGCGAAACTAGCCAGCGGAGAATTATTATTGGGGATGTGCATGGTCACTATGAAGGATTGATGACTCTCTTGAGTGCAATTGCCCCACATCCGACGATAAAGTTTATTTTCTCGGAGACTTAATTGATCGTGGACCTGATAGCGCACAAGTAGTTAATTTTGTCAAGAAAAATAACTACCCATGTCTACTGGGAAATCATGAGCAGATGTTATTAAACATTTTTAACGGCGGTATGACCACCCAAGCCATGCAAGCATGGTTATACGGTGGCGGACAGGCAACCGTAGCCAGTTATCATGAAGCGACTATTCCCCCAGATCATCTCGATTGGTTCAAAAATCTGCCAACATATCTCGACTTAGGAGATGTTTGGTTAACTCATGCTGGTGTTGATCCAACCCTGAGTTTAGCAGAACAAACCTCAGACCAATTTTGCTGGATCAGAGACGAATTTCACGGGATTGAAAAGCCCTACTTTCCTGATAAGTTGATTATTATCGGTCACACCATCACCTTTACTTTTCCAGGCGTCTCACCTGGTAATCTAGCAGAAGGACGGGGGTGGCTAGACATAGATACTGGCGCTTATCACCCCCGTAGTGGCTGGTTGACTGGACTAGACATCACAAATAAGCTAGTTTATCAAGTCAACGTCTTTAAAAAGCACGTCCGTACCTTATCGTTAGACGAAGCCGTCATCAAAGTTGATCCAGCCAAAATCAGAAGCGATCGCCGCAACAAGCAGCGAGCATAATGGGGGAATGGGGAGTAATAAATCTTGACTCTTGCGATTGTCTCACCGTACCAAAGCGCGGACATTAGTTTTATAACTAGCATTATCCAACCCCTCACTGCCATTGCTAGGTTGGTCATTAATGGCATTTTTCAAGGCGGTAATGCGATCGCTTGTTCCGGGGTGAGTACTCAAAAATGCTGGAGTAGAACTCTTTCCGAGCAACTTTTTCATAAAAGAAACCATCGCTGACTGAGAATAACCAGTGCGTGTCAACGTTCTTAATCCTCTTTGATCTGCCTCAAATTCGTTTTTGCGACTGCGTGGTAAGTCTCGTGCTAGTTGGACACCAATGGCGACGGCTTGATTACTGTCTAAACCTGCTGCTGTTAGTAAACCACCTTCAAAGGCCTTTTTGCTGCATCTGTTTTATTAAGTGTTTTGCACCGATGTGACCAATTTCATGGGAGAGTACGCTTGCAAGTTCCGCTTCATTATCTGCAACTTTCAGCAAGCCTGTGTGGACATAGACAAACCCTCCCAAAGTAGCAAAAGCATTGATAGAATCATCCTGAACAACCTGAAAAGTATAGGAGAGATTAGGGCGATCGCTATGAGCAGCCAAGCGCTTACCTATTTGTTCTACATAGCGATTAACTTCTGGATTGCGGTAAAGGCGAACTTGTCCACTCTGTAGTTCCTGATTAATCTGCTTACCAAGTTCAGTTTCTTGGCAATCGGATATATTAGAAAGCTGAAGTACCTGGACTCCCTGTAATAATAGCGGTAAGAAATCAAAAGCCCTTACCGGTAGGGGCGTAGTCAGACATACACTCAGGGCGACTACTACCGAAATCAATGGATACAACCAGCGACGCCGCCAGAAACGGTAATTTACCAGAAATTGTTGCCAATAAATCATAATCTAGTCTGAGGATACTCTTGAGGGAACTGAAAATTATGAAACTAATTCCAAGACGTGTTTAGAGCGTTCTAAGTTGCATTCTAAACTTAATATGTAACATCAAGTCTCTCAATCAAACAGCGTCTGAGGGCTAGACAATCTAAGCGATCGCTAATTCTTGACTGCAACCCAGCTTTTGGGCTAAAACTGCCAACTGAGAACACATTTTTTTTAGTAGCAACGAAAAAAAGCGAGACCTCTGAAGCTGTGCTGACTCTGCTCGGAACTTGAGAAGTTATGATAGACTGTCGCATGACTGCAAGGCCTTAAGCGCTTTTAGTTTTCTTTCTTGTAGGGAACATTGCTGCTACCATCAATTACTCCGCTTTCATCTAGGAAAATTATGTTATGGCTATTTTAGATTCCAAAGGTCGCTTGTTCGGCAAAATCAACCTCCTCGATTTAGGTGCTGGGCTGGTAATTCTGCTAGTTATATTCGGCATTTTTATCTTTCCTGGTACTTCCGGTTCTGTCGCCCAAGTCGGGTTACAAAAACCGTACCTATCGAGGTAGATTTAATAGTTCGTGGTTTGAATGTACGCGATCCTCAACAGTTATTTAATAACGGATTTACAAAAGGTGGTAAAACCAATGTAATTATCCGCAATCAACCCCACGGTCAGATTGCAATTAAATCTATTCAACAGTTACCTCGAACCTTAACTATTCCTCAACCTGATGGTTCTGTCAAAGAATTACCAGATCCCAGAGCCAATAATTTTAGTACAGATATGCTGTTGACTTTAGAAGGTAAAGCTCAAATCACTGAAACTGGCCCTGTTATAGGTAACAGTAAAGTAAAAATTGGTATGCCATTTGAGTTAGAAGGATTTAACTATAATTTCAATGCCACTGTCATCGATTTAAGGTTAAAAGATAAATAGCATTCCTTTTTTGCGTCAAACATTATCCATAGCCTCCATAAAGGGGGGCATTTTTTTAATTAATTAGGTATGATTAACAGCCAAAAAATTATGGGAGAATTAAGTCTAGTTAATTATTAGTTAAATTTAAACTCGCTGCTGAACTTCTGCAAGATGTTGAAATTAAGCATCAATTTTCATCTATGTTGTTGTTCATTAGTTTAATATGTTAT
>CAVYXS010000263.1:0-59548 GCA_963772205.1 uncultured cyanobacterium
TATTGTTATCTTCTTCGGCTTCAGTTTCATCTGCTCTCCTCTGGTTCACATCAGTTACTCGAGTGGGTTGCCAGTGGCACGGGCGCGGTCATATGCGAAAAGTTGCATCGCCGGCATCATGAGAAGCAGATACGCCAATTCAGCGAGTCCTGAGCCGATCTCGAAAACAAAGTCCGCCTTCTCGCGGATCTTACTCCAAGCCTTGTCGCAGATTACGAACTTGCACGCTCCTGAAGGTCGCAAGCGCTCCAGTAACCCCAATTCGTACGTTCGTGCGCTCTCGGCATGAAGCAAAGTTACCAGTGTCTTCTGGCTCAACAAATAGTTGGGTCCGTGCATGACTTCCAACGATGGATACGCCTCTGCAGGTGCTTTCACCATCTCCTTCACCTTCAGCATCGCTTCGGCTGCCAAGCCATAGAATGGGCCTTGGCCGAGGCCAACATAGTCATTGAACTGCCTCTCTTCCGCGATGAACTTCACCATGCCGCGGCAACTCTCAATCACGCGGCGGCAGGCTTCCGGCAGTTTGTGCGAGATGCTGAATCTGTTCTAGTAATTTTTGACCGCCACTTTCACCGACACGCTTTCCCTCTTCCCAAACGCTGGCACAGGTTTTGCAAACAAATAAGGTATGGGAAGCCACATTTAAAGGGCTAATTGTGGAAATATTCGCAGCAGCAGTCATCTTTACCCACCATAACCTCATAACCTGTTTGATTATACACTAATACTTTTTAGACTAATTAATTAACAATTCTGGCGCCACTAATCCTTGTTGAATCGCTAAAACTGCAGCTTGAGTGCGATCGCGGACTTCTAACTTTTGTAAAATCGTATGGACATGAACCCGCACAGTACCAGGCGCAATGTAGAGAATTTCCGCAATTTCTTGATTGCTTTTACCAGTGGCCACCAACGCCAAAATTTCTTGTTCTCGCTTAGTTAAGGGATTTTCTAAGGCTTCAGTAGATTTTGTGGGCAAAACTGCTGTAGAATTACCCTCAAACGCTGCCCTAATTTCTGTAGTCGCCGTTTGATCCCACCAAGAAGCACCAGCAGCCACTGAACGCAAAGCCAATATCAAAGACTCAGGGGGAATACCCTTAAGACAGTAACCTTGGGCACCAGCAGCAATTAAACGTGCAACCAGGGGGTTTTCTGAACGAGACGTTAAAACTAAAATCGGTAAAGTTGGGTACTGCTGCTTGATTTGGCGACAAGCTTCTATCCCACCAATTCCCGGTAAACCGATATCCAGCAACACCAAATCCAATGGATAGCGTTTTGCCAATTCTACAGCTTGTTCTCCATCCTCAGCCTCTGCTACAATCTCCAAACCCGATTCCTGCTGTAACCGCATCCGCAGTCCCAGACGAAAAAGTTCATCATCTTCAACAAGTAAGATTCTGATTACAGTAGCAGGTTTTGTCATTTGTCAAAAGTCAAAAGTTCAGTTGTCATTTGTCGCTTCTCCCCATCTCCTCAATTCCCCGGAATTGTCGAAGCAGCAAGTTTAAAACCAAACAATGCACCTCGTGGAGAGCGATTCTCTGCCCAAATTGTACCGCTATGCGCCTCTATTATCTGCCTACTTAAGTAAAGTCCCAATCCAGATCCGGAAACATGGCGATCGCTATGGCCTTGATAAAATCGCTCAAATAGATAGGGTAGCTCTTCTTGAGTAATACCAGGGCCACTATCGAGAATTTTTACAACTTGATCCCCAGAATTACCTTCTAATACTACTTCCACTTTACCGCCACGGGGAGTATGATTAATAGCATTAATCAAAAGATTGCTGAAAACTCTGCCAAGTTGCAAAGCATCGCCATTTACCCAAAAAAAGCGCCGAAAATCTGATTCGCCATCATACAAAGAAACGTGTACTTGACGTGTTCTTGCTAGTTGGATCAGCGTAGCAATTACTTCCTCTGCTATAGTCACTAAGTTAACAGGCGATCGCTCTAGTTTCAGTCCTTCGGCATCATTACGGTACACATCTAACAGAGTTTGTACCAGTTGGAGTGTGTTACGATGACTGCGACCCATTGTTTGCAATACTTTTGCTTGCATGGGGGTGACTTCCCCAAATTCTCCAGTTTGAAAATATTTTAGGGTTTCAATAGCGCCTAATAACGGTGTTTTTAAGTCATGAGTCAGGGTTGAAACAAAATCTTCCCGCATCAAAGCCAGTTGTTCTTGGGAGCGTAATTGTGATTGAGTATAAGCGATCGCTTCTTCATGGCGACGATTGCGATCGCTTAACCATCCTGTTACTAACAGTGCTATTACGGCAATTAACCGATTTGCCAAAGTTGGCGCATCAGTTAATTCTATATGGGGAATTAACAAATTTAATAGCGTCAATACCGCAGATGCTAGAGTGACACCAAACACAGCGGCGCGATTTAATCGGTAACTGGCTAACAAAATTGTCCCGGTATAAAGGTAGCCAAATACATATTGAGGTGGTGTCAAGTATTCCAACCCTATCACTACAGCAAAGGCAATACATATTAACCAGTAGGGCTGCCAATTTTTATCTCGGTTGAAAATACCATCTTTAATAGTGAATAATCGAGTTAATATTGTCATATTTTTCTAAATTATTTGATTGATTAACCGTAGAAGAGGAGAATTGCATGGAATGGTTTTCCAACTTGAGCAAAGTATCCATTGACGCAGAGAGAGTAATTGCGATATTCTCGCGACTATTTGAGGATGACTATAATATAATGAAGCCAAATATTTACAGCCTTTTTCATGTCCAATACATTGTGTCTTTGTGGTAAAAAATCTTGAACAAAATACAATTTGTAGTGGGAGCATCTTGCTCCCTAATATCCAGGAACCGGGCTAGAGATCCATCACTACAAAAAAATAAATTTACACATTTGGGATGCTCCCATTCGTAGCGAATTCTCCGCGTTACTCTGCGCTCCTGGAGCGTTTAAATTTTCACCCTCAATTCGCCACGATTTTACGCAAAGCTGTACTTAGTTTGCTCCCGGATAGTTGATACACGCCTTGACAAACGTGAGTAATCTCAGATTTAATCTTGATTTTTGGAGATTATTTTGGTAGGATAGATTATTTTTACTAAAAATGTTAAATATACAATATAATTCCTTTCTATCTTCAGTTTTCTGTAGAGTCTCATCAATAAAAATGTGTAAACTTATACGATAAATTAATCCATTATGTAATATAACTAGCAAAAATTGATATATATTCAAAAGTAAACCACATCTATTTTGAGAACCATAGTTTTTCATGCGTAGTGGGAGCAGCGTTCGACTGAGCGCTCACGCCGTACCCCGGAGGGGAAGCAAACTGCGCGTAGCGTCCCGCAGGGAAGTCTTGCTCCCTGGTGGTAGTAGTGGGCTTTTCGTCCCGCACTAGTCCAGGTTTCAAAATGGACGAGGTTTAGCAACTTTTGAGGATGTATTGTATAAACCAAAAAATATTAACAAGCGAGATAAATGAAAAACCGGAAAATTTAAATATCTTGACAGAAACTTCAAAAAACATCAGGGTAATAGCAAGAAATTATCATAGTAAATCCAGCCAGATCAATGAATTCAAGCTATAAGAAACATCGCCAAATCCCTTACAGTCAAATTGCCAAGCAGTTGATCTGTTAGTTGTCATAATTGGCTATCACTTCAAATTTAATTGAGCGCGAAATACATGGGACAAGGTTTTTTGCAAATTGGGTTAACACTGTGTATCGTTATCGTCATAACTCCGGTGTTGGGAAGGTACATAGCGCGTGTGTTTTTGGGAGAAAGAACACTGCTAGATACCCTAATGAACCCTATAGAGTGGAGTATCTACGTATTAGCGGGTGTCCGCAGCAAAGATAACATGACTGGTTGGCAGTATATTCGAGCAATACTATACAGCAACCTCCTCATGGCTATTGCGGTATATTTGCTGATAGTATCACAGAGATTCTTACCCTGGAATCCCAATGGCTTAGGTGCGCCTACCTGGGATACTGTGCTGCACACCGTCATTTCATTTGTGACGAATACCGACCAACAACATTATGCAGGTGAGACAACCTTAAGCTATTTTAGCCAGGTAGCGGCTTTAGGCTTTTTGATGTTCACTTCCGCAGCCACGGGGTTAGCAGTAGGAATTGCCTTTATTCGTGGGTTGACAGGTAGAACATTGGGGAATTTTTACGTTGATCTCACCCGTGGGATCACGCGGATCTTATTACCCATTTCGGTGATCGGGGCGATCGCTCTATTAATATTAGGTGTACCGCAAACCTTAGCCGGAACTCTAGTGGTGAAAACCTTAGAAGGCGGGACACAGTATATTGCCAGAGGCCCCAGTGGCATCTTTTGAGAGCATTAAAATGTTGGGCGAGAACGGCGGCGGCTTTTTTGGCGTTAACTCCGCCCACCCCTTTGAAAATCCCAATGGCGCTTCTAATTTAATCGAAATGATTGCCATGATTTCGATCCCAGCAGCCTTGATTTACACCTACGGTGTATTTGCCAACAACATCAAACAAGCTTGGCTACTTTTCTGGATGGTGTTTGTAATTTTTGTGGTATTGATTGGAGTAACAGCCCTAGGAGAATTAGAAGGTAATTCTCTCATTAATCCCACCTTCGGATTAATAGAGCAACCCAATTTAGAAGGTAAAGAAGTCCGCTTTGGCTGGGCACAAACTGCCCTGTGGGCAGTCATGACTACTGCCACCATGTGTGGTGCCGTCAACGGGATGCACGATTCCTTGATGCCCCAAGGATTATTTTCTACCTTATTTAACTTATTTCTACAGATTATCTGGGGAGGTCAAGGAACTGGAACAGCATACCTATTTATTTACCTAATTCTCACCGTCTTCCTGACAGGATTAATGGTAGGACGTACCCCAGAATTTTTAGGGCGCAAAATTGAAAAGCGGGAAATCGTCCTCGCCAGCGTCGTGCTGCTAATTCACCCCATAGCGGTTTTAATTCCCACCGCCATTACCTTAGCTTATCCAATTTCCCTCTCAGGAATTACCAACCCTGGATTTCATGGCATTTCCCAGGTAGTTTATGAATATGCCTCCGCTGCAGCTAACAACGGTTCAGGTTTAGCCGGATTAGCCAATTCCCAACCCGCATCCACCGCATTATGGTGGAATTTAAGTACCCTATTCCCCCTCTTAGCAGGACGCTACATCCCAATTATCGCCATCCTGCTCTTAGCTGAAAGCATGTCTGGTAAACAACCAATTCCCGAAACCCCAGGTACCCTCAGAACCGATTCTCTGGTATTTACTAGTGTCACAGCTGGGATAGTTCTGATTTTGGGGGTATTGACTTTCTTCCCTGTTTTAGCATTAGGTCCCATAGCCGAAGGTTTGAAAATAGCCTCTCGCAGTTAGAAGAAGATGTGGGGATTACGACTCAGCACTCCCCTACTCCCACCTCCTCGCACACAAAATAGTATGAATCGAGTTGCAACTACCAAACAAAAACCCCCACGTTCCCGTCCAGGCGATCGCCGCCAATCAAATAAAAAAGCCAGGGTCAGTACCAAAGGGTTATATTTAAGAGCAATCAGGGATGCTTTTGTCAAGCTTAATCCTAAATATGCAATCAAAAACCCGGTGATGTTTTTGGTTTGGGTGGGCACCATCATCACCCTATCAGTAACAATTGATCCCAATCTGTTTGGACCAACCAACCAAAAAAACCCCCAACTGTTCAACGGTTTATTAACGGGGATTTTATTCTTCACCGTTTGGTTTGCCAATTTTGCCGAAGCAGTTGCAGAAGGACGGGGTAAAGCCCAAGCCGATACCTTACGATCAACCAAATCAGAGACCATCGCTAAAAAACTTGCCCCTGATGGCACAATTACTGAAGTTCCTTCCACCAGCCTCAGACAGGGCGATACTGTCTATGTAGTTGCTGGTGATATCATTCCCACTGATGGGGAAGTGATGATGGGTGTCGCCTCCGTCGATGAATCGGCAATTACTGGGGAATCAGCACCAGTACTAAAAGAATCAGGCTCAGATGTTGCTAGTTCTGTCACAGGTGGCACCCGCATTATCTCTGATGAATTGATCATCCGCATTACAGCCGACCCAGGCAAAGGGTTTATTGACCGGATGATTGCCTTGGTGGAAGGGGCAGAACGTACCAAAACACCGAATGAAATTGCCCTGACGGTATTATTGGCAGTTCTTAGCCTAGTGTTTATGTTTGTTGTGGCAACTCTGCCAGCCCTGGCGTACTATGTTAATAGTCCCGTCAGTGTGCCAATTTTAGTCGCTTTGTTGGTAGCCCTGATCCCCACCACTATTGGCGGGTTACTCAGTGCCATTGGCATTGCTGGAATGGATCGAGTTGCCCAATTTAACGTTATTGCCACCTCAGGACGAGCAGTTGAAGCCTGTGGTGATATTAACACCCTAATTCTTGACAAAACAGGTACAATCACCCTTGGCAACCGTTTAGCCGAAGAATTTATCCCGATCAACGGTCATTCCTTAGAAGATATTGCTAATGTCGCTTGGGTAGCTAGTGTGTTTGATGATACTCCAGAAGGCAAATCAATTGTCAGACTGGCAGAAAAGTTAGGCGCAAAGGTAGATTTAGACCGCAACCAGTCAGAAGGAGTGGAATTTTCCGCCAAAACCCGGATGAGTGGCACAAACTTACCTGGTGGACGTGAGGCGCGAAAAGGCGCTGTAGGAGCAATTAAAGGGTTTGTACGTTCCCGCAACGGGCGCGAAACCCCAGAACTAGATGCCGCCTACGAACGAGTTTCCCGCCTGGGTGGTACACCTCTAGCAGTTTGCTTAGATCACGAAATTTACGGCGTTGTCTATCTCAAAGATATTGTTAAACCAGGTATCCGCGAACGTTTTGACCAGTTACGCCGCATGGGAGTACGTACCATCATGCTGACTGGAGACAACCGCATTACCGCTGCTGTGATTGCTAAAGAAGCTGGAGTAGATGACTTCATTGCTGAAGCCACACCAGAAGACAAAATCAGCGTTATTCAAGAGGAACAGGCAAAAGGTAAACTAGTAGCCATGACAGGTGACGGGACTAATGATGCGCCGGCGCTAGCACAGGCTAATGTGGGCGTAGCTATGAATACTGGTACACAAGCAGCCAAAGAAGCCGCCAATATGGTCGATTTGGACTCTGATCCCACAAAGCTCATCGATATCATCAGTATTGGTAAACAATTGCTGATTACTCGCGGCGCCTTGACAACATTTTCCCTCGCTAATGATATTGCTAAATACTTTGCAATTATTCCGGTGATATTTGCCTCTGCTAATTTGCAAAGTCTAAATATTATGAAGTTGACCAGCACTAATTCTGCTATCCTATCAGCGTTGATTTACAACGCTTTGATTATTCCAGCTTTAATTCCCTTGGCTTTGAAGGGTGTGCAGTTTAGACCGCTGACGGCTAATCAACTTCTACAACGTAATATCTTAATTTATGGCTTAGGTGGAGTGATTGCGCCCTTTATTGCGATTAAATTAATAGATATGTTGATCACAGTAGTGGGATTGATTTAAGCAATTGAACAAGAGGTAATAAATCTCTATTGCCTCTGTCTGGACTTTGAGAACCGAAATAGAGCGGATTTAAACATGAACAAACGACTTAATTTACTAGGAAAATTTTTACTAATCGATGTCGTGCAGTCAATTGCTTTTATCTGGTCAAGATGGCGTAAACAAAAGCTACCACTCGCTATTTTTATTTTGCTGTGCTTGAATTTGGCAATTTCTCCAGTTGTTTACGCAGCCGGTAATGGCATCTTAGAACGCCGTTCTACTTGGGCAATTGGTATCTTAGGATTTGTCACAATATTTCTGGTATTTTATTTATTTGTTGTTGTTTTTCAACCAGAGCGTTTCTAATAATTTAAAATGAAATATCCTCCAATTAGTAGTTTAAATAATTTCTATGTCAATAATCAAGAGTAAAAATATTAACCCTCATCCCTAGCTCCTAGTCAATCATTAAATTATCTCAACCAATCGCCAATTAATTATTTATGTCTATAATTCGAGAATTTTCTAGAGCAATTCGCATCACTTTAATTCTCTGGTTGTTAACGGCAATTATTTACCCTTTATCAATTATATTAATAGGACAGGCTCCCTTTCTTCCCTTGCAAGAAAAGGCTAACGGTAGCATCGTTATGAATATCGATACTCAACCAATTGGTTCGGCTTTAATTGGTCAGGTATTCACATCTGAAAAATATTTTCAGGGTCGTCCCAGTACAGTGAGATATAGCCAAGGGAAAAAAGCCAAGCCGACTGGCATATCTGGCGCCAGCAATCTTGCTCCCAGCAATCCAGCACTCAAAAATCGAATTTTAGATCAGGTAAATCAATTACGAGACGAAAATATTCAACCCACCCCTGATTTAATCTATACCTCTGGCTCTGGACTAGACCCACATATTTCCTTTAAAGCAGCCCAGCAGCAATTGGAGCGGGTTGCTCGTGCCCGTGGTCTCAAAGCAGATGATATACTACCGTTAATTAATAAGTATACTGATGGTAGATTTTTATGGATTTTTGGGGAACCAGGAGTCAATGTTTTGCGCTTAAATTACGCTCTAGACCTGCAAGACCTTAACCGTCAGCAAAACCAATAAAGTTTCAAAAGGAATGGGGCATGGGGAATAGAATATAATAATTAGCGATGCCCAATGCCCAAAACCATTTATAATAATTATTCAGCGTGAGATTTTGAAAGATACTAATACTGCAGCAGACAGCACTCAACCTTTAACTTCTGCAGGTAGTGCTATTCATGGAGTGCGACGGGGTAAACACAAAATCTTTATTGGGATGGCTCCTGGTGTGGGTAAAACCTTCCGAATGCTGGAAGAAGGCCACGCACTCAAACATGAAGGTATTGATGTGGTGATTGGTCTGTTGGAAACCCACGGACGCAAGGAGACAGTCCAAAAGGCTGAGGGGCTGGAAATTGTACCCCGGTTACAAATTCCTCGCGGTGAGTTAACTTTGACGGAAATGGACACAGATGCCATTTTAGAGCGATCGCCCCAATTGGTGTTAGTCGATGAACTTGCTCATACCAATGTCCCCGGTTCCCCACGAGAAAAACGCTACGAAGATGTAGCACTAATTTTGGGAGCAGGCTTTGATGTCTACTCCACAATGAATATTCAACATCTCGAAAGTCTCAATGATTTAGTAGCCAGGATTACAGGTGTGGTAGTACGGGAGCGTGTTCCCGACCGCATTCTCGAAGAAGCCGATGAGGTAGTGGTAATTGATGTTACTCCAGAAACACTACAAGAACGGTTGCTAGAAGGCAAAATTTATGCACCAGAAAAAATTCAACAATCCCTAGATAACTTTTTTCAGCGCCGCAACCTGATTGCGTTGCGGGAGTTGGCGTTGCGGGAAGTCGCAGACAACATTGAAGAAGGTGCGATCGCCTCTTCACCCAATGGACAATTCTGTAATATTCACGAACGGGTTTTGGTGTGTGTATCCACCTATCCCAACTCAGTACAGCTGCTACGTCGGGGTGCTAGGCTGGCTAACTACATGAATGCGCCACTTTATGTTTTATTCGTCGCTGATCCAGAACGCTTCCTCACCAAGGAAGAAAGTCTACATGTCCACACCTGTGAGAAGCTGTGTAAAGAATTTGAAGGTACTTTTATTCGCCTGAGCGACAGTAACATCGCCAAAGCGATCGCCGAAGTCGCCCAAAAATACTATATCACCCAGATAGTTATAGGTGAAAGTCAGCGATCTCGCTGGCAAATGTTTCTCAAAGGTTCTTTAACTCAAAAATTGGTGCGCTTACTCAAAAACGTTGATTTACATATCATCGCCAGCGAAAAAAAATCCTCGTCCAAGCGCTTACCGTAAAACCTAACAGATAAGCGAAATATCCAATAGATACTTCGCTTGTTTAACTATGACAAATTTTATTTACTGGGTATGTGTATTTTGCTTTCAATTCCTGTTCACTAATTAAGTAAGTCGGCACAAATAATCATCGCTAGTTTGTAGTTGCACTTTAGCGCTATTCGCGCAGCGTGGCGTTAGCCAAGCGCAACTACAAGCCAAATAGAGAGATTTTATTTTTCGTTATATAGTTTGGTTTTTTTCGCCGACTTATTTCACACAATCACAAAACAAATTCGGAAATCTAAGTTTTGATTTAGGCTGATTGCTTAAAGCTGTCCAAATTCTGATTTTTACGCTTGCGTAGGAACATACCACCAATAGCCATCAAACCGGCAACAGCAGTGGGTTCTGGTACAGAAATTGGCGTTCCAGAGGTACTTGTATAGCTACTAGCCACTGTGAAATTGTCAGCCTCAAAACCTGTACCACCGACGTTGCTGAATTGAATCTGGTTAAAGGTGGTGTTGGGGTTAGCAAAAAAGTTGAGATATGCAAAGGGTTCTGATGAATCCTGACCATTATTTGGGTTACTGTTGTAACTCGTAGGATTTGGCAATTGAGCAAGGTAACTTAGGACACTGGCAGTACTATAAGTTGCTACAACCTGGCCATTTGACAAAAAGGTCATTGTATTGGCGGCGTCTCCTGCGATCCACCACAATCCAAAGTAACTTTGTGGACTTGTGAAGGTTAAGGTAGATGACTGAGCTCCTCCTGATATTCCTTGATTAACGTCAAAATAGTTTCCACTTCCACCTGCACCACCATAGGTTGCTCCTCCTGGAGCATTGCCGGTGGTGGTGCTGGCTACATAAGCATTAGTGAAATATCCAACGGAATTACTCTTTGTATTATTAATTACGGTGCTAGAAGTTGGAGATGTCTGATAGTTAAAACCTAAAACACTAGTAGTAGTACCATAGGTAGTTGGGTTGTCGGAATTGAAACTATCTTGATAAACGTTTTGTGCTCCATAAGCGTTAGGATTAGTGAATAGCTTTGATTGCTGTGTACCTGGTGCTTCTATAGTCAGACTAAAAGGACTAGAAGCATCTGCAGGGTTAATTGCAGAAAATGTACTCATCAAAGTAGTAGCAGCAATTAATCCGGTTAAAGTTTTTTTGTTCATATCAGAGATAGATAAAGTAGCAAGAGAATTAATTTTATTGAAAGACATTATTTTTATTTCCTGTTTTTCTTTTGTTGTCTCTCAAGTATGCAATGTGTGAGTTAATAATAGCTATTGGATAAATACTGAATTTTTAAATCTGATTCAATCGTGGCATTTTTTAATTTATTTGAGATATTAGATGTTTTTAGACAGTGGTTGCACCTAAAAAAAAATAGTGGATGTGAAGCTGATATTTATGATTAAGTGCGAATAGTAAACATCCGTCTAATTACACCATTTACATAAAGAAACTGTGAATTGGCTATTGGCTATTAAAAAGCAAAAATGAAGAACACGAATATAGCAATCTTCAATGAGTTATAGCCATCCTATGTGAGGCTTCACATTACCTATAAAAAACTCCACGCCACTTGCGGGATGGAGTTTTAGGGCATGGGGGAGCCACTGCGTTCCTGTCGCCTTGCGTCGGAAAGCATGTGGCGTCATGGGGCATGAAGAAAAGTCACCAATGCCCTATGCCCTAAGTCGGTGGGCGGGAAATGCTATATCGCGCCAATCAGCAGTAGTGTAAAATAGGGCGCTAAATTTTTTGACATGGGCGGCAACATGAATTACACTACCCCATGCAATCAACAAAATTATCTCTGTCAATGTATCCGACTGAACAAGCTGCGGTTTCTTTAGGACATCAGAGTATCACCCGCGTGATTGGTTTAATTAGTGGCACGTCTGTAGATGGGATAGATGCTGCTTTGGTAGATATTTCCGGTACAGATTTAGACCTCAAAGTTGAGTTGGTAGCGGGAGCAACATATCCTTACCCCACCGATTTGAGAGAAAAAATCTTGGCAGTTGGTGCTGGTGCCGCCATCTCAATGGCAAAATTGGCAGAAATAGATGATGCGATCGCGCTTACTTTTGCCCAAGCTGCCCAAAATATTCAAATTGGTCATCATCCAGCAACATTAATTGGTTCCCACGGTCAAACAGTTTACCATCGACCACCCCAAGGAAAAGGGGGAGAAATCAGCACTCCTCTAGGCTACACCCTGCAAATCGGTCGTGGGGCTGTGATTGCCCATGTAACAGGAATTACAACTGTGAGCAACTTCCGTGTTGCTGATATCGCTATTGGTGGTCATGGTGCGCCGCTTGTGCCGAGAGTCGATGCCTATTTGCTCAGTCATCCCCAAGAAGGACGTTGTATTCAAAATCTAGGGGGTATTGGTAATGTTACTTATATACCGCCGCGTCGTGACAACTGGCTAGAAAAAATTCGCGGTTGGGATACAGGCCCTGGAAATAGCCTTTTGGATCTGGCGGTAGAACATTTAACTGCTGGTGCTAAAACATACGACGAATCAGGAAAATGGGCAGCAAGTGGTACTCCTTGTCAACCTTTGGTAGAACAATGGCTGAATCAAGACTACTTTCATCTACCACCGCCCAAATCAACTGGTCGAGAATTATTTGGTGTAACTTATCTGCATCAGTGTTTACAAGATGCCCAAGCATACCAACTTAGTCCGGTCTGATCTGCTAGCCACACTCACCGAACTCACAGCAGCTTCGATTGCTCACAGCTACCGCACTTTTTTACCGCACATACCAGAGCGGGTATTATTATGTGGTGGCGGCAGTCGCAATTTTTATTTAAAACAACGATTACAGTTATTATTAGCATCAGTGCCAGTCTTAACTACAGATGAAGTTGGCTTGAGTGCAGATTTTAAAGAAGCGATCGCCTTCGCAGTTTTAGCTTACTGGCGACATTTGGGGATTCCTGGAAACCTACCCGCAGTCACTGGCGCACCTCAAGAAGTTCTTCTAGGAGAAGTCTACGAAGGTTAGTAGTGAGTTCTGAGTAATGAAAAACTCCATCTACAGAGCGGATGGAGTTTTTAATTTTTAATTTTTGACTTTTAAGTATTTGTCCAAAATTGGGCAAACTAAATAAATGAGAATCACAGTGAAAAATGTTACAAAACATCAGATGACTCTACCAGTTACTTTATTTGATTATTGGAGTCGAATTTTCTATGTCAGACCCCAACATTGGGCGCTTACTCTCCAAACGGTATCAGATCCAGGAGTTAATAGGTACTGGAGCAATGGGTCGAGTTTATCGTGCTAAGGATGCTTTGTTGGGTGGCGTACCCGTGGCTGTGAAGTTTCTTGCTCTGTCAATCCAAAACCAAAAAATGCGGATGCAAGAACGCTTTGAGCGAGAAGCAAAAACTTGTGCCTTACTAGGCCAAAAAAGTATCCACATTGTCCGAGTTATGGACTATGGTGTAGACGATAATAATACTCCATTCTATGTGATGGAATACTTACAAGGAGAAGGCCTTAGTAATATTATTAAACTGCAAAATTTGTCTTTACCCAGATTTCTGAGCATGGTGCGTCAAATCAGTCTGGGGTTACAGTGCGCTCATGATGGTATCCCGGTTGAGGGGACAATCTGCCCAATTATTCATCGCGATATTAAGCCGAGTAATATACTGGTGGTTCAAGACCCCAGTTTTGGGGAATTGGTCAAGGTTTTAGACTTTGGAATTGCTAAGTTACTACAGTCCAATAGCAATGTTACCAACTACTATTTGGGCACCTTGGCTTATTCTTCTCCCGAACAGATGGAGGGTAAGGAATTAGATAATCGCTCGGATATTTATAGTTTGGGCGTGATGATGTTTGAGATGCTGACTGGTAAAATGCCACTAATAGCACCAACTTCGTCTTTTGGGGCATGGTATAAAACACATCGCTATCAAGAACCACGCTCTTTTACTGAGGTTGCACCTAAGTTAGAAGTACCCAAGGATGTAGAACATTTGGTGCTGAGTTGTCTCGCGAAGAAAGTGAGCGATCGCCCGCAAAGTATCGGTGAAATCCTCAGTGTTTTAGGTTCTATAGAACAGCGTTACCACACGCAGTCCAGTCGGGTGGAAAATAATGTGCTGATTGGCGCATCTGGAGTGACAACTGAAATTGAACCGAATACAAATGCTAAGTTGCGGACATCTATTCCCCCACAGGATACTGGTAATATTATTTCCTGGCCACAAAATAAACCGATAGCTGATATAGTTTTTACCCAACCCATCCACACCTATGGGGAGATTGTACCAGCCTTGTGGGTGATGCTGCCCCAGTTAGAAATTCTCAAGCGCTTAGTCTGTAACCGCTATAATCAATTTCTTTTCATTAACCTTCCCCACCCCATGTTGCTGTGGATCACTGTGATCTACAACCGTAAACATGGCCCTAAATGGTTACCTTACTACCTTGATCTTAAAACCACTGTTGGTCAGGAAATTGTCAAATTACTGGGAGAAACAGGTTACTATCGTCTATTATTCTTTGCCAGGGAAACACCAAATCGCTGTTCTCATATCATGCTCTCCAGTATCGCCCCTGCCCAGCGCCAAAGACTGCAACAGTGGGTAGCCAGCAGTAATATGTTGGGTTCTTCCAGCGATCCCCAAATTAGTAAAGGTTTACTTAAAGCTGAGTACGAAAAGATTAAACCCCTGATTCTCGCCAAGCTGGAAAACCTAGATACAGATTCCCCATCTGATATTTCCGGTTAGGGCGAACATTACGATTACATATATTTTATATACTACAAAAAATCATCAGGGAAATTTATAAACTTTTATAAACAAAATTGCGAATATAGTTGTAAGTTTTATTTATAGAAAATATAATGACTAACGGTGATGGCTATAAGATGTGCTTTTGCTAGAATCTCCGCAAATCTTTTACTGTACATAGTGCAGTAGAGGTTGCACTGTGAGCATGTATAACTATCACGGTGGCCGACACTAAATCAGTTTGGCTAACGCTAGTGAGAAATATGTTCTCTAGGTTGCAGTAAATTGAAACTACAAAATATCTGTAGCCAAAACGCTTGTAATGTTGAATTTTCTTTGTGTTTTGCATCGCTGATCGAAGTTGACGCCCCAGCATCCCCAGCTCCTTTCCTCCTTGGAACCGAGCAAGAGAAGGAGGTCGTCCACTGCGACAGTAGAACGACTCTATGCCATAGTGGAACCAGAATCTAAGCCCCACTGGTGCTTGAGCAACTCTTTATAGGTTGCCTCACGTACTACCATTTGCTCATAGAGCTTGACTAAAAAGTCTTTAGCTTGTTCATGGCTCATATGCTGCACTTGACTAGCAAATGAGTGGATGTTGAATTGCTGTTCTAAGGACAATTGGATTGGTTCGCTCATAGTTAACTCCAAAAAAAACTCGTAAAGGTTGTATAGTCCACAGAAGCCCCAAAGGGATAATATTTGGATGTCTCCCAATTGTTCATCTGTATTAAGAAAGATAACAATTGTTTGACTAATTGCCCATATCCTTTTGGCTCAACTTTGGGTTATGGCATCTTGCACCTAACCCTACTGCTATAAAACCCAAGTTGGCCGCAGCCCATTCCTGAAAAATTCACGCTGTGTCAACCTGGGTTCAGAAGAATACAGTTCTTTCTCCTCTACCTGATGGAGCTTCTGTGTTACAGAGATATTCATCTGGGGGTAGAGGAGTGGAACGTATTAAGCATGAATTATATTTCCTATACCTCATTATGTGCAAGATGTCAATTTACTAATTTGTGTAAATTTAGCCTCCAAAGTTACTTATGGAGGCTAAAAGTATTTGTATCAAGTTGTAAAGAGGAAAAATGCTCAGGCTGAACAAATTGCTGAGTATATCTACTAGAAAAAGTCATGAGTGCTTGATGCGAAGGCGCAAATAAAAAATACTCTCTCTAGTCCCTAGTCCTGTTCTTCCACAGCCACAATGACAACTGTGATGTTATCATGTCCACCTTCGTCTTTAGCCGCCTCAATGAGGGAGAAGGCTGCTTTGTCAACGGAGGGGGTGTTTTGCAGGATTGCAGAAATCTTGTCATCGACAAGTTCTTCTGTGAGTCCATCAGTGCATAACAGCAAGCGATCGCCAACTTGCACATCGAGTGGTTGTACGTCTATCTGATGCAAGTCTTCACGCCCCAAACAGCGCGATAACACATGACGAAAAGGATGAACCCTTGCTTCCTCGATGGTGATATCACCCAATTTAATGGCTCTTGCTACCCAAGTATGGTCTTCGGTAATTTGTTCTAATTGCGATTTTCTCCAGCGGTAGAGCCTAGAGTCGCCAACATGGGCGCACCAGGGTGAATCTGGTTCGCGAAAAAGTACCACTACAACCGTTGTACCCATATCCGCGCGTTCAGGGTGAGTTTGCTGATCCTGCAAAATCCCTTCATTAGCCTTCCACAAAGATTGGACTAGCAATTCCTGGGAAGAATAAGGAGATTGCCAATTTGCTACTAAATACGCCTGAATTTCGCTCTTAGCAATGCGGCTGGCTTCCTCACCCCCCGCATGTCCACCCATACCATCGGCGACGATGAAAAATCGCCCTTCCGGGTCAGTATAGTGATCATCCTGGTTATTAGAACGAATCAGTCCGGGATCGCTAAAACCTGTGAAGTTAAGTGTCATAATTTTATGCTGCAACAATTAATACATACGATCATACCTGTCGAGGCGTAAAAGCGTCCGAATGAGTATTCCTGAGACTGTGACGGCGATTAAACCAGCCAACAGTGCTAACCACGTATAATGATTAACCAATAAAATTGTGGCTGAAAGGGTAAAACCACTGATGATTAAAGCGTAACTGATGCCGATCTGAATATTGCCCTGACGCCGTAGCAGTCGTTCTGTTTCTACAGAACGAACTCGCAGGCGCATGTCTCCCCGTTCAAGTTTTTCTAGTGTATCTTCTAATCTACGTGGTAGACCAAATGCAGTAGTACTAACCTGAACTGCTTGACGACTTAATTCGTTGAGAAAACTATTCCCCTCAGAACCATTCATATTAGTCATAAGTTGCATTGCATATGGTTGGGCAACTTCCATAAAATTAAATTCTGGATCTAAACCCTTACCCACTCCCTCAAGAGTGGAAAAGGCTCGCATCACAAAAGTAAAAGTTGCTGGAAATCTAAATGGCTGATTATAAGCTATTTCATACAGATCGTCACTGATAGCTGAGACCGATTGGTTTTCAAAGGGCTTATCCATGAAATTATCCAACATGTACTGGACAGAACGCCGCACTGGTCCCATATCATCTACCGGTGCGATCGCCCCCAAATCTATGAGAGACTGAACAACGCGATCGCCATCTTTTTGGGCAATACCAAACAGCGTTACCATTAGCCCTTCTCGCACGTTGGACTTAATTCGCCCCATCATGCCAAAATCATAAAATATTAAAGCACCGCTTGGACTAACGGCGAGATTACCTGGATGAGGATCGGCGTGAAAAAAGCCATTATTCAGTAGTTGATGTAGATAGGCTTGAGCGCCATAACGAGCGATCGCTTTGCGATCTATACCCGCTGCTTCTAAAGCTTCGTATTGACTAATTTTAATCCCCGGTACATACTCCAAACTCAGCACACGAGAGGAGGCGTAGCGCCAGTAAACTCGTGGAACTTTCACCCAGTCATATTCACGAAAATTCCGCCGAAAAGCGTCGGCGTTTCGACCTTCATTCAGATAATCAATTTCTTCCCATAGAATGCGACAACATTCTTCATAAATACCCATCCAATCTCTTCCCCGTCCCCATTTGGGATGGTTTTGAAAGTAACGGGCTATTCCCTTGAGAATCTTTAAATCAATCTCAAATAGCTTTTTCAGTCCCGGACGTTGTACCTTAACAACAATAGATTCCCCAGAATGTAAAACAGCTTTGTGTACTTGTCCTAAACTAGCAGCAGCCAAAGGAATCGGTTCAAAAGTATGGAATAGTTCCGGAATTTTTTTGCCTAATTCTTGTTGAACAATTCCTTCTACTTGCTCATAACTAAAAGCTGGTACTCTGTCTTGCAATTTTGCTAATTCTTCTACATATTCACCGGGGAATATATCAGCACGAGTAGAAAAGAGTTGCCCGACTTTAATAAAAGTAGGTCCCAAGTCGAGCAAAGTATTCCGAATCCAGATAGCTTGCGCCTTACGTCTTGCAGCTTGCTGCGCCTCAGTTACACCCCCAGGGTAACTCCAAGACTTGTTATACAGCCAAAGCTTGAACATTAAGGTCAACACAAAAGACCAAATGTCCACAAACCGCCGTTTACTGGAGTAATTTTCCCGATTCCAACGGTATGCCTGATCTGAATAACCTTTTTCCATATTTTTTTGCTTACCGTTGGTTTGTAATCGAATTACTTAGAAGAAAAAACACTCTGATTTCTCATGTTATTTGTCATTTGTCATTTGTCATTTGTCATTTGTTCTAATGACCAATGACAATGACTAAATTTAGACTGAATTGCTGCGATACTTTTTTAATTCGGTTCGCAACAGAGCAATTTCTGCTCGTAGTTCATCAATAGTGGTTTGCACATCCACAGAGTCGGTACCGGGTTGTCCTGTGGCAGATTGACCAACATTAGCAGCTTCTGCTGCTCGATTTGCTCGCTCTACCACTTCTTCTGTAAACTGGCGCAGTTGCTCTCTAGCTTCAGCGTCAAATTTGCCCAGTTCGCTCAAAGCATCGGTTACAGCGACTTCCAGGCGTTCATTAATCACTTCAGCTACGGCTCTGCCTACAAAAAAGGCTTGTACAAGGGGGTTGCTCATAAATTTTTGTTACGTTGCTCCGCAAAAGAATTATAACTTGCCTGTATGCTTTGCGCCTTCTCTCTGAGAGTTTGCTGTGCGGTCTACAGGCTAGCGATTTCGTGACTAGTAGTATGACTATATATCTATATAATGATTTTTTTATTATAAATAAAACTGCTGTTACTCCCTTCCCGCCTTTATATTACCTATTTAATTAACCGCAGAAGAGGACACTTGCGTGCGGGGGTTCCCCCCCCGCCCTTGCAAAGTGTCCGTTGACACAGAAATAAGAGTTAATTATTAAGTAATATTACGTATGAGTCATAAATCAATTTTACGACTCGTGAAGTACGTTTTTAACTCAAAAATAGAGTTTTAAGCCAATAAATCTCTGACTTTCACCAAAGTTAAGCTCTATGTTAAAATAAACCTATAATTACTTGATGCCGTATCCATTCTATGACAATTGCTCAAGAATTAGATTCAGTTGCAGGCATCTGCCAAGATGTTATTTTCCCCCCTGGTGATTTATTCAGTGACGAACCTCCCTTGGAAAGCGAACTGCATCTGCGACAAATAATCCTACTTTTGCAATGTCTGGAATGGCTGTGGCGAGACAGAAATGATTTCTACGCAGCGGGAAACCTGACCATTTACTACAGTCCACGCCAACGCAAATCAGAACATTTTCGCGGGCCTGACTTTTTTGTAGTGCTAGGAACAGAACGCAAGACTAGAAAAAGTTGGGTAGTTTGGGAAGAAGATGGCAAATATCCCAATGTGATTCTCGAAATTTTGTCTGGCTCCACAGCTAATACAGACAAAGGTTTGAAAAAAGAAATTTATCAAAATACCTTCCGCACACCAGATTATTTTTGGTTCGTTCCATATACACAAGAATTTGCCGTATTTCATTTAATAGATGGAGAATATCAACCTCTACAAGCGAATGAACAAGGATATTTGTGGAGTCATCAGTTAGGATTATATTTGGGAATATATCAAGGATTATTGCGGTTTTTTACAGCAGATGATCAACTAGTTCCCACACCAGAAGAAACAGTAGAACAGGAAGTGCAAAGGGCGCAACAAGCAGAACAAAAAGCGGAACGTTTAGCAGCAAAATTGCGTGAGTTAAATATTGACCCAGATACAATTTAGATAAGTAAATCATAAGGGCACAGCATTGTTCCCTACCCTTGCACCTAATTCACCGGAAAATTGCTGTAAATCATCATTCTTGATTATACTCAAAATTAACTCCTGAGTAAATATCACTGCTTTTAATTTGAAATTCTATCGATTTGAGAAATAATACTGCATCCGCTGATTCATACTCGGTTAATACCCATTGACTTTCATAATTTTTAGCAAACTGCTCAATTAGATATTCATATTGGTCAATCATAATATATTCTTTTAAAGTCGATATAGAGCTGTAAAATCTAAATTTATCTGTTCTTTCATAGTTTTTTGTTGATTTAGACAATACCTCAACAATTATTAAGGGATTTGTCACTGTAGTCGTACCAGTACCCTCATATATTGGTTCTCCCTCAATTACCATCACATCTGGATAAGTGTAAATGCGATGACGGGGTATCCATAATTTTACATTGCCCATATATATTTTGTAATTTTTACCCCGCATTGTAAATTTAAAATTAGCGGAGAAATTCCCGGCAATTTCGTTGTGATTAGTCGTACTGCCAGTCATAGGCACAATTTCTCCATCTCGATATTCATTTTTAAATTCTGATGTTTCTTCTAATTGCAAATATTCCTCTGGGGTGTAATACTGTTTTGGTGTTTTGATTTGCATAAAAACCTCATTTGTGAACTAAAAATTACAGAGGATAATGCTGGGCTAAAAATGCTTCTGCTTGTGTGATATCTTGAATTACTCCATCCAAAGTAGCTGCAAGTAAATCATCGATGATTTGGCGAAACTGGGGACTTGGCTTGTAACCTAATTTCTGCAAATTATTGCCATTTAATAGCGGTTGCACATGACGCCAAACTGTTAAATATTGCCAAATATAACGCCTAATTGCTCTTGAACTTTGCGTGGCTATTAATATTAACATTGGCGAGTCATACTGTCGCAACAAATGCACCACTTGACTAGGGAGAATATTCTTACCCTTCTCCCCTTCAAAGAGGGGTTAGGGGTGAGGCTATACTTCAGTTTGCACTTGGGCTAATTTGTTCAATCTAGCAATGCTATCCTCTTGTAATTGCAGATTTTTTGCCACTTTACCCGATATTTTGGCTCTAAGTGGGCGATTAAAGCTTCTAAACGCATTTGCCAATGGATCAGGGTTTGTTGGGTATCAAATCGCCGTAAACAGAATTCTAGTAACCGTAATTGTCGTAAAAGTTCTCATCGAATTTCAGGGTGACATGGATACACTGTAACGCCCCTAAGTTATCGAGTAATTGTAAAGCTGATTTCCAGTAAGGGGCTTCGAGAATATATTTCAATTCTGCTTTGAGTCGCGTTTGCAGGGCGGGAGTTTTGCTATTTTCTTGAGCAGTGCGATCGTAAATACCACTGTTAATGGCATAACGAATATATGCTTCAGTTTGTGGTTCAATTTCCAAGCCAAAGCGCACTGCAAAACGCACACCGCGATAAATGCGGGTGGGATCTTCAATAAAGCTGTTGGCGTGTAAAACTCGAATTTGCTTGGCTTGTAAATCTAGTAAACCGCCAAAGAAATCTAATAATTCACCAGCACGAGGAGAAGTTAGACGTAAGGCGAGGGCGTTGATGGTAAAATCGCGACGATATAAATCTTGACGAATTGAACTCGCCTCCACTTCTGGATTTGCCGCTGGGTAAGGATAAAATTCTGTTCTAGCGGTGGCAATATCTACCCATAAAGAATTTAATTCTGGGTCTTTGTGCCACAATAAAGCTGCAGTTTGAAAAGCTCCGTGAATTTCTAAGCGAGCAGTTTGGTAAACTCGTTGCAGTGCCTTTGCCAATTCTACACCAGCACCGACAGCGGCTGATTTGTGAAAGCCATCAACTACAAGGTCAATATCTGTAATCATTAAGGTGCTAGGTACAGCTTCAGCTAATAATAAGTCTCGCACCGCACCGCCAACCAAATAAAGATGCCAACCCCGTTTTTCTGCTTCCGCTGATGCTTTAGTTAGCAATTCCCACAATTGGGGAGTCAGACGATTTTGTAATTCAACTAAGGTAGAGAATTTCTCTTCTCCCTCTCTCCCTCCCCTTTCCCCCTCTCCTTGATGCAGTTCCCGCAAAACATCTGTACGGGTGACAATACCAATTAACTGCCCATTCTCCAATACTGGCAAGCGTCCGATATCATAAGTCACCATCAAGCTTTCAATTTGTGGTAGTATAGTATCTGGTGTAATTGTTTTCAAATTTGTGGTCATGTAGCCCTTAACTGGGGCATGAAAAAACCCGTGATGTAAAGCGATATCGATATCTCGCCGGGAAATAATGCCTACTAGTTGCCCTTGAGTATCAACTACAGATAACCCAGAGTGTCCGTAGCGTAGTAATATCCGTTGTGCTTCCGTAATTGTGGTTTCTGGGCGAATCGTGCGGACAGGAGAGGACATCAAGTCCCTCGCTGTGGGAGGATGGGGAATATTAACCTTGAGACCGTCGAGGAGTTGTTTTAGAATTGCCTGGGAATCTACTTCACGCAGGTTTACAGATGCGGCTTGAGAATGACCGCCGCCGCCTAAAGGTTGGAATAAAAGGTTAAGATTTGTACCAGGAATTTGCGATCGCCCAATCACTGTTAACCGTGGAGAATTACTTTCACCAAAGGGATATTCATTAGCTAAGAGTAAGGCATCAATTTCCGTTAACTCCAAAATTTGCGAGGCTAAACTGGATAAACCAGGTACAAAACCCTCAGTTTGCAACAGTAAATGGGCGATCGCATATCCGCGAATGCATATATATTCTAATTTGTCCAGCCCCTGGGTTAATAACTTTTGTAATTGGGGAGATAAACCAGGGTCAAGGTAAGTGGTAATCACTGGTAAACTCGCACCTTGTTGCATCAACCAAGCCAAGGCTAGAGCGTCCCTGGGTGTGGCATGATCAAAAGTGAGAGAGCCAGTATCAACATGGATACCCAAAGCCATCACAGTGGCTTGGGCTGGCGTCAAAGAAATTTGCCGCTGTTGTAATTGCTCCACCATTAAAGTTGTCGTCGCCCCCACTGGGGAAACAGACAATTGCGTCGCGGGAATATCTAATGCTTGCCCTAGGTGATGGTCATAAACTATGATGTCTTGAAGATGGGGTAGATCTAACCATTCAGCAGCCTTACCCAAGCGATCGCGCCGTTGGGTATCCACCACAGTCAAAGAACGAATTTTTTCCGGATTGACTGCACGCCTCTCAATTAGCGGATACTCATCGCGATGCAACGCTAAAAAATCCCGCACAGATGGATGAGATCCGCCAGTCAGCACAATTTTACTGCCAGGGAGGAGGCACGTTAACCCGACCGCCGCTCCGAGGGCGTCAAAATCGAGCTGTAGTGTGGCAAAGAATTAAATCCATATTTGTCAATAGTTCAGTGATCAGTGGTCAGTAATCAGTGGAAAATATAAACAACTGACAACTGACAACTGACACCTGACTAAAATGTAGCAATTTCTGCTAGGTTAAAAAATAAGCAAAAAATTAAAGTGTCTTCGGTAAGGCATCACCAAGACGTAAATCAGGGCTTCTGGCAATGTTCTATGTAATAGCAGAAGTAACTGATAAGCCTACAACATACAGCTTGCTGTTGCTGTAGCAGATGTCAATATATAACTATGTTGGGAGAAAAAAATGACCATAATATTCCAAATCTCTTTGTTAGCCTTAGTTTTGCTGTCTTTTGTCCTAGTAATTGGCGTCCCCGTTGCTTATGCTACTCCGCAAAATTGGGTTGAATCTAAAAAATTACTCTGGGTTGGTTCTGGAGTTTGGATTGGCTTAGTACTTTTAGTTGGTTTGTTAAACTTTCTCGTGGTTTAAAATCAAAAAAATCTCCGCCTTTTTCCGGTGTTTGGGGCAAAACGCCCCAACGCATCGTTAATTGAGTCAAGATGGTGCGTTACACTTCGTTAACGCACCATATGAAGGGAGCATCCCAAATGTGTAAATTGGTTTTTTTGTAGTGATGGCTCTCTAGCCCGCTTTCTGGACATTAGGGAGCAAGATGCTCCCACTACAAATTATATTTTGGCAAAATTGGGATTCTCCCCATACGAATATGGGATAATTTATTTTTTGGTATTCCCCGACATTTGACCATGAGATTTGGAACTATATTGACTAAGAAGTATAGTTGTTTTAAGAGGCAATCATGGCAGTTTTTGAGGGAACTTTTACTCAAACCGAACCTTTACGATTTGCATTAGTAATTGGTCGCTTCAATGACCTTGTTACCGTAAAGCTGCTAGAGGGATGTCAAGATTGTTTGAAACGTCATGGTGTAGACCCCAATCCCCAGGGTAGTCAGGTAGACTACGTTTGGGTACCAGGAAGTTTTGAAGTACCCCTAGTAGCTCGCCAACTGGCACTTTCTCAGCGCTATGATGCGATAATTTGCCTGGGGGCTGTGATTCGGGGGCAAACACCTCATTTTGATTATGTCTCCTCTGAAGTTGCCAAAGGCATTGCCGCTGCCAGCTTTCAAACCGGTGTACCTGTGATATTTGGCATTTTAACAGTAGACACCATGCAGCAAGCCTTAGAAAGGGCAGGTATTAAAGCCAATCACGGTTGGGACTACGCCATGAATGCCCTAGAAATGGCTAGCCTGATGCGGCAATTACGCTCTAACCTCAAAGAGCCATACAGTCGTAATAGCCAATCTTTACCACCCGCTTTTGATAGTAGCAGCATCGGCAATTTTGCCCCTGAGTCAGAAGAATTAAGATAGGCGCGTCAGTTGTCAGTGGAAAATAGAACACAACTGACAACTGACAAATTCAGGGCTTGACAAACAAAAATAGATATTATATTCTGTTATTTAAGTGAGAGTTGCGGGTATAGCTCAGTGGTAGAGCGTCACCTTGCCAAGGTGAATGTCGCGCGTTCGAATCGCGTTACCCGCTTAACGAAAAAAAACGGTAAGGTGCCTCAGTACCAATAATTTCTGGCTAGATCAAGAGTTTCTCACGCTGATGCACTCTACAAATTGTATATTTTTTTTATTTGTCAGCCTCTTAACCTAATCTTCATAATAGTAGTCAGATGTCTTTTTGTAAAATGTACTACACTAAATAATAGGTGGCTGGTTAAATACCAGTTTGATTGAGTGCAAAGAGCATCAGGGACTGACAAAAAATAAATTATCTCATATGCTGAGTAGGCGTAGGGTGCATCAGACCGAAAATATTGAAAGCACATCAGTTTTCTGGTTCGCTGACGCACCCTAAAAATTGGAGATTGTGGGAATTGTCAGCCTCTATGGGAGGAAAATTTTGACAGGTTCATAGTCATAACTTTAGTCCTCAAATAAGCACGCTTCGTGGGGACTAGGGAAAAGCTCAACTTGTCACAATCGCTCTGGCAGACTACTCTTGACTGTCGAGTGGGGACTGACGACCCTAGAAAAAAGATCAACCAACCTGAGTCTAGTTGATGCTGTTGGGTTTTCCGCAACAAATTTTGTAAACTGAAAACTGTACCAGATATGCTGATATATTAAATGCCGAAAAAACACAAGTACATTTACATGATGGGACTGCCAAAGAAAAAAAAGAAGATCTAGTTGACAGTTAGGAGTCAGCAACTTCAAAAGGTTGTTTGAATTTTTTGGAGTTCCCTGGGAACTACCTGGGAAAATCCTGGTAGTGTTGGCTTTGTCTCGTAATTTATATAAAAAGTTGAAAATAGGGAAAACAGCACCCAAGACATTGTTTAGGGGATGCTATTCTCTGAGTTTGTGAAAAACACGCTCAAGTTATGAGAACGCTTGTGCAACCTCAAAAACCAGAAAAAATTGATTTCAATACGGAATATAGCTGTCCTTGCCGTCGCCGGGGAAAGTTAATTCCGATTACACTCACAGAAGCATTTGGTTGCGATCGCTGTCAACAAATATTCGTGGTGGAAGATAATGGTTATGTCCTAGAGCAGCTTTCTACCACCTATCCCTACAAGCGGGCTTGGCGCTTTTCGGGAAACAGTTGGCATGTTGTCCATCCTCGGTTGGGAGAAAGCTATCTGCCGATAGCACTGGGCATTATTGTTGTGCTAGTGATTATATGGTTACCATTAGCACTGCGATTGGCAAATAATGGTTCCAGTATAATTGCTTGGGCAATGGTGGCAGTGCTGTTGGCTATCCTGCCAGCACTTATGGTCTGGCTTACCTACAGACGTTAACTCAATGACTGTTGAAGCTATTGATGATTACCCCGAACCAATCAACAGCGCTAAACGCGCTGATCAAGCTGCCCTAAAATTGGGAATTGCCAAAGGAGTAGACCGCAGTCGCGCTGTGTTGGCGATGTCTCAGGCACTGGAACGTTCATTTGACGACATTCTCGAAGCCAATACCTTGGATTTAGAAGCAAGTCGAGAAATGGCGGTACCAGAGTTGATTTTAGATTGGCTAAAGCTGACTCCCACAAGGCTAGAGACCACAGTAGAAATTTTACAACGGTTGGGGGAATTATCAGATCCGCTGCGGCGGGTGAGGAACGCCGAGTATCAACAGGAAGACTCCCAGAGTTACTCTCAGTTAATGCCCTTGGGAGTAATTGGGTTTATTTACGAAGCGTTTCCCGATTTAGGAGCGATCGCCGCAGGTTTATGTATCAAAACTGGCAACTGTATAATTCTTAAAGGTAGTACCTGAAGCCAGTCATTCTAACGCCGCGATCGCTGAAGTACCTGCAAACCGCTGTGACGGAAGTCGGTTTACCGCCAGGCTGTATCCAATTGATTACAGCGGAACATGGTGCTTCGATTCGGGATTTAGTCACCCAAGACCAGTACATAAATTTAGTGATTCCCTATGGACGTTCTAGCTTAATACAGCAGGTAGTTAGACAAGCAACATGCCCAGTGTTAAAATCAGCAATGGGTAACTGTTATCTCTACTGGTCGCTGAATGCTAGCTTAGAGATGGTGCGCTGGATGATTATGGATAGCCATGAAAGCGAACCAGATCCGGTAAATGCCATTGAAAAGGTATTAATTCATCGTCAAGCTCTACCATCCTCCTTAGCAGTTTTGTGGAACAGCTTAAAGGACAAAGGCTTTGAAATCAAAGCAGATGCGGAACTACAAGCAGCCTTTCCCCAATTAAAATTGGCCAAAGAAGGAGAATGGGGAAGCCCTTATTTAACTAAAACAGTGGCTTTTAAACTAGTGGATAGTTTAGAAACTGCGATCGCCTGGATTAATCAATACAGTAGTGGTCATGCCGACTGCATTGTGACTGAATCATATCAGGAAAGTCGGCAGTTTGCCTTAGGAGTTAACAGCGCCTCTACCTACATCAACGCTTCCCCCCGGTTTTCCCGCAATCCGTCGCGGGGGGACTCGGTATTTATGGGGATGTCTAATCAAAAAGGTCATCGTCGCGGATTTATTAGTTTGGAAACTTTGACGACAGTCAAGCATATTGTCCAGGGAAACGGGCGATTTTAGGGAATGGGGAATGGGAAAGATACAAATCCAAATTTTGTGATGTATAGCAACCGCCAAGCGTGAGGTACACCCGTAAGGGCACGGCATTACCGTGCCCCTACACATCGCGATATAATTTTGTACCGCATCTGAATGGGAAATGCTATATCCCTAGCGAAATTAATTATGATGGTTAGGTAGTCAGCACTTTAGTGCTTTAAAGAGCGATAAATCGCTCACTACATTAATGTGGTGGAACACTAGCTAAGTAAGTCGGCGCAAATAATCATCACTAGTTTGTAGTTATACCTCCACAGGCTCTATCTGAGAAACTTGTGGTTGGTCGATTTCTGTGAACTTTTTGCCTGCTATGAGAACGATGACGAACATTAATAGACTCGTCACCATAATAATACTAACCACGTTGGGATCGTCAAAATTACTCGTACCGACTAATAAGGCTGCGGCGAAATTGCGTTGAGCTGTGCCGACTCCTAAAACTCGTTGGGTATCAATTCCAGGATCCCCCAAAAGATAACCCACAGTAAAGGAGAATAGGATAAACACAGCACAAGCAAGGATTGCACCTGTTTTTAATAAACCGATGATATCGTTGTAGTGGATGACTAGCCTCACTACTAAACCTAAAAGTAATCCAACACTCGATACTTTGAGGACAATTGGCTGGAGAATGGAGCGATCGCTGGAAATTTCGCTTTGATGAATAACCCAATGGCCAATGGGGTGATCATCAGCAACAACAAGGGTTTAGCAATGTCCCAGGTGTTGATTTCCGCCCCTTCTACAACTAACGGTAGGACAATCGGCATATACAAGATTGTGCCTAGCATGAGCAGCATCATTAATCCCACAGAAAAAGCTACATTACCCTTGACTATTTGGGCAAGTTTTGGTAGAGCTGGTGGTCCTGATGAGATCGCCATAATCAGTAAACCATCTTTTAATGGTTCTGTTAGCGGCACTACTTGCAGCAGTAGATACACAAAAAGTGGCACTAGCACAAAATTTGCGACTAGGGACAAAATGACTAGACGGGGGTTGCGGAGTGGTTCCCAAATTTGTTTTATGCTGAGACCTAAACCTGCACCCAACATGGTGGCAACAATGAATGTTAGGAGTGCTGGTTGATCGATTAGTCGGAAAATTTGGTTCATGATTTTTTCTCACGCAGAGACGCAGAGGCGCAAAGAAGGAGTTGAGGGGGATGAGGGAGGGAGAATTTTAGATTTTAGATTTTGGATTTTAGATTGAAATCCAATCCAAAATCATAAATCCAAAACTTGTACTGAGCTTGTCGTAAAGCCTGCGGCATAGCGGAGCTTAAGGCGCAGTCTAAGAAGAGAAGTATCCAAAATTGAATTGCCCCATTCCCCTATGAATTACTTGACTTGCAGGGTGACTTGCTGTAGGTTACCGGTGAAGGCAAAGGGTATTTGGTAGGTGTCAACGACAGGAGTACCTGTATCTTGACCAACGTCAAAGGTTTCGTCTAAGCCAAAACGATAACCGACGGTTTTATCAATGCGGCCTTCGGCTACCTGTTGATCATTGATCAAGAGTTTACCTGTACCGCCTGCTCCGGGTGCGCCGCCGTCATAGGTAAAATCAAATTTGATTTGGGATTTGCCGATCGCAATTGGTTGAGATGATTGAATGATTGTGCGATCGCTATTGAGGAAGTTATACGCAAAGGTAGGCTTACCCTCTTTCAGGAAGAAACTCCAACCCGCAAAACGTCCGCCTTGGGTAACTAAAACGCCTTCAGTACCATCTTTAGCAACATCCACATCAACCGTGATGCTAAAGGAACGACCTTTAATATTCGGGGCGCTACCTTCAGGAATACCTGTAACCGATGTATAATAAGTAAAGGTATTCCGTCCAGTAAATAGTTTTGATCGCTCTTGGGTATCAAACCGTTGCAGTAAGCGATCGTCTAAAGGTAACACCTTGTATTTCTTGGCTTCCTTCAGAAATAGGTTTTGCAGTTCCACTAACTTTGCTGGGTTCTGTTTGGCTAAATCAGTGGATTCACTGAAGTCAGACGCCACGTTGTATAATTCCCACTGGTCTTGATCGAAGGTAGTCTTGGAAACCCGCTCCCAAGGTAAGCGTCCATGACGGGCGGCTGCTACCCAACCTTGATCGTAAATGGCACGGTTGCCAAGCATTTCAAAATACTGGGTTTTGTGATGGGAAGTCACAGCAGGATCATCAAAACTATATACAAGGCTGGTGCCTTCGATTGGCTGTTGTTTTGTACCATTGACTACTTTTGGTGCCTCAATCCCCGCAGCTTCCAGAATCGTGGGTGCAATATCAATCACATGATGAAATTGACTCCGCACGCCACCACGATCTTTGATGCGATTACCCCAAGCCACAACTAAACCATTGCGAGTTCCGCCAAAGTGAGAAGCAATTTGCTTTGTCCATTGGAAGGGGCTATCCACAGCCCAAGCCCAAGCTGCATGGAAGTGGTTGAAAGTCTTGGGACTACCTAAATCATCTAAAGCCGCGAGAACTTCTTCAGGATTTTCTGGTACACCATTAAAGACTTTGAATTCATTAACACTACCTGTTAAGCCGCCTTCAGCACTGGCGCCATTATCCCCGGCGATGAAAAATACTAAGGTGTTATCTAATTCGCCCAGTTGCGCGATGGAATCAATGACTCTGCCAATTTCTGCATCTGTATGGCTGAGGAAACCTGCAAATACTTCCGCCTGATGTGCATAAACTTTCTGCTCGGTAGGAGTTAGGGAATCCCAAGCCGGGAGTTCTGCAGGGCGAGGAGTGAGTTTAGTATCCGGAGGAATTACACCCAGTGCTAGCTGACGAGCAAAAATTTCTTCCCGTAATTTATCCCAGCCTTGGTCAAATTTGCCCTTGTACTTGTCGATCCATTCTTTCGGCGCATGGTGGGGCGCATGGGTTGCACCTGTGGCGACGTAAGCAAAGAAGGGTTTATCAGGGGCGATGGATTGCTGGGTACGAATCCACTTAATTGCATGATCTGCTAGATCAGGGGTGAGGTGATAATCAGGGCGATTACTTGGTTTCTGAATATGTTGGGTATTCTCTACCAAAGCCGGACTCCATTGATTGGTATCACCACCGAGAAATCCATAGAAGTACTCAAAACCTAAACTTGTCGGCCAGCGATCAAATGGTCCAGCGGCGCTAGTTTCATAATCGGGGGTATTGTGCCATTTGCCAAAGGCCGCCGTATTATAACCGTAGTTGCGTAATACTTCAGCAACTGTGGCAGCACTTCTAGGCAAAATTGCTGTATAACCAGGGTAGCCTGTAGCAATCTCCGTAATCACCCCCGTACTCACAGAATGGTGATTGCGTCCTGTGAGCAATGCGGCTCTAGTAGGAGAGCAGAGTGCAGTAGTGTGGAATTGGTTATAACGCAATCCCCGTTCGGCTAAACGGTCTAAATTAGGTGTATCAATCAGACCGCCAAAAGTGCTAGTCTGTCCAAACCCGACATCATCGAGCAAAACCAATAGCACATTCGGCGCTTTTTGGGGAGCCTTGATCGGCTTGGGGAAATCTGGTTGCGATTCTTTGTAAGTCAGGCCAATTTTGCCTTTAAACGGTGGTTGGGGTAACGGTAATTTGTCGCCATAGTCCGCCCAAGCAGGTAGAGGTAATAGACTAGAAAACATCAGTGTCAGCGCCGTCAAAAAGGCGATCGCCTTGGTAGTTTTTCGTTTTAATTTGAGAGATGTATACAAAGAATCTCTCTTTTGCGAATCAGTAAACTGGTTCATGATTATTCCTAACGAAAGGTAGTTTGCTTGAATCAGCTAAATTTTTAACTAGCCGAAACCCGATATGGGTAGTTCCGGTATCGGGGGATTGTGACTCCCTCGCTGCAGGCCGAAAACGGCTACAGTAATTGGGAGCGCACAAATACGATCCGCCCTTGATGACGTGTAACGCTGACTCATCGGGCTTTTTTGGATCGAAGCTTTTTGCTGGATCTGACTGACTGGGATTGATTTGATGAGATTTGTGGTGATGTCCCTCCTGATACCAATCAGTAGTCCATTCCCACACATTCCCCGTCATGTCATACAAACCATAGCCATTGGACATAAAAGAACCCACAGGCGCTAAACCCAAATGTCCATCGGCTTTCGTATTAAAAAACGGAAAGATTCCTTGCCAAGTGTTGGCTTTATGTGCAGAATATTGATCGCCCCAAGCGTAGGTTTTACCATCCAAGCCACCACGGGCGGCGTATTCCCATTGGGCTTCGGTGGGTAGTGATTTACCAGCCCATTTGGCATAGGCTAGGGCGTCTGCATAGGCTATGTGTACAACTGGATAGTTAGATTTAGTAGCGATTGCACTTCCAAAACCAAAGGGATGCTGCCAATTTGCGCCCACAGTCCAATGCCACCAACTGAGAAAAGGCACTTGTTTAGTACCTGGCTTTGCCATCTCAAACACCAAGGAACCCGGTAATCTCTGCTCATCGGGTAAATCGGGAAACTCTTCTTTAGATAAGGGACGCTCTGCAACTGTTACATATCCCGTATCCTTGACAAACTCAGCAAATTGTGCATTTGTTACCTCATATTTATCGATGCAGAAATCAGTCACCGTCACATCTGCAGCCCCTTGCTCTTCCACAAAACCGGAATTATCAGCACCCATTTTGAACGTCCCTCCTGGAATCAGCACCATGTCTTGAGGACAGGGATTGAGTGTGGTAGGGAATGCAGTTGGATTGAGGAATAGGAGTGCGATCGCCACGGCGACAATCAACGGTAATCTTAAAAAAGCAAAATTTTTCCCTAGCTTTGACATTTTCCAACCTACCCCCTTCGTGGCGCGATCGCTGTTCATCAGATTATTAAAGTTGCACCAGCTTTTGTTAATTAGTTGAATGATGATATTTGATTTCAACAAAAATATTTTAAAATCTCTAATTAAATCTAATGGAACTCTTTATTCCTAAAGTTTTCCAGGATTATTACACTTATTGAAAAAATATATTTACTAATATTTATTCATAAAATATTCACCAATATTTTACTCGGCTATTATTCCGATATCTAATTAACAACTTTAGCTTGCCCATAAAATACTGTAATTCGATAAACTTACCGGAGTTAATTATAATATTGATTAATTATTTTTCATATAAAGATAAGTTAAGAACTTTATTTAGTTTTATGACAAAATGTTGCTAAAAGTATCCCAGCTAGATATAGAGAATGAAGCGAGTGACAAAAATTGAGAAGGAATATTCTCCAATTGCATCTGGCGAAGAAAGGAAATGGGGAAGCGCCTAAATTAGTGGATCGTATTAGATGTTGTGATAGCTTGGATAAATCAGTATTCCCAGTCTCCAGAATGGGAAAGAGATAATGCTGAAAATACTGATTCAGACATTTTAATTCTCTGTTTCCAAAATTAAATCCATAGCTTCCCGAATTATTGCATCTTGATTTACCAAATCCCCCAATTCATCTGCTGTATACCTTCCTTCAAAAACCTCCAAAGCCGCCTTTCTTAAAGCCGACTCATAAGCATCTTGCAACGTTTCTAATAATTCATCTTCTTGTAAATAATAACCCTTACCCTTTGGACGTTGATTAGTGCGTTGAATTTGCTTAACAGAATTAAAAATAGAAGTTTCCCAAGACCTTGTAGATCGTTTTTCAGCCGCTTGTTTAATTAAGTGCAATAAAACAATAATTCCATAACTAAAAATTTTATTCAATTTATCAGATTTACTCATTTCCTCCAACTCTTCCACCAACTCCAAAGCTTCGGAAATCTTACCCTTATGCAATAATTCCTTTAAAGTTAATAACTCTTCCATACTTTCTTTCTCCTCTCTAGGCTTCTTTACCTAGCCTAACAATTATAAACGCCGAAACATAAAAAAAAGTCCGCGTAGGCGGACTTCGTTTGTATAGCCTCAGACTTATAGTCTGCAGCGCAATTTACTTATTATTGGAAGTATAGTAAACTTTTCCGCCAGTATCGGGAACAAAATGACAGCTAATAGCTGAACGCCATAAAGCCTTCCAAATTGGCTCTTGAGATTTGTGGTAATATTCACCCATAATCGGTTTAATCGCCTCAGTTGCCTTAAGCAAATTGTAGTGAGGCATATTCAAGAAAATGTGGTGAGCTACATGAGTACCGATATCATGATGGATGTGATTGATTAAACCGTAATCACGGTCAATGCTAGAAATAGCACCTTTTAAGAAAGTCCAATCATCGCCACGATACCAGGGAAGTTCCGCTTCAGTGTGGTGCAAAAATGTCACCAAGTCGAGCCAAATCACAAAAACGATGTAGGGTACAGCGTAATTTTTCAGCAACCACATCCAACCCCATTGGTAGGTGAGGAAACCAAGCAAAACTACCATCCCAATCCATAGGGTAGTGCTAGTGATGATATCCCATTTTTCTGATGACTTGAAGAGTGAGCTATTGGGCGAAAAGTGGGAACCTTCTTTATTAGGAGAACGCTTAAACAAATAGATTGGATAAGCCAATAAAAATACATAATATCGGCCTATCTTTTGCAGCGAATCCATTTCGTTATACTGGGATTCAGTCACAGGATACCAGCTTTCATCATTATCGATATTGCCAGTATTTTTGTGGTGAGTTCTGTGACTAATTCGCCAACCGTGATAAGGAACAAGAATCGGTGTGTGAGAAAGATGACCAATGAAATCATTCAGCCATTTATGCTTAGAAAAAGATTGGTGTCCGCAGTCATGTCCGACGACAAACAAAGACCAAAACATTGTTCCTTGCATTAGCCAGAAAACCGGCCAGAAATACCAAGAATCCAAGTAATTAGCGACAGCATAAAGCAGACCGATAATCAAGATATCACGAAAAAAGTAATATAGTGATTTTGCCACATTGGGCTGAAAACATTCATCTGGGATTGCAGCTTTTAAATCCTGAAGAGTAAAGGGAAGTTTGGTTGCAACTTCAGATGATTCAGAACTCTGGGGATGGTTTAAATTGAGCGTATTTAATGACACTGGTATTCTGCTGTGGGATATAAATCAGACGTTGTTGGAGGTAAAAAAAGCTCACCTCTGCGATGCACCTTTATGGATATCTTGAAACTCTCACAAATCCCCAAGATAACTGGCAATTTCTCTCATAATATTTATATATAGGAATTGCCAGCATCTATGTAAACAGGATAAAGGACTTCAAAGCACAAAAGCAAGAGAAACTAACCTAGAAGGTAGTCTAGTAGATATTTTTCCGGCTTTATACTTTATAAGTTCATCCTGGGTTATTTTCCTGCGTAATAGTCCTTAAAAGTCTGATAACCAACATCAGGTATGTAAAGTTGACAATTGTCTGCAATGTTCTTCATTAAAGGCCAAGAAAACTGACATTCTTCATGGAGATAATCGCCCCAATTTTCTTTAATACTACTGTAAGCCATCCGCAAATTATAAGAAGGAATAGCAGTAGAAATGTGATGGGGGACGTGGACATTGATATCATGGCACAGAAATTCTACCCAACGGGGGTAATCACAGTGAATTGTGCCAAATAACTGTGCTAAAGCTTCATTCCACTTGTTAGCAGCCACAAACGGCACATCTGGAGCAGTATGGTGAACGATAGTAAAGGTACTCATCCAGAAATGGTAAACCATCCAGGGTAAGAGCCAAAACTTGACAAATCCCCAGATACCAGTTGTGGCGATGAGAGTTGGGAAAGCGATCGCGGCAAATATGACGACTACAGCCACAGAAAGCTTAACACTTGATTGGTCTTTAGGCTTGAAATTTCGCCAATCAAAATGTATAACTGCCCAATGTGCAATAGAACCTACCCACCATAAATAGTTACGTATTAACCGTTCAAACGCAAACTTTTTCAGTGGAGTAAAATCTTCAAAAACTTCAGGACTGATGGGGTGCCAAGCGTTGTCCTCATCCAGCTTATTGGTATGAGTATGGTGATAATTATGTTTAATCCGCCAACTGTGAAACGGGTAAATCAAAGGCATCATGAATATGTGTCCCACCAAATCATTCACCCAGGGACGTTTGGCAAATGAACGATGTCCACAATCATGAGCAATGACAAAAAAACCTGTTAATGCAGTCCCGGTAAAAATCCAAGCTAGGGGTAAGAGAAACCACGGCGTAATTGTCAGAGCGAAGTAGCCTAAGCCTACCATCACAACACTGGTCAATGCTCTAGTCCAAGCTTTACGAATATCCTGGTGAAAACATTCCTTGGGAATGGTTTTGACAATATCTGTTAGCCTCAGGTTGGAATCACCCAGGTCATCAGCTGGTTTTTGGTTATTTATTGTTGATGTAGTCATGAAAACCTGAAAAACAACAAGCTCTGAACACCAAGCCACCACAAAGTGGCTTACGGCAAAGTTTCTTAATATTAGCGCTTTGGATTATAGCAACGTAGCATAGATCAGCGTAGCTGCTATTAGCTTTTTTTAAGCTGATTGAGAATTTGCGAGGGGAGAGGGGGAGAAAATTATCTCTCTTCCTTCTCCGCCAAACTTCTTCTTGGTCAACTCACAACTGAGCTTACTGCTTTGTTGTCGGCTAACTTGACATTTGTCGCCAACCCAAAAGTTTGCAGCAATTGAATAGTCATCCAAGTCAGATCAACTTCCCACCATTCCAAGCCGTGACGGGCTGAGTATTGAAAAGCATGGTGGTTATTATGCCAGCCTTCGCCGAAAACTAATACAGCTACCCACCAGCAGTTAGTAGAATTATCACCAGAATCATGGCTGCGATAGCCAAATTTATGGGTAGCACTATTTACCAACCAGGTGCAGTGGTAAACCCAGACAATGCGAACAAAAACACCCCAAACCAGCATCGGCCAACCACCCAAGAGTAGCAGACCTAAACCCAGAGCAAACTGAATGAAAATGAAATATTTTTGTAAAAACTGATAAACTGGGTCATCGGCAATGTCTTTAGTAAAACGAGGAACTTCAGGTTGAGTGGGAGATTGGAAAATCAGCCAACCCATATGGCTCCACCAGAAACCCCGATTAGAATCATGGGGATCTTGCTCAGTATCCGAGTGCAAATGATGCATACGGTGTGTACCAACCCACTCAATCGGTCCGCCTTCACAAGCGAGAGTCCCGAAAAAAACCAAAAGATATTCCAGCCACTTAGGTGTTTGAAAACTACGGTGAGTGACAAGGCGGTGAAATCCGAGGGTAACACCCAAACCACCAGTCAGCCAGTAGAGAAATAAACCTACACCAACTGCAGTCCAGCTAAAATTACTAGGAAGCAAGGCAAACAGAGCGCCGATGTGCAGAAAAATGAAAAATAGGGTATTAACCCAGTTAATTTGAGGTTTAGTTGAAGTAGCAATTGTCATGCAGGAACCTGAATAGGGATGGTTAAGCCTAATCTGCGTGATCCGAAAACCCGCATATGTATATTTTTGTGAACAAGGAACCAATGAACAGCTTCGATGAGCTGCGGCAAGCAGAACAGGCACTGTTAGAGATTTTTTCTGGAATTGACGCTCAGGTCAAGCATAATCTGCAACGAGTACTGAACGCATTTCGTCATCACCGTGTAGGCGCACACCACTTTGCCGGTGTAAGTGGTTATGGTCATGATGATTTAGGACGAGAAACTTTAGATAAAGTTTTTGCCGAAGTGATGGGTGCGGAAGCAGCAGCGGTGCGGGTACAGTTTGTTTCGGGGACTCACGCGATCGCTTGTGGCTTATTTGGTGTACTCCGTCCTGGAGATGAAATGCTAGCAGTGGCTGGTTCTCCCTACGATACACTAGAAGAAGTCATTGGATTAAGGGGAAAAGGACAAGGCTCCCTACTTGAGTTTGGCATAAAATACCGCCAATTAGAGCTGACTACACAAGGAACTATCGATTGGCAAACCTTAAGCCATAGCGTCGGCGATCGCACACGATTAGTATTAATTCAGCGTTCCTGCGGGTATTCGTGGCGACCTAGCCTATCCATCACCGACATCGAAAAAATCGTCCACCTAGTCAAACAGCAAAATCCCCAAACCATTTGCTTTGTAGACAACTGCTACGGTGAATTCATTGAAACCAAAGAACCCACAGACGTAGGCGCCGACTTAATGGCGGGGTCATTAATTAAAAATCCTGGCGGTACAATTGTTACCGCCGGCGGTTATATTGCCGGTCGTGCCGACTTAGTAGAAGCAGCCGCCTGTAGGCTCACCGCTCCCGGCATTGGTAGTTACGGTGGTGCCACATTTGACCAAAATCGCCTCCTCTTCCAAGGGTTATTTCTGGCACCACAGATGGTAGGCGAAGCCATGAAAGGAACTCACCTCACTGGTTACGTATTTGACAAACTCGGCTATCCAGTCAATCCCGCACCCCTAGCGCCCCGGCGAGATGTGATTCAGGCAATTAAACTGGGTTCGCCCCAAAAGCTCATAGCCTTCTGCAAAGCCGTACAACAAAATTCTCCCATCGGTTCCTACCTCGACCCCATCCCCGACGAAATGCCGGGGTACGAAAGCCAGGTAGTCATGGCTGGAGGGACATTTATTGAAGGGAGTACCTTGGAGTTTTCAGCAGATGGTCCTTTGCGTGAGCCGTATGTGGTGTATTGCCAAGGGGGGACTCATTGGACTCATATTGCGATCGCGCTAGAGGCGGCGATTGATGCTGTGGGGATGGTTTAAGAATTTTTTCGCGCAAAGGCGCAAAGGCGCAAAGGAAGTGAAGTTAAATGAGTGAGAATGAGATCGCAAAGGAGGTTGTTGATGCTGCGTATAAGATTCATACAAAGCTGGATCCGGGACTTCTGGAATCTGTTTATGAGGCAGTTCTGGCTTATGAGTTAGAGCGTCGGGATCTGTGGGTAGTTCGTCAGCAAACAATATCAGTAGTTTATGAAGGTGTACGTTTACAGGAAGGCTTTCGATGTGACTTAATAATTGAGGACAAAGTAATTATTGAAATCAAGTCTTTGGAAGCAGTTCATCCAGTACACAAGAAGCAGTTACTCACCTATCTCCGCCTTGCTAATAAGCGCCTTGGCTTACTCATCAACTTTGGCGAAGAACTTATTAAAAATGGTATAACACGACTTGTCAATGGACTGTAATTTGGCGCAAAGACACAAAAAACTATCTTTGCGCCTTTGCGCCTTTGCGCGAAACACTACTCCGGTAACTTATACTGCCCAACAATCCGCTTGGCAAACTCCGGCACATGTGCCGCCAATTTCTCTGGATGATTCCGCTTCACATATAAGTAATTCCGCGTAAAGTGAGAATCTATCGAGAACCGCGCATATTCCAAACCTTTGGGGCCAATTTTCTCAATCACCACGCCCATAAGTTTTGCTGCCCACATTGGCAAGGTGACGGCTTTATCGTAGGCGGGTATGCTTTGCTGTACGGCTTCTTTCCGGTTCCCTTGGGACATGACTGGCTGGGTGTCTAGTTGGTCTTTTACTAAGTCCAGCATTTCTTTGCCTGTATCGTTTCTAACTACAATCCATTGCCAGCCGAAGGGGGCGCCCATGTAGCCGACGACTAAATCGGCTAGGGAGTTGACGTAATCGAAGCAACTCATGCAGGATGGGGCAAAGACATCTTTAAGTTTGTTGGTTTTTAAGCCAAAGAAGGGTACTGTTTCTGTGGAGCCGTCTTCGTGTTTGAAGTGTACCCGGAAGTCTTGCATGAATTCGTAATGTACTACTGTGTCGGGGGAGCGGCTGGTGGTTTCTAGGAATTTTTGCAGTCCGGCGCGGGTGACGTTATCTACGCATGGTGTACCTAAAACGTAGAGTTTTTCTAAGCCTAGTTGTTTTTCTACGGCTCTGAGTGCTTGAATTTGGCAACCAACTCCTATGACTAATAGCCGCTTCATTCCCGATTTTTCTATCTGTTCTAATACGGAAAGGTTGGGTGATAGTGTTGGTTTATTTACTCGCGCTGCTAGTATTTCTTCGGGGGTGCGGGCAATGACGGGCATGGGTTGGAAGCGGTCTTCTTTGGTGTTTTGTACGCAAACGACGCCTTCAACTATACCGCGATTCAGCATTTCAATGGCAAGGCTGCTGACGATACCTGTCCACTGGGCGCCTTCTATGGGCTGCTGTTTTCGAGCCGCCATCATGTCTTGATGAACACCAAAGTAGAGTTCATCGGGGTTGTCGAGGTTGCGGGGGCGGGTGTGGGTTTGTGTTTCGAGTTCGCCGATTTGTTGATTGATGAAGGCGCAGGCTTCTTTGACGTAGTGAATGTAGTATGTATCGCACAGTCCGCACTCGCTACACAGTTCTTTGGCTGGGCGGCGGCTGGTGGGTTTTAAGGCTCTGGCTTTTTTGTGCTTGCTAGAATCAACTGAGGTCATATCAAATTGCTTGTTTTATCCAGGCTTCGCTTTTATTACCATACCGTTACAAGCTATGAAGTTGACTATTGAGATTTAATAAGAAGAGGACGGACGGTTTCTGGTGTGCTGGCTTATGGGCAGACTAGGGAGGAAGCTTTTGCTAGGGTTCTAGCTTTAGCGCTGCGGGTTTTGGCTGATAAGCTGGAAGATGGGGAAGTAATGCCAAATGAAGATAGCTAAGTACAGCTCTGCGTAAAATCATAATTTTTATGAACGCAGAGGAACGCAAAGTAAACGCAAAGTAACGCGGAGTTAGGAAAATATCATGCCAGATAAGGAACTATATAATATTACGCTTGACAATCAAGACATTATCATCAGATTCAATAAATGTCTTCTTGATCAAGAAAGTCTTACCAAGTTTTTAGAATATCTTGAGTTAGAGACAATTAGAAAGTGCAGTAATCTTACACAAAAGCAAGCTACCACGCTAGCTGATGAAATAGACCGCGATGTGTGGTTAAAAATCAAGGATAAATTTGTAGGATAGTCGGTAGTGTCTACACAACAGATAATTATTGTTGATACCAATATATTGTTCTTTGAACCTAGCAGTTTGTAGGAAATACCCAAAAAGTTAAGAATTTTATCTCCTTTTTCTTTACAGTTTAAGTAATTTTTACGAAGACGCCATAGTATTAATTAGTCTACGCTCTGGGTAATAAGGCTACTCAGATAAATTTATGGGACTTTACGAGCAGAATCAATTATCACAGGATGCGCTACAAAAGTTACGCCAAGGAGCAAGCCACTCCAGCGCAGCCCAAAAAATTGCTCAACGAGACTATGCGAAAGCTCAAGCGGAAGCTGATAAATGGGAACGAAGATATAAACTTGCCCTGAAAGAAGGTAGAGAAGATTTAGTTAGCCCAGCACTATTTCAAAAGGAACGCTACCAAGCAATTGCTAATAGACTGAAAAAGCTTGTAAATGAGCAAACACAACAAGTAGAGACGATTAAAAGTAGCTTGAAATCTTGGGAGAGTAAGATTGCTGAAGTGGTTGCACAACAGAATAAATTTGATGAGGATATTTTGATTAACTTTGAAGATATTGATGAGGACTTATATCAACTCAAAAACCAAATATTATTACCACCCGAAAAAGAGGAATTGTCCACTAATAAAACATCCTCTAAAGATATTTTATTAGTGGCTATTCGTAAGACACAAGACGCTGTTAACAGTGCTGTCACTAATAAAAATTCTATCCAAAAAGATTACGACCAAGCCATACAAGAATGTAAAGACTGGAAAACAAAGGCTCAGATAGCTCTGGAAAACAACGATGATCGTCTAGCCATAAAAGCTATACATAGTAAAACAGTTAACAGAAAAATTGCGATCGCTCTTAAAACGCAGCTTCAGCAGCAGGAATCAACAATAAATCTGCTCAGAGAAAATCTGATTGCCCTAGAAAATATCAAAAAACTAATATTTCCTAGTCAAGATTAAGTGTAGCTCCTAATTTTGTTAATCCGAAAAATTTTTAGCCAGTGACAGATATAAAACAAGTGACACAAAATTCCAAAACAGGTGCAGCATTTATCGCTGGTGGAAGTATAGCAGGTGCTGGCGTTTCCAATTTCGTTGGTGGAATGGGATTAGCTGGAGGATTTGGCGCTGTAGGAATTAGTACACTTCCAGTAGTTGGGATTGGCGCTGTGGCTGGTGCTGCTGCTTATGGGGTTTTTACAGGAATAGCCAAAGGCGATGCTGCAGCTTTCGGTGCAATGGGAGTTGGCGCAGTCGGTGGTGCTGGCGTTTCTAACTTGGTTGGCGGTATGGGATTAGTTGCTCCAAAAGTTGGGTTGGCGATTGGTATTGGTACTATACCAATGGTAGGATTTGGTACTGTGGTAGGATTAGCCGCCTATGGTGTCGCCAAGCTGTTAGACGAATCTGAAGTTAAAGAAACTCCCACCCAGGTTTTTGAGCGGATGGCAGAAAAAGTCTTGCAGATGGATGACTATAGTGCTGCAGTTATGGAGTTAGAGGCATTTTTATCTGGTAAGGATTCAACCAAAAATTTGCGGCTTTGGAAGTTGAGGATGAGTTACGGGCGCTTCAGGCTGAATTAAAGCAAAAAATTCCCCAAAACTCTACGCAATTCGTTACCCCAGAAGCTTCTACCCCCAAAATAGAAACAGAAGCAGTATCTCTTAATACTCAGCTACGGGAAACTTGGAGATGTATACAGACTTTTAAGGGACATTTAGCCGCAGTGAATGCGATCGCTTTGAGTCCTGATGGTAATACATTGGTTAGTGGTAGTGATGACAGAACAGTCTGTCTGTGGAACTGGAAAACAGGTAAATGGCTTTACACTTTCTCAGGCCAAGCAGAAGCCGTTTTATCAGTAGCTATTAGCCCTGATGGTAAGCAAATTACTAGTGCCAGTGTAGATCGTACAATTACCAGTTGGCAGCTAGATACAAAGAAATTTTACCATACATTCTCTTATTTAAATTCGCCCTATAGTCACAATGGCTTTGTCTACTCAGTTGTTTACAGTCCTGATGGGAAAATTATTGCTAGTGGTAGTGCTGATAAAACTATTAGAATTTGGGGAGGCTACACAGGAAAAATAAAACGCACTTTGAATGGACATTCAGATGCCGTTTTGTCTGTTACTATCAGTCCTGATAATAAAATCCTAGCTAGTGGCAGTGCTGATAAAACTATCAGACTTTGGGATATAAAAACTGGGCAACAATACTCTATTTTAACTAAACATTTGGCAGCAGTTAATACAGTTGCTATCAGTCCTGATGGTCAAACTCTGATTAGTGGTAGTCAAGATGCGACAATTAAACTGTGGAATTTCTACACTGGAGAATTACTCAGCACCCTAACTGGACACTCAACGGCAGTTTTATCTATTGCTATTAACGCCGATGGTAAAACCCTAGCCAGTAGTAGCAGCGATGGTGTGATCAAACTTTGGAATATACAAACAGGGAAACTACTACAAACTCTTTCTGGGCGTAGTCCTATTACTTTCAGTCCTGATGGTAAAACTCTGGTAAGTAGCGGTAATGGTGGGAGTATCAAGATCTGGCGACAGATACAAAATGTTACCGAATGCACAATTGACCCTGTAATATCTGGGGAATGGTGGGAAGTCTTGGGTGTCAATAAAGATGCTCATCCTCAAGATGTCAAGCGTGCCTACCTTCGATTAGCAAGATTGTATCATCCTGATGTTAACACTTCTGTTCGTGCCAAAGTTTCAATGCAAATAGTTAATCAGGCTTATCAGGAGTTTCAGGAGCAATTGAACACTGACAACTTCATCAATGTTAATCAATAAATTAACTCACCCTTCCCCAACCTAGGATGCGGGGAACCTTTTTACATCCTATAGCGTCACTGCTAATTTACTCTCAGCAACGCAAAAGCGCTTGCCAATGCCAAAATACTTGCTAAGTTCCACAAATGCAGAAATTTGTGTATTGAGTTACAGTTCTTGTAAGTCAAAAGTTGAAAATATTATATTTTCCCTACAGCGGAGGATAAATTGCCAAATATCCCCACAGAATGTTATCGCACTGAGATTAATTTTAGCTAGAGCAAAACTACTCAATTTTTCGCTTGTATGCTAACGATTTTTTAAGTGCAATTTTTCAGATTTTGCTATTGTTTCACAAATTCCTTAATATTGGCTTTCTTTGCCTCTTGTTACTTTGTGAACCAAGGCACAAAGGCTTTGTCAAGCTTACTCCTGTATACTCGCCCTGCTGCTAGCTTACTTCTTACAGCTTGTGATTTCAGAAGTCATATGAGTGTTATATACACTCCTTTAGAGGTATTGACAGACTAAATTATCAAAGCCTCCATATTGCATATTCTGAAAAAACGTTATAAATTATTAACTTATAGGGGAATAAATTAATTTGAGTCACAAAAGTAAATCCTAATTAAGTAAAAATACGGCAATTAGTTGGGATTTCACAGCCATCTTAAACAGTAGATTAACGGTATATCTTTTGGGATAAATCAAAAATTCCGGACATGAAAACGGAGCAATGAATATTCTAAAAAATAATATATCGGTCGTGACTGGTTACAGAAATTCTGTTATTGCTTCATCTGAAAAATAACGGTTGTAATTCATCGGAAGAATAATTGATTAAAAGCAAATTAACTGTCAATTAAACTGCGGATTTTTTAGCAGTTTAAGCTATGGTTGCTAAATTAATTGTTCCGGGAATTATATTTGCTATTTCAAAAAGCGTCTTTGTTATGATGAGAATAGCAACAATAATAAATCAAGGCGCATCTACCACAAATTTACAATCCTAATGGAGTCATTCTGGCGATGCAACTAAACGAACTGGTAACATCTGAAAAAATAGAACAAGAAGCTTGGAAAGCACTAGAGAAATCAATACTCTATTATCAAGGTCGTCCAATTGGCACTCTAGCCGCCTATGACGAATCTGTAGAAGCTCTTAATTATGACCAATGTTTTATTCGAGATTTTGTATCATCTGCTCTAATTTTTCTGATTAAAGGTAGAACAGATATTGTGCGTAATTTTCTCGAAGAAACCCTAAAATTACAGCCTAAAGAAAGAGCATTAGATGCTTATAAGCCAGGGTGAGGTTTAATTCCGGCTAGCTTTAAAGTGGTATCTAATAATGGGGAAGAATATTTAGAAGCAGATTTTGGTGAACATGCGATCGCCAGAGTTACACCTGTTGATTCTTGTCTATGGTGGATTATTTTATTACGTGCTTATGTCGTTGCTACAGATGATTATTCTTTAGCCTATCAACCTGAATTCCAAAATGGGATTAGGTTAATTATGGAAATCTGTTTGGCGAATCGATTTGATATGTACCCAACGCTATTGGTTCCAGATGGCGCTTGTATGATTGACCGTCGGATGGGTATATATGGTCATCCTCTAGAACTTCAGGTTTTATTCTATACGGCATTGCGTGCTTCTCGCGAAATGCTGATTTGTGAAGGTAATCAAGATGTGGTAGCTGCAATTGATAACCGCTTACCTCTTCTATGCGCTCATATTCGCGAACATTATTGGATAGATATTAATCGTCTGAATACTATTTATCGTTTTAAGAGTGAAGAGTATGGCAAAACGGCTGTTAATCTTTTCAATATATATGCTGATTCTCTTCCCTATTATGAATTAGATAAGTGGCTACCCCGAAAAGGTGGTTATCTCGCTGGAAATGTTGGACCATCACAGCTAGATACTCGGTTCTTTTCTCTTGGTAATTTAATGGCTATTATTTCCGATCTTGCTACTGAAGAACAGTCCCAAGGAATTATGAATCTCATCGACGAAAGATGGGATGATTTGGTGGGAGATATGCCGATGAAAATCTGTTTCCCAGCTTTAGAAAATGAAGAGTATAAAATTGTCACTGGATGCGATCCTAAAAATATACCTTGGTCTTATCATAATGGTGGCAGTTGGCCTGTGTTAATGTGGATGTTGGCGGCTGCTGCTGTGAAAACTAACAGAACAAATCTGATCAAAAAGGCTATTGAAATTGCTGAAACACGCCTGATTGAAGATGAATGGCCAGAGTATTATGATGGTAAGAAAGGGCGATTGATTGGGAAACAAGCCAGAAAATATCAAACTTGGACTATTACTGGCTTCTTGTTGGCAAAAGAATTGATCAAAAACCCATCTTATTTACCATTAGTCAGTTTTGGTAAATTACCCCCAGAAGTGGTTTCTAGAGCTTGTGAGTTTGAAATCGGTAGTGTAGACTCTCATCTATCTCGATAGTCATAATAACTAGTATTAATAAATACTAGTTACTACAAATTAATTGTGATTAAAAAGCCCCCTTTTGATTAGAGGGGGCTTTTGCTATTGTTAAATGCATAGGAATCCGATTTGATTTATGAAAAAAAATTAAATCCTGTAGGGTGCGTTAGGATTAAATCCGTAACGCACCTAGGAGGTATTTTCCCATGAAACCAGAGGAATTCGCAGTAGTTGACCCAATTGAAACAGAGGCATGGGCATTATTAGAAGAGTCGATTATTTACTATCAAGGTCGTCCCATTGGCACTTTAGCCGCCTGTGATCAATCACAAGCAGCGCTGAATTATGACCAATGTTTTGTCAGAGATTTTGTTTCTTCAGCCCTACTGTTTTTAATTAAAGGTAGAGTTGATATAGTCCGTAATTTTCTAGAAGAAACATTAAAATTACAACCCAAAGAAAGACAATTGAATGCTTATCAACCAGGAAAAGGGTTGATACCAGCTAGCTTCAAAGTGGTATCTAAAAATGGGCAAGAGTATCTAGAAGCAGATTTTGGAGAACATGCGATCGCCAGAGTCACACCGGTTGATTCTTGTCTATGGTGGATTATTTTATTGCACGCTTATGTCAAAGCCACCAAAGATTTAAATTTTGCTCTACAGCCACAATTTCAAACAGGAATCATGTTAATCATGGAACTCTGTTTGGCAACTCGGTTTGATATGTATCCAACGCTGTTGGTTCCAGATGGGGCTTGCATGATTGACCGGCGAATGGGTATTTTTGGCTATCCTTTAGAAATTCAAGCTTTATTCTATACTGCATTGCGTGCAGCTCGTGAGTTACTAATTTGTGCAGGTGATGAAGAACTTGTTATTGGTATTGATAAGCGCTTACCGCTGTTGCGAGATCATATTCGCCACCATTATTGGATAGATATTCAGCGTCTGAATACCATTTATCACTTTAAAGGTGAAGAATATGGAGAAGAAGGCCGTCAATCAGTTTAATATTTATCCAGACTCCATCCCCTATTATACATTAGATAGATGGCTATCTAGAAAAAGTGGTTATCTAGCATGTAATGTCGGACCATCACAACTAGATACTCGCTTCTTTTCACTGGGCAATTTAATGGCGATTATTTCTTCTCTAGCAAGCGTAGAACAATCAGCAGCGATTATGAATTTAATCGAACAGCAATGGGAAGAATTGGTGGGAGAGATGCCCATGAAAATTTGTTTTCCACCGTTGGAGAAAGAAGATTATAGAATTATCACTGGATCTGACCCCAAAAATATCCCCTGGTCGTATCATAATGGTGGCAGTTGGCCAGTGTTAATGTGGTTTTTAGCGGCTGCGGCTCAAAAAACAGGTAAAATAAGTATTGGTAATCTGGCTATTGAAATTGCCCAAACACGTCTGAGTGAAGATAAATGGCCAGAATATTACGATGGTACGCGGGGTTTATTAATTGGCAAACAAGCTCGAAGATATCAAACCTGGAGCATTACTGGCTTCTTATTAGCAAAAGAATTGATGCGAAATTCGGCTCATTTAGCTTTAGTCAGTTTTGAGGAATTCGATCCAGAAAATGCAGCTATAGCTTGTGAGTTGTAGAAGAATTCTTACACTACTTTTTAATTAACCTTATTACTTATAGCGTTTCTCGTCCTAGTAAGGTACACCCGTAGGGAACATTGCCGTGCCCCTACACCGCGTGATACAATTTTGTACCTCATCTGAATGTGTTGTGCTATGACACCCCACCCCCAACCCCTCCCCGCAGGCGGGGAGGGGAGACTTTGACGTAAGTCGAAGGCGGGGTGGGGTTCTTCCGTGCCCCCATTTCCGGAATCAACCAAACCCTGCGTGAATTACTGAAATAAGCTAGTATCGAATTAACCAGTAAGCGGCGCAGCAGTTATGGCGAGAAATTGGTTGCGGATTACACATCAAAGGGAAACAATCCAACTTGCTTGGCAACGGGGGTATGAAAACCCGCGCCTGACGCCAGAAATACCTTTTGAGCATCCATTTGAGCCGGAAACCCTAACTGATTTGCGCTGGTATTTAGAAGAATATCTGGATTTCCCTTACGGTATTTATCCCCAGCAGGCGGTAAAAATTGAACAGAAGTTACAGCGGTGGGGACAGGAGTTATTTCAGCTAGTATTTCGCAGCACCGACAAGGGACGGGAGTTTTTTCAAGAAGCAACGCGGGAAGGACTCGATAACTGCGAACTGGGTATTATTTCCGATGACGCCACGGTGTTGAATTTGCCTTGGGAATTGTTGTATGCTCCCGACTATCAATTTCTCGCGCCTTCATTGGCGGGGATGTATCGCAGTCTCAGCAGTCAAGGCGTTAAGGCACCGTTGCCACCAATGCCAGATGACCAACTCAATATATTATTAGTTATTGCCCGTCCCTATGATGAGCAAGATGTGAATTTTAAAACCATTGCTCGTCCCTTATTGGCGGCGCTGCAGCCCATACGTCAGAGAGTGAATTTAAAGGTGTTGCGTCCCCCTAGCTTACAAGCCTTTGAAGCGGAACTGCAAGCAAATAAGGGTTTTTATCATATTGTTCATTTTGATGGACATGGGAATTTTGACAACGATACCCAGGGCGTTTTAGTCTTTGAAGATGACGAGGGAAATGAGCAAACTGTCAGCGCTAGGGAAATTGCCCAATATTTGACAGATTGTCGCGTGCCGATTTTTGTGTTGAACGCTTGCAAATCGGGACAAGTGGGCGAAGAAGCTTTTTCTTCCGTAGCGGGACAGTTGGTGAAATTGGGGGCGAAGGGTGTGGTAGCGATGGCGTATTCAGTTTACGCCGAAGGAGCAAAACACTTTATTGGGCGATTATATCATGAATTAGTGCGCGGCGGAAGTATCGCCACCGCCGTGGCTATGGGGCGCAAGTCCATGTCAATTGACAAACTGCGTCCCAGCCCTAAAGGGAATTTAGCGTTACAAGATTGGCTTGTGCCGGTATTATATCAACAGGAACCTTATACGCCCTTTGTTCCCAAGCCGCAAACGTCGATTTTTGGGAACAATAATGTAGAGACGTTACATGTAACGTCTTTACATGGTTTACCTGATGAAAGCGCATTCGGTTTTATTGGGCGAGATTATGAAATTTTGCGCTTAGAAAGAGCATTTCGCCACAATCATGTAGTGTTAGTCCAGGGAATGGGCGGCGTTGGGAAGACAGAGTTAACCGGTGGTTTTGCGCGGTGGTTAGATGATACCCAAGGACGCACAGGCGGTATTTTCTTCACCTCCTTTGAACAAGGCGCAACGTTGATTCAGGTAATTAACCAAATTGGGCGGGCGTTAGGCGGTGAGAGATTTTCCCAAATGATGAGCGAACAACAAGAAGCGTTGGTGCGACAATATTTGCAAACCAATCCTTGTTTATTGATTTGGGACAACTTTGAACCCGTTAACGGTTTCCCCACGGGGAATGAACCGTTAGTGAGTGAAGAAGAGAGAGACAAGCTCAAACGGTTTCTCAAACAATTGCGCGGTGGGAAATCTTGGGTATTAATTACCAGTCGCCGTGAAGAACCTTGGCTTGATTGTGGGTATAGTTTAATCAACTTGCGGGGGTTGTCGTCAGCGGATGCTGCAGAATTAGCGGCGAAGATTTTGCAAACCGTGGGTGTGGAGAGAAAGAACCTACCAGCCGAGTATTTGGAGTTGTTGAAATTGCTGGGGGGACATCCCCTGTCATTGCGGGTGGTGTTACCGCATTTAAAGACGCAAACACCAAGTCAGTTAATTGAGGCGTTGCGGCGCGGGTTGGATACTTTTAAAGGAGTGGAGGAGGAAGGTAGGGATAAGTCGCTGACGGTATCGTTGGATTATTCTTTTACGAAGTTGTCACAGAAGGCGCAGCGACATTTACCGTTTTTAGCGTTGTTTTCGGAACGGGTTGATGCTGATTGGCTGGGTCGTTTTTCAGAAAGTCCTGATAATGAGTATGGACAAGCATATCGGGCGGTGTTTGGGGAGAACTTGCAAAAAGCTGATTGGTTGCAGTTGCTGAATGAAGCCGCCGCTGCAGGTATTGTGGAATATTTGGGTGAGAGTGTCTACAAAATTCACCCCGCATTACCTTGGTATTTGCGCCAGAGATTAACCTTGTTTAGCCTGGGAATGAATGGTGAGGCTGATAATACCCACCTCGGAATGAATTCCGAGGCTAATAGCGAAAGTCCGTTGAAACGGACTGAAGATTCTGGAAATTCATCATTTAGTCCTCTTCAGAGGACTTCGGCTATTAGCCTGGGATTTGAATCCCAGGCGGGTGTGGATGCACAGCAAAAGATTAACGAACTCGAAAAAAAGTTGCTGATTTTCTACGCTTATTTGGCAGAGTACTACTATAAGGAACTCATCAGCAACGCAAAACTAGCAACATTTGTGCTGCAAGTGGAAGAACCAAACCTGTTGCAAAACCTGCGCCTAGCCGAACAGTAACAAAAATGGAATTATGCACAATTTATCCTACAAGCCTTGGGAGAGGTGTATGAACGCATCGGGCGAAAACCCGAATTTAAATCACTGCAACAACGGGCGCTGAAGCAAATTGGTATGCAATTGGCAAATGCGAAAGCAAAGGGTGAAGATGCTGTTTATTTCTGGATGTATTTGCGGGGTAACGAAGCTAATGAGGCACTGCTAAGTGCTGATTTGGCGGGTGCAAGGAAAATCTATCAAGAAATTCTCGATGAATTAATAGGTTTAAATGACCCCTCAGTGAATAATAAAATTGCTGTTGTTTATCATCAACTGGGTGTGGTAGCCGAAAAGCAAAGGCAGTTTGATGTGGCGATTGATTACTACCACAAGGCGCTGAAGATATGTGAAGATGCTGGGGATTTGTACTCTGCTGCTAGTGAATATCATCAACTGGGCAATGTCGCCTATGAGCAGAGGCAGTTTGATGTAGCGATTGATTACTACCACAAGGCGCTGAAAATCAAAGAAGATGCTGGGGATTTGTACTCTGCTGCTGGTGAATATAATCAACTGGGCAATGTCGCCTATGAGCAGAGGCAGTTTGATGTGGCAATTGATTACTACCACAAGGCGCTGAAAATCAAAGAAGACGCTGGGGATTTGCACTCTGCTGCTGGTGAATATCATCAACTGGGCAGGGTAGCCCAAGAGCAAAGGCAGTTTGATGTGGCGATTGATTACTACCACAAGGCGCTGAAGATAAGAGAAGATGCTGGGGATTTGTACTCTGCTGCTAGTGACTATCATCAATTGGGCATAGTAGCTCAAGAGCAAAGGCAGTTTGATGTGGCGATTGATTACTACCACAAGGCGCTGAAGATATATGAAGATGCTGGGGATTTGTACTCTGCTGCTAGTAACTATCATAATCTAGGCAGGCTAGCCGAAGAGCAGAGGCAGTTTCATGTGGCAATTAACTATTATCAAAAAGCCTGGGAAGTTTTTCAGCAATTCCGCGATTGGTATAAGGCTTCACAAACATTGGGTAAATGGGGAAGGGTTTTAGAAGCTCAAGAAAATTACGCCGAGGCTTTGCCAATTTACATTTATGCTTTAGCCATTGAAGTAGAGCATAATCAAGATTTGATTGATTACTATATCAATGCTTTAGCCCGTATGCTGCAGCAGTTAGGCGAAAGCCAGTTTCAAACCATTTGGCGCCAGGCGACGGGTAAAGAGTGCGCGGGTGAGGTGCGTGACGCAATTTGGCAAGCGCGGGATGAGTTAAGTTGATTTATATCCCCGACTTCCCAGAAGTTTTCGGGGATCTGGCAGCATCAAAGATAAGTTTTATTTATTTTTTAGTAACAAAAACATAAGTGTTATCACAAAAATCATCTCTGTCGTCAGAACAAGGATGTCTGTCGTCAGAACAGGGATGTTTGTCGTCAAGACAAGGATGTCTGTCGTCAGAACAGGGATGTCTGTCGTCAAGACAAGGATGTTTGTCGTCAAGACAAGCTATTGAAAATCTGAAATTCCCCCTAGCAATAACTTAGTAGGGTCGATTAGGTGGGAGACTACGGCACCGCTGATAAAATAAAGATGGTGCGTTACGCTTCGCTAACGCACCCTACGAAGCATTCTGTGAAATTAATAAAATATTAATTTACCTTTTCGTAATCACATCAGCTATATTATAGCCCCCTCCTCGCTTGCGGGGAGGGGGTTGGGGGTGGGGTTCTTCCACTTCACAAAGACCGAGAACCGCTATATCTATAAATGAGGAAACATTATATGCAAGCCTATAAAATCAACGCCACGATTGATGAATCAGGTAATTTGATTATTAACAAACCTTTAAATATTGCTCCTGGTGAGGTGGAAGTCATTATTTTAAAGCCAGTTTCATCTGAGAAAATTTCTACAGAAGCCACCACAGAGCCACAGTCAGAGAAGCCGCGAAGAAAGTCTAAAATCAAGGCATTTGCAGGATTCTTTGAAAAGACACAACCTGCTCCTCCTGATTTTGACCCAGATCAAGCCAAGTGGGAATATTTAAAGGAGAAGCATAATCTGTGAAAATGGTAACATATTTGTAGATTATAGATATAAGAGGAAACACAAGATGCAAGTTTATAAGCTAAAAGCAAAAATTAATGAATCAGGTAATTTAATTATTAATGAACCTTTAAATATTCCTCCTGGTGAAGTAGAAGTAATGATTTTTATGCCAGTTTCATCTGAGGCAATTGGTACAATAAATCAAAGTCAACCACAGTTTGCAAAACAAAAAAGAGTGGTTGAATGCTCCATACCTATTTTGAAAGAGTGGCTAGAAAGCACAGAAGCACCTCCTACCGATTTTGACCCAGACCAAGCAAAATGGGAATATTTAAAGGAGAAGCATAACCTGTGAAAGTCTTGTTAGACACTGTTAAACTAACAAATGCCATAGATGAAGCCCTTGTGAGTCGAGGAATGCTCAATCCCGATATGTTGCGGGTATATGAAACTGAAGCACTGGTGGATACTGGCGCTGTGCGTACTGTTCTGCCAATATCGATTGTACAACAGTTAGGTTTGAGAATTCGGGGTCAGCAGGTGGCGGAATACGCTAACGGTATGGAAGAATCTATTGGCGTGACGGAACCTGTAATTATAGAATTAGCAGGGCGAGAAACGACGGAAGCGACTTTAGTCACAGGTAATATTGTGCTGATTGGGCAAACAGGACCTGGAAACGCTAGATTTATTAGTGGATTGTCAAAATCAGCGACTTGTACCTAATCCTGAGCATCCCAATTATCCCGTAATGAGAATCTAGCATGACTACCCAATTAACCTCTGCCGAAATCCAAGAACTGCAGCAAATTCTGCAAAACGATACACAAGCACAGCAAGCGCTGACTATTCTCCAACGCAATAACGGTGACTTGGAAGCGAGTTTTGATGCACTTTGGCAAGAGAAATTCGGGAAAAGAGATTACAGTAAGGGTAAATCGCTGTTTAAGCTAACTCTCGAAGAAATCCGCGCTGAGATCTGCGGTGATGACGGTTTGCGGGGTAAAATCACAGAGTACACCAAAAACCCCGGTAGCTCGTCTTTGCTCAATAGTATCATTGGTTCCCTGGTAGCTGTGGCTGCAGTACATGGCTTGCCTCTCGACGCTACAATTGCCACTATTGTCGTGTTATATATCTTAAAAATCGGGATTAACGTTTTCTGCAAATATACGGCAAAAGAAACGGACGCTGACGTAATTTAATGACGAATCCCCGTCAACTGGCTTTTAAAGCCCTACGAGATGTTCACAAGGGGGCTTATGCTGATTTTGCCCTAGATCGTGTGCTGCAAAAGATAAATTTGCCGAATAACGATCGCCGTTTGGTGACAGAATTAGTATACGGCAGTGTCCGCAGGCAGCGCACTCTGGATGCTCTGATTGACCAATTGGCTAAAAAGAAAGCCCATCAACAACCCCCAGATCTCCGCGCTATTCTCCATCTAGGCTTGTACCAACTGCGCTATCAAGAACGTATTCCCGCTTCAGCGGCTGTGAATACTACTGTCCAATTGGCTAAAGAAAATGGCTTTTTGGGACTGACGGGTTTTGTTAATGGTTTATTGCGTCAATATCTCCGCCTTGTGGCAGAGCGGGGGGAAGATGATCCTTTAGAATTGTCTGAAAATCCCGTAGAACGTTTGGCGATTTTACACAGCTTTCCTGACTGGATTATACAAGTTTGGTTAGAGCAATTGGGAGTAGTTGAGACAGAAAAATTATGTGTGTGGATGAATCAATCCCCCACTATTGACTTGCGAATTAACCCCCTTCGCACTTCCATTGAAGCAGTTGAAGCGGCGTTACAATCGGTTAATGTCCTAGCTAGGCGCATTCCCCATTTACCCCAAGCTTTACGATTGATTGGTAACAGTGGTCCAATTCAAGAACTTCCAGGTTTTAATGAGGGTTGGTGGGTTGTACAAGATAGTAGCGCCCAGTTGGTAAGTCATTTGCTCGACCCCCAACCAGGTGAAGTGATAATTGATGCCTGTGCTGCACCAGGAGGGAAAACAACCCATATTGCGGAATTAATGGGGGATAAGGGGAAGATTTGGGCTGGCGATCGCACTGCTTCTCGTCTGCGTAAACTGCAGGAAAATGCTCGTCGGTTGAATTTGCAATCCATTCAGGTTTGCACTGGGGATACTCGCTATTTCTCTCAATTTAAAAATGTCGCTGACCGTGTATTACTTGATGCCCCGTGTTCAGGTTTGGGTACTTTGCACCGTCATGCAGATGCACGTTGGCGACAGACACCAGAAACTGTGCAAGAACTTTCGCACCTGCAGACAGAATTATTATCACACACATCGACTTTTGTTAAACAGGGTGGTGTACTAGTGTATGCCACATGTACACTGCATTCTGCAGAAAATGAAGGTGTAATTTCCGCATTTTTAGCACAGAATCCTGATTGGGAAATCGAACCTCCGAGAGTTGATTCACCTTTTGTTGCTTACACCACGCCACAAGGTTGGTTGAAAGTCTGGCCTCATCAACAAGATATGGATGGCTTTTTTATAGTCCGCTTAAGAAAAACCAACAATTCCGAGTGAATACTGTTTGGGACTGTAGGATTTGATGGAGGTTTGAATCTCCCAGAGGATGCAGCATGGTTACTGATGCCAATGTGAAAAACTTAGTTAAAATCCTGATAGGAGCAGCTTGGATTGATGGTAGAATTCAGCCAGAAGAACGGCAATACCTGCGTGAAATAGCGCAAGCTAAAGGTTTGGCGACTGATCCGGAAATTAAGCCTTGGTTGTATGAATTGGTTCCTGTGCAGCCAAAACAGTGCTATAACTGGGTCGAAGAATATCTAGGCGATCGCCCTAGTCTTGAAGATTGCGAAAATCTGATTGAAGCCATTAGTGGATTAATTTATAGTGATGGTGAAGTGGCGATCGAGGAGGCAAGACTCCTGACAAAATTACAGGAGTTAGCCAAGATCAATGAGTTAAACCAACCAGCCTATACTACGCTGCTCAAGCAAATTCAAAAACTTTACCGTCGTTGGGTGGAAGTTCAAAACTAATCATAGTGTTGACGGTTGACTTTTGACGATCAACTGTCAACTTTCACTCAGCAATATCTAAGGCTTGGGTTCTCCAAAACCAGGGGTTTCTTCTTGATCAATCTTGGGGACAAAATCAGGACGATCTTTAGTTTCCCAACCAGGTGGACGTTTAGAGTTGTACCAAGCAATTGAACCAATGGTTACAGCTGCAATAAAACCAACCACATACACCAAGGTAAAAGCCAAGGGAAAATGGGAACCACCCACTTCTGGTGCTGCTGTTTGCATGAATAAATACATGAGTTTATTCTCCGGGTGTAGGTAATACTTCTTTACAAAGTATAAACTGAGCGTATCACCTGGAAACAAATCATGCATCCCTCTCTAGTAGTCCATCAAAAGAAAAATGCTTGGTTTGTAGTTTACCCCTCCGGGGATCTTGCTACGCGTAGCGTCTGTCTACGACACGCTCCGCGTAAAGCCTACGGCATAGCTCCGCTTACGCGTAGCGTCCCGCTCTTAACGCAGAGAGGACTTTAGTCCTAAAAAAGCGATAAATCGCTGACTACATACCCCCCCAAAGTTTGTGTGGTGAACTACTATAGCTGTTCTCAGTTGGATGCCTTACAAATTATATCGTCGCATGTAGGGAACACTGCCGTGCCCTTACGAGTGTATTGGACTCAACCGATAACCGCTATAGTGGTCTATCGCATTAATTTTGATGGGTTGTAGTAAGCACTTTAGTGCTTAAAAATCCAGGACTAAAGTCCTGACTACGAACTTAATTCACCCATCGGAACTAGTGACATAGACTACTAGTTTGAGCGACTTAGGAGGGATGGGGGGAGAGAATGTCACCTTCCCTCTCCTCATTGTGAAGATGATCCACTCGGCCTGAGTCTCGCGCCAAGAAGGTTTGGGTGGTGGAGAATCGGAGGAACCGGAACCGGAGGAACTATTGTTTTCGGGAGAGGAAGATCGCTGAGATTTGGCTGGCGTTGGGGAATCAGATTCTACTCGTCGCGATCGCCGCTGTGAACGAGATGAATTAGAGGAAGAGTTGCTGGAAGAACCTGATTCTTCACTGCGATATCGACGCCGCCTTCTTGGTGAAGATGTTTCATCGTTTTGCTGTTGATAATTACGCCTTCTGCGTCTTGGTGTCTCATCTTGTTGTTGCTGATCTTCTTGAGAATAGCTTCTGCGGCTTCTGCGGCTTCTGGATGGGCTTTCATCATTATTAGAGTTGTCTTTATCTGATTTGTCATCATCAGAGGACGCAGGTTTGTTCTCAATTCGTTTGGCTTTGACGGGTTCAGCTTTAATAGTACCTTTACGTCCTTCTAGCTTTGGTCGTTCGGGAAACTTTTCTACGGGGATATCTTTAACCGCTTTGGCCATAAATTCATGCCAGGTGTAAGCGGCGCTACCACTACTACCGTCTGTAGGACGGTTGTTATCGTTACCTAGCCAAACGCCGGCGACGACTTGGGGAATATAGCCAATAAACCATAAATCGCGGGCTTCATCGGATGTACCAGTTTTACCTGCTACAGGTCTATCGTCTAATTGGGCGGGACCACCTGTACCCTCTTGGACAACGTTGCGTAGCATCCAGGTCATAATAGCGGCACTTTCAGCGTCAATCGCCCGCTTGGGTGTGAAATTAGCTGACCAGACTACCTCGCCACGGCGGTTGAGGACGCGACGAATACCGTGAACTTCGCTGTGCAATCCCTGGGTGGCAAAACTGCCATAAGCGCTGGTTAATTCCAGCAAATTTACTTCATTCGAGCCAAGAGCTAAGGAATAGGTAGGCTTGAGTTCTGATTTAATGCCCATATCATGGGCTAGTTTAATGGTAGGCTTAAATCCGACATCAATCAACAACTTTACCGCAATGATATTCACAGAACGGGTGAGAGCATCTCGCAGGCTCATGGAGCCGTGGAAATTTTCACTAAAGTTTTTTGGTTCATAGCCGTCCACCACAAACGGTTCATCCACGTATGTGTCATAGGGACTTTTGCCGGTAGCGATCGCTGTAGCATAGACAAAGCCCTTAAATGTCGATCCTGGTTGACGCTTGGCTTGGGTAACGCGATTAAACTGGTTTTTGCCAAAGTCTTTACCGCCCACCATCGCCTGTATTTCACCGTTGCGGGGGTTAATAGCTACCATTGCGGCTTGCTTAAAGTTTTCCCAATTACCTTGATTGCGTAGTGTTTTTGCTACTGCATCTTCTGCGGCTTTCTGCCAAGTCGGGTTGAGGGTAGTTTCCACTACTAACCCTCCCCCTGCCAAGATATCGGGGGAAAGATACTTCGGTAATTCTTTTTGGATATAGGTAGTAAAGTAGGGTGATTCTACTTGCAGTCGCTTGGGCGCACCGCTGTTGATGGTTAATGGTTCTTGCGTGGCTGCTTGCTTTTCGGCGGCTGTAATAAATCCATCTTCCTGCATCCGTTGCAATACTAGATTCCGTCGCTGTGTAGCAGCTTGGGGATTTTTGTTTGGGGCGTAGACACTGGGTGCTGGTGCTAAGCCGGCGATAGTGGCCATTTCGGGTAAGGTGAGTTGATCGACCGTTTTACTGAAGTATATCCAGGCTGCATCTCCCACACCATAAGCCCCAGAACCCAAATACACCAAATTCAGATAACGCTCCAGAATCTGGTCTTTTGTCAATTCTTTTTCCATTTTTTGCGCCAGTCGGACTTCTTTGAGCTTGCGCCAAACTGTTTTCTCTTGCTTGAGGAAGAGAATTCGCGCTAGCTGTTGGGTGATGGTACTACCACCTTCCACTACGTCCTGCGATCGCAAATTATTCAAAACTGCTCTGACAATCCCCTGAGCATCAACGCCATTGTGTTCCTTAAATCTTCTATCTTCTGAAGCTATGAAAGCCTTTTTTAGCTTATCTGGTATTTGCTCTAGGTTTAACTGTTCTCTGCCTACTTCTCCTTGCTGTTGCAATATGGTCCCATCTGCAGCTTTGATCGTTAATGTTTGCTCTCGGACAACGGCCTTTAACTCGGCTTTATCGGGCAACATCCGGTCTATTGACCCAATACCATAGTTAACGGCGATGATTCCACCACCTACACCCAAGCCCGCCCAAAACCACAAGCGACGATAAAACGGTTTATCGCGGCTGGAAAATTTGGCAATTATCCCAGATGATAAATTTTGCACCTGGCTCAATAACTGCTTGTTTTTCACCAGCACTGGGGGTGGTGTGTTTTCATTTGCAGATTCCTCGCTTTCGTGATAATTACCAGGCGGCAATCGCGGTTTCTCCTTGTCAGATTCACTTACATCGGTTGATCGTCGCTTGAACCAGGAGGTTAGCTTCCCCACGTCTGTTCCTCGCTCAAAGTAGTTGCCACCTAACCACCAAAAAAATTTTTGGGGTTAGCACACCACGTTTGTGTTAGTATAATATCCCATAAATAATTAACTAGATTTTGTGTAAAAGAATGATTTTTTAGAATTAGTTAATTTTATTTTGTATTTTTTAATGCAAAATTATAATATTTATACGGAGAAAAAACCTGTTAAAAGCAGAGGGTAAATATGCTGGGGAGCCTGAGCCTAGACATCCAGACAGAGGCATCTTGTCAGCTAGCGCCATTGCTCTGGGTAGTAATATGGGTGATTCCCGTGGCATTTTAGAGGCAGCTGTAGATACTTTAGTCCATACACCAGGTATTTTTGTCGCAGCCAGATCCCGTTGGTATATCACCAAAGCAGTCGGTCCACCACAGCCAGATTACTTCAATGGTTGCGCTGTACTACAAACAGAACTGCAACCACAAGAATTGTTAGAAAACTTATTGAAAATTGAACAAAAATTTGGGCGTGTTCGTCAAAAACGTTGGGGGCCACGCACCCTTGATTTAGATTTGTTGTTATATGATGACCTAATTTTGCAGACACCAACCCTAGAAATTCCCCATCCGCGAATGCGAGAGCGAGCTTTTGTGTTGGTACCACTGGTAGAAATTGCCTCAGATTGGGTAGAACCAGTTTCTGGGTCTGTTATTAAAGATTTGGTTAAACAGGTAAACTGTTCTGATGTACAGTTATTTATGGGAAATTAAAATTACCACCCATAAACGCAGAGAGCTTCTGATTGGTTAATCATAATCAGGATTTTTGTGTGTATTTAGAAACCAAAATATTTACTATGCCATTAGGTAGAGAATTACCGCAACTGCTAAAACAACGCTTATTCTATAAAGGCCGCAAGTTTAATTTTGAAGTAAATCGCTTGCGTTTACCCAATAAAGCGGAAGGAGAATGGGAGTGTATTCGTCACCCAGGTGGCGCTCTAGCTGTGCCAGTGACGGCAGAGGGTAAACTGATACTGGTGCGCCAGTATCGGT
>CAVYXS010000264.1:0-13929 GCA_963772205.1 uncultured cyanobacterium
TTCAAATTTTGTAGTTCTTTTTGATTAATCTCTAATCCTCGTAAATCATCACGCACAGCTTTCCCCACCTCAGCAGCATAGTTATTTAGTACAATGTAGCAATCAAACTTCTGGAATGCTGCAAAATGAAAATTTTTATCAATAAACTTTGCTTTAATTAATTGTGAGTAAGAATGTATTGATTATATGTACAATCGGATACTTTTACGCCAATATAATTATTTATAACCAGAGATTAGGGTAGGTGCAAGCCAATCAAACAACCTGTGAATAAAAGGGAGATTAAACAGATAATTTATTGTCTGTCACAGCTACCATCTGAATATCTATCCCCAAAACGGAAGTTTTCTAGCCAGCACAAATTTCCAGGAAAACATCCTCCACAGCTAGCAGGCTAATTTTTACTATTGTAGCTAGCCAAATCTCCAAGAGCAATGCTTCCGGCTAAAGGACTGACAAAAAATAAATTGTCCCATATTCTCCAGTGGGCTTAGGGTGCGTAGGGAACCAGACAACTGGTGTACTTTCAATATTTTCGGTCTGACGCACCCTACAAAGCTGTGGTTCGATTAAAAAAAATTAATCTCTACGACAGGTTGCGCCAACACAACTCATTGAGAATCTCTATATAGGACTCTGATGTATGTATCTATAAATACAAAATTTAATAATATTTGACCATCTAAGTAAGTCGGTGAGAAAAAACCAAACTACATTAAGTAATGTTAAATTTAATTTAATTTAATTGGATTGTAGTAAGCGGCTCTAGCCCTTAAGAGAGGACTAAAGTCCCCACTACAAACCTTGAATTATTCACGCCGTTCTACTTACAGAATTATTCCCTTGATAAAAAATTTTAAATGACTATCTATTAACTTGACAAATTACTCATAATAAAGAAAATAGTACGGTTCAATTAGTCATGCTTTAATTTTTCTGATTGTATCACTCATGCAAATGAGATTTTCTTATTGTTATACCAGTCAACTATCTAAAGTATGAAAAAACAATTTTAAAATGCGTCCTTTAGTTAGTTGTATTATTGAGAATTAAGACAAACAATATTAAATGTAAATGCCCAGTAATTTTTTTCTTGATCCTATTAAATGTCTCTAAATAATATTAGAGCGTTATTCAAAATAAATCAAGATATTTGAAACATTGTGCTAGTGTTTTTTTGGAGGATATTTTCGTGCGTAGTTTATTTGGTCGGTCATCACTAAGGGCGACTGTGTTAACCCTGGGGGTAACAGCAGTTACTTTTGCTCCCATGACAATTTCTCCGGTAGCTTTAGCTCAAACTACTGTTCCATCGACAACTCCCTCAAATACCCCGTCTTCGTCTATTAACTTATCTGATGTTGGTTCAGATTATTGGGCGAGTCCATTTATTCAAGGACTTGCTCAAAGAAACATTATTGCTGGCTTTCCTGATGGTAGTTTTAAGCCGAACCAACCTGTAACTAGGGCTGAATTTGCAGCATTAATTCAAAAAGCTTTCAACCAAAACCCAGTTCGCCAATTAAATGCAGGTGGATTTAGCGATGTTCCTGCTAACTACTGGGCGGCTTCAGCAATTAAGCAGGCTTATGAAACTGGATTTATGGCTGGCTATCCGGGGAACGTGTTTCGACCGAATCAGCAGATTCCCAAAGTGCAGGCAATCGTAGCTATCACAAGTGGTTTAGGTTTGAATGGTACTCAAACTGCATCAGGTGGTCTCGATACCTATTATACCGATGCCTCAGCAATTCCCAGCTACGCTGTTAATAATGTGGTAGCAGCTACACAAGCTAATTTGGTAGTCAACTATCCCAATGTCAATCAACTCAATCCACAGACACCTTTAACTCGTGCTGAAGCCGCCGCAATTTTATATCAGGCTTTGGTTAAGCAGGGACAATTACCAGCCATTGCTAGCAACGTTCCCGCCGCTAATTATATCGCGGGTAGAACTGGTGGTAATGACATTGTTTCCCTGGCTGCGGCTAGTAATTCTTTTACAACCTTGACCTCATTATTAAAGACAGCAGGTTTAACAGATACTCTACAACAACCAGGGCCTTATACAGTTTTTGCTCCCACAGATGCAGCCTTTGCGGCTTTACCGGCGGGGACTCTACAACAGTTACAGCAACCGGAAAACCGAGATAACTTGGTTAAAATTTTGACATATCATGTGATTCCTGGGCAACTAACTGCGAGTCAACTTTCGGGTGGAGAAGTAAAAACGGTCGAGAATGGATCTGTAAACATCAAAACTGATCCAGCTAGTAATCAAATTTCCGTCAATACTGCAAGAGTTCTCCAAAGCGGGATTCAAGCCAGCAATGGTGTGATCTATCCGATTAACCAAGTCTTATTACCGCCTAACCTGGGAGTGAGTCAACAACCGCCAGCGGGAACTAATCAGGGAGGAAACACTACCAGTGTGACACCAGGTACAAGGACTCGTGGTGGTTCTAGCTATATTGGCGTTGCTGGTAACATTGGTTTGCTTGGTAATTCGAGCTCTGAGCGCTGGTAACGTGGCAATTATTAGCAAAATTGGGTTGACAAACGCTATATCAGTACGACCATCGGTCATTTTTGGCGATAATACACTGTTTTTAGTGCCTGTGACCTGGGATTTCTTTCCCCGTTCAGTCAATCCTACAGGCGAGCAAAAATTCTCAATATCTCCTTACGTAGGTGCAGGTGTAGCTATTGAAGCTAGTGGCAATACTAATTTTGGTTTACTGCTAACTGGTGGTGTAGATATTCCTTTAGGTTCGCGTTTTACGGTGACAGGCGCAGTAAATGCAGCTTTTCTGAATCAAACTGATGTCGGATTGCTATTTGGAATTGGCTATAACTTTTAAGAGTTTTTAATTAATACCAATTTCAATAATCTTGGCGACATATAAATTCTACTCCAGGGCACGGCATTGCCGTGCCCCGGAGCAGCTTCCGTTCACTATCTAATACCTACTAATCAAGATGAATAAATAAAATCCGGCGACAGCAAATATAAAAATGGTAGTAGCTGAATATACTATTACATCTCTGACAAGAAATGATATCCAATCTTTTGTCAGTTCTTGTTTAAACTTGAGTTCTCGCAACTTGCGCTCAAGTTCTGCGTCTTCTTTTGAAAGTACGCTTCTGTAAGGAGTAGTATATATATCATCAATAATTTCTTTTGTTGGGTGTTTGTCTTCCCAGGTAGCAACATTTTCTACAAATGGCTCTACTGAATCATTACTATGGGTTGATACAATAGGCAAATTATCTTTGAGCTTACTTGTTTCTTTTTTGATGACTTTTTTGACAATTTTGACTATTAAAGCTTCCAAGTTTTTTTCTGACATCTGTGGTGAAAGTTTTTATAGTATCATGTTTCTATATCTAATAAATAAGTCATAAACTAATTTCATAGTTAGAAATAGTCCGGCTATCATAAATCTCTTTAACTATTTGTTCTGCTGTGCGTTCATCTTCCCAAGCACCATGTTTTTCTATAAATGTGTCTAATGGATGCTGTTTGGGCTTTTGGGTAGATGACAAAATTATCTCATTCGTTATGAGTGTATTATCTGATTCTCGTTGTGGATAACGCTTTTTGAGTAACTGAATAAAATCAAGTAGTAAAAGTTGAGCTTCTTCTGGTAGAGTATCAATATCTCTATATATTTCTTCAAATTTTATTACCATAATTAACTCCTAAATTGAGTAAAATATTGGGTATTATTACATTATAAACTACGCAGTGATTGTAGGGTGGTACTGTGGCAATTGTTTCACTGCACAGCATACAAGTGCGTCCCATTGGTAGAAGAGAAATTGCGCGATCGCGGGTTTGTCACTTTATGTCATGGCAACAGAAGATGGAATAAGCGATGATAGAAAATTAATTATTTCTTGTATTAATGGATGTTGTTGTAATTTTTTAATTTCTTGATCATTGATATTGCCAAATATTCTTGCATTTATTTGCTCCTTACTATTGCCAAATACTGTCTCTAAAAATTCTTTAGGTTTGCTTTGAGCCAATTGCCATTCTAAATCATTAAATTGGCGTTGTGCTATTTTCTCAATTAATGATTTATCTTGAAGAAATACAATTTCTAATTGAGGAATCGCCATAAAAATTTTGTAGGAGATCCCCGATGATACTTGATTTAATACATAATCAATTAAATCATATCTTTCAACTATTTGAGATTTGTTATCTGTATGTGCATCTAAAACAAGAGCAACAGGTGTTTTCCGAGTAGCAAGTAGTGAACTAGCTAAAGAACGCGCTCTGTAAGAACTTTCACCTGCTATGAATTTGATATTTTGACTTAGATTTTGTGGTAGCAATCTCTGTAAAATTTCTACATCTTTATCACTTTCTGTAATCATATATGCCAACTTCATGATGAAATCTCCGTTGTAATGTCGTAATTAGGGATACATTCTTGAACACAAACACGATATTTTTTGACTAAGAATTTACATATACATTTATTGGTTAGTGAGTATTCAATTTCTGTTCCTCCCCACAATAGAATAGTTTGAGGTGCTACAAATCCAGTTAAAGTTACTGCTGCTTCTGTAAATCCACTGCGACTAAACACGCTACCAATAGCTGTAGCTGGCCTTCTTAGCAGTTGATTTCGTAACTTTGCTATGGGTTCAACATTAACTTCTTTAGTTGCATCCTTACATTCTATCAAGCAGGCTAGGCTGTCTACATATACCACTCCGTCAATTTGTTCTACTATTGTATCTTGAATTTTTACACTGTAAGGCCAAGCTACCTCTGCACCATCAAGTTGAAATGCGCGTAAAACTAAATATTCTAACGCTTTACCTTCATCCCAAAAGTTTGAGGTATTTTTTGCTTTAATTTCTGACCATAATTCTATTAATTCATCCCAGTTATAGGTGATAATTATTGCTTGGTATTCTGCATCTGTAGTCATGAAAATAATGCTATTTTATATGTACTTGATAAATTTTCCTCAACGGAACAACAACCAATTAATCCAATTTCATCAAACTTGTCATAGAGACTTTTTTCCTGACTATGATTTTCTGATGCTGTTTGTGGATAACGCTTTTTGAGTAACTGAATAAAATCAAGTAGTAAAATTTGGGCTTTTTCTGGTAAGGTATCAATATATCTATATATTTCTTCAAATTTTATTACCATAGTTGACTCCTAAATTGAGTAAAATATTGGATATTACTACATTATAAACTACGCAGTGATTGTAGCGTGGTACTGTGGCAATTGTTTCACCGCACAGCATACAAGTGCCTCCCATTGGTAGAAGAGAAATTGCGCGATCAATCGCACCTAATGAATTAATGTCAACAGTGCGATCAAGTCCTTGCACCCCTACCGCTTAGTCTATTTAGGTAATGGCAAACAATAAATTATCCCATATTCGTAGGGTGTGTTCCCTCTGGGAACGCACCATCTTTGATATTATTGGCAGTGCGTTACGCCAAAGGCTAACGCACCCTACTGGCTATTCTTGGTTTTAAGTAGGGAAGATATAGAATTAGATTGTAGCCATACAAATAATTTTATACTTCTCCTCCTATAGTCATCTAAGTTATCTAATTTATACTCACCATTGAGAATTTGTTCTAGAACTTGACTCTGAAATCCAAATCTAAATGTAAATGTTGACTTGTCTTTTATTAAGTCTTCAAACATAGCTAGTGGAAGTAGCAAACTATCAACTTCCACATCATCTTCACTAAATCTAATCGTTTCATATCTAAACCTATAGCCAGACCATCTGATAGTAGGTAGTCTATTTATCTCATTTTTAAAATTATCTATTACGCAATTGTATTGTGGATCAGGAGTTTTTTTATCGTGCATTATCCACCAGTAAACATTGTGTCTAACAAATTGCTTGCCATTTTCGTTAAAACAAACTTCTATTTCTACATCATCCACATAGACAAATTCACGAGTCATTACTCTAACTTCGCCTTCAGCCATTGGTTCTAATTCCTCCCACGCTTCAACTTCAACTGTATTTTTATAATTGCTATTTATAGATTGCTTTTTATAAACATTTTCTACTGGAATAGGATCATCTTCTAATGCTTCTAATCCTGATGTATTTTCATTTTCTTTATTTTCTTCCTGTTTCTCTAATATTAATTCTAGCTGTTCGCTACTAAAAGCCATAAGTTCTATTCCAGCTAGAGTTCGACGAGTTGAAGCCTCCATAAAATAAACTAAGTTATCAAATGGAGATAAATCTATTCTTAAGCCGTTGTATTCAGTTTCCCAGAAAACGAATTTACCCAAAGACTTAGGATAAGTTTTGTATTCTTTCCACTTTAGCGAACTAGCCTTTTTATTAATAGTTTTTAATGCAGTTCTAATACTTCCAGATAGTCCTTTTAAGCCATAGACAGGGTAAACTAAATATACTGTTGGTGGCTTTTCATCTGATATTGGATCAAAACCCACTATCATAACATTGAATTTGGCTAACTGCTGAAGACTTTGCTGTAATGCAATTTCCGCAGGAGTTATTTTTCTAATTGGTACTACTACTTTAGACCAATTTAGAGGCGGTTTGTATAACTTGATAAATTCATTTTCAAGATGTGACAGAGTTTCTACATCACGGTTGCAAATCAACCAACTAATATTAAGGGGATTTTTTCGATTAAATCTCTTTAGTTGGTTAAATCTATGATGTGCTTTCCATCTTTCTACTAAGTTGATAGTTCTACCTATATAAATAATTTGACCTTTACTGTCAGATACAAAGTAAATAGCTGCACAATTAGGAAGACGATCTTTCTCTAGTAAATAAACTGATGGTAATTCTGATAGGTTAATGTTTTCTGGCAACATTAGAAGACGATAAATATAAGATATATAAATTGAGTTTCTACTTTATAGAAACATCAAAAGCTATCTAACGAAAACCGCAAATACACGCAACAAAACGCCAACCATCCGCGTTCATCTGCGTGCATCTGCGTTCTAACAATCCTTAACCCAGCAACTCAATCGCTCGCTTAGTCAACGCCTCTGCAGTCAACCCATTAAACGCCATCAACTCACCCGCACTCGCAGTAGTTTCCCCACGCTTCCAAGCGAAAGTATCGCGCCGAGAATTACTCCTTAACAAAATTGGTTCCAGCATCGCCGCAGCGCCGCCAGTAACACCAATTAACCCATCACCGCCAAATAATTCGGCAAATTTATCATCATCTAAAAAGCCACCATCAGGTTCTGAACAAGTATCCCAAGCAACATCACCAGGACGATATAAACGGCGGGGGTTAATAATAGAAACAATCTTCACCCCAATACCTTCAGTTTCCAAGAAAGCCGCAGCTTGAAAGACAGGAATTAATGTCATATCGCCAATTACAGCAAAGACAACTTGTTTCGCGCCAGCAACTTCATGTAATAACACCGCACCATCAGTTAAACCTTGGCGAGTTTGTTCTAAAGTGGTGCGAATTGGTAAGGGTGATTTACTGGCTGTAATCACAATTCCCTTATTTTTTGTTGTCAAAGCCCAGTCATAAGCAACTTGGATACTGTTAGCATCGGGGGGGAATAATGGGAAGACATTTCCAGTTCGCATCAACGAAGCAAAGTAAGCTTCAATTTCTGGTCTTTGGTGTGTCCAACCATTACGCCCTTGCTCTAATGCGCCTGCAGTAAATAATGTAATTGTTGAGGGAGTTTGACGGCGCAATTCTGCCATTGCTTGGGTAACAGTTTGCCAAATTGGTAAGCCGTTGATGGCAAAAGATTCGTAAGAACACCACAAAGTTCTTGCACCCATTAACGATAAACCAGCGGCTAAACCTGCACAAGCATCTTCACTCAAAGGTTCGTAAACTTGTCCATTTGGTGCTTGGTTATATAAGTCGTCGGTTGTGGGGTGAATAATCTTTAATGCTTGGTTAATGTTGGCGATTCCTGATGCTTCGTTTCCGTCGGCGTTGGTAACTAAGAAATTTGGATCTTTCTTGCCAACTATTCCCACTAAACGTCCCATTGCTGTTGTGGAAACTTTTGGTTCTCCACCAACTGCATATTCTTCTAATGGTAATTCGCCTAATTCTGGTAATGGTAATTCAAATTCTGTCACCACTATCTTACCAGCAGGACCACCACCGGCGCGTTCGGCGTTTGTGCGTACTGTTTGCCAAGCTGCGGCTGACAAGGCACGGGTTTGCAAGGCGCTGATGATATGGGGCGCATCTAAGGTATCTTTAGGATAGAGGTTGTGTGATTTTGAACCTGTGGCGTGAACGCCTGCGCCTTTGAGTTGTTTGATGATGAAGACGGTAAGTTTACCATTTAAAGCAGATTTTGCAGCTTTATCGACAGCAAGGAGTACGGCTTTGGTAAATTCTAGGCGTTTCTCGAAGGAGAAGACGGTACTGTCAACGTAATCCCCTGATTGATTTTGGTCGTCGAATTCTTTCGCGTCTACTAAGATGACTTCGACAAAACCGTTACCTCGCCAGTAGGCTATCATCTGTTCGTTAGTTTTCAAAGATACCATACTATGGTGTTCTTGGCTATAACCATTCCACACCAACACAGGTAAAAAGTTGGTGACGGTGGGGTAAGCGGTGTTAAAGTGAGCCATTGAACTCATAATATAGGGTTCCCCTAGTCCGCCGTCGCCCACGGTGAAGGGGAACAATTTATCTTTGTGCAACAATGCAGCAGACATGGCGAAGTGTTGTCCTTGTCCCAAAGGCCCCGCTGGTGCGAGAATACCAGGCATGTAACCGGAAAGGTGTCCTAATAGTCCATGCTTTTCGCGGAAGCGATCGCGCAATTGTTGGACTGTAAAGATTCCCATATCTTCCAACGAACGATCCAGGAATATGGCACTATAAAATCCAGGGGCATGGTGTCCCACTTCGGTGATAATGTTCTTGTACCCCAACATGACCAGCGCTGCATAAGCTTCCGCTTGACTAGCAAATCCCCCAGGGTGCCCAGAGGCTTTACTACCGGTGATTTGTAGCGTTAGGTAACGTAAAGCATCGGCAGCGAGTAAAGTTTGATAGACCGCTGCTGGATCGGTGGGAGATGCGATCGCTACTTTACCTGATTCTATAACAGGGGTTGCACCGTAGGTTTCAAAATCTGGTAACGCTTCCCCAAAATATTGGATTCCTTCACAAAAATCGGGAAGTGCTGAAGATGCTTTTGACGTAATTGCTGTCATGCTGAGTACCTTATAAGGATGAGGAGCAAGTTTAGATCCTCGTTCAAGTAACAAAAATTTTACATCTTTGAGGTTGTCACCGTTGATTGCTCTTTTGCAATGCTAGGCATAAGTACAGTTAATATTGCTTCAAAAAAATTAATTTTATTTTTGGCATTTCTTTGGCAAAACAGCAGAAACTTTGCCACAAAACTCGCTAAAATCTTCACCAGTTTGGAGTTAAGGTGGTTATACACCCGACTTCCCAGAAGTTGTCAAGTATCTAGCAGCCTATCAAGCAAAATTAATAAATCAGATTACTAGCACTTTGTCAAGTTAGTAATGAACAGTTTGTAGTCAGCACTTTAGTGCTAAGGGACTTCCAAAAAATAAATTATTCCAAATTATTTGCACATTTGTAGGGGCGCAAGGCCTTGCGCCCCTAAGATGGGATATTTTTTTAATTGGAAGTCCCTAACGACGAATTTGCTGACAGCAGTTTTCACGTAATTGAACCACACTCTCAGGGCACAGCAGTGCTGTGCCCCTACAGCAAATGTGGTCTATTTTGAAAATAGCTGTAAGTTGACACCTATGGGCAGTGCCGTGCCCCTACGGGTGTACCTTACGCTTGAAGGGATTCGCTATAAAACACTTCCGTATTGATTAGCACCAGAAAATTTCTACAAATCTTTAGTACTTTGGGTACACAGCGATGGTTGTGATGAGTGATAAAATTACGGAAATGAGTTTGCAAACTGGGGTTTGAGAAAGCAATATCTGTTTTTGCTTGCTAAATCTACGGAAATGAGTTTGCAAACTGGGGTTTGAGAAAGCAATATCTGTTTTTGCTTGCTAAATCTACGGAAATGAGTTTGCAAACTGGGGTTTGAGAAAGCAATATCTCTTTTTGCTGATTAAATTACTAAAAGTTAAGACCAGGATGTATAAACCATAGCCTTACCTACTAGTGACTTACTCCATAGTGCAGATACATTTATTAGTGCCTAGTGTTTAAATTAAATGGCAATACGCAACGATGTAAATTTTTTTAACGCTTGTCATAATTAGTAAGCTACTTGATTCCAAAATTAAGAATATGGAAGAATATGATATTGTGATCATCGGTGCAGGACACAACGGACTAGTTTGTGCAGCATATTTGCTCAAAGCTGGTTATAGCGTCCTATTGCTGGAAAAGCGTTCCGTCCCTGGTGGCGCCGCGACAACTGAAGAATGCATTCCCAAAGAAGCGCCAGGATTTAAATTTAACCTGTGCGCCATTGATCACGAATTTATCCACCTCGGACCCGTTGTCGAAGAATTAGAACTGGAAAAATACGGGTTAAAATATCTAGAGTGCGACCCAGTGGTTTTTTGTCCCCATCCTGATGGGAAGTATTTTTTAGCTCATAAATCGCTGGAAAAAACTTGTGCAGAAATTGCCCGGTATAATGAACGGGATGCCAAAAAATACGCTGAGTTTACAGACTACTGGCAGCGAGCATTGGGTGCAATGATTCCCATGTTTAATGCTCCACCAAAATCAATTATAGATATTTTTGGTAACTACGATATCAAAAAACTCAAAGATTTATTTTCAGTGATTGGTTCCCCAAACAAAACGCTGGATTTTATGCGTAATATGTTGACCAGCGCTGAAGATTTACTTAACGAGTGGTTTGATGAAGAATTTCTCAAGGCACCTTTGGCAAGACTAGCATCAGAATTGGGTGCCCCACCATCACAAAAAACCATTGCTATTGGTGCAATTATGATGGCAATGCGTCACAATCCTGGTATGGCTAGACCTCGCGGTGGTACTGGCGCACTTGTGCAAGCTTTGGTGAATTTAGTCACAAGTAAAGGTGGCGTAATTCTCACAGAGAAGCATGTAGAAAAAATTCTCATTGATGATAATAAAGCAGTTGGTGTTAGGGTTGCTGGTGGTAAAGAATATCGCGCTAAATATGGCGTAATTTCTAATATTGATGCCCAGCGGTTATTTTTGCAAATGACTGATAAAAGCGATATTGATGCAGCAGATCCAGATTTATGGGAAAGATTAGAACGCCGCATCGTTAACAACAATGAAACTATCCTCAAGATAGATTTAGCTTTAGATGAGCCGCTACGCTTTCCTTACCACGCCCACAAAGATGAATATTTGATTGGCTCAATCTTAATAGCAGATTCTATGGCTCACGTGGAACAAGCACATACTAAATGTACCTTAGGGGAGATTCCCGATACTGATCCATCGATGTATGTTGTTATGCCTAGCGCCCTTGATCCTACATTAGCACCTCCAGGTAAACATACATTGTGGATTGAATTTTTCGCACCTTATCAAATTGCAGGTGCAGAAGGTACTGGTTTAAAAGGTACTGGTTGGACAGATGAATTAAAAAACAAAGTTGCAGACAGAGTAATTGATAAATTGGCAACTTATGCACCAAATGTCAAACAAGCAACTATCGCCCGTCGTGTCGAAAGTCCAGCAGAATTAGGAGAAAGATTGGGCGCTTATAAAGGTAATTATTACCACATTGATATGACCTTAGATCAGATGATATTTTTCCGTCCTTTACCAGAAATTGCCAACTACAAAACACCAATTGAAAATCTATTTTTAACTGGTGCAGGAACACATCCAGGCGGTTCAATTTCCGGAATGCCAGGACGTAATTGTGCCCGTGTATTTTTGCAAACCAAGCATCCAATTTCCCAGACTTTAAAGGATGCTAGAGATTCAATTAAATCAACTGTCGGGTCGGTGTTTGGTATTTATTAGTCTTGTGATTTAGCAAGGTGTGCTTTGCCTAGCATTACGAAATATGCTGGACAAAGCAAATTTTATGTGGTGAAAAAACTCTAGATAATGCATAATTAAGTCAGCCATATTGCAATTTAATTTGGCATGATTTTTTCTTGTAGTCGCTAATTAATAACTATGCCTGCTGAAACTGTGACTCTGCAAATTCCAGAACTTCTCTATCAGCGATTGATAAATACTATCCGTGCAACCCAGCGTCCCTTAGAACAAGTAATGCTTCATGCTTTACAAATAGGTAGTCCTCCTGCATGGGATGATGTAAGCTGATGTGCAGCTAAATTGTATAACACGAAAACGCAAAATTATTGTAGTGCGGGCATCTTGCCCGCGTCCAATATACAAATTAAATACGCAATAGCTTACCAGAAGAATTTCAAGCTGACCTTGCGTCTTTAGATAAGCTAGATGACAATAGTCTCTGGGAAATTTTACAAAGTCGTAAAACAGCCCCTGACATGGAGCGATACAATATTCTACTGGAGGGCAATGCTAACGGTACCCTGACTGAAGGGGAACGAATAGAGTTGATAGAATTAAGGCATGAAACTGACCTTTTTATGCTCCGTAAAGCCCAAGCCGCAGTCTTACTCCGGTGGCGTGGATATAGTGTACCCACTCCTTAAATTATCGTGTCTACATATATTCCTGAAAATTTAAGAAAACAAATTACGGCACAAAAACTTAATCAGTAATCGAAAATTTCTCTTTCTTTGCTCAGTAATGTCATACTTATTGCCCATGACAAACGTCACAAAAAAAGGCTGAAATAAAGATAGTTTTGCTCATCCAGGAATAATGACACACCGCGTTTTAATACTTGGAGGACGGGGGCGAATTGGTAGCAGTGTTGCTCAGGATTTAGCCACCCACACGCAGGCACAAATCACAATTACTGGGCGTTCCTCAGTAGCTGTGGGAGGTACCAGTTTGCCTTTGCGAGGGCAAATACACCTTTTGGTGTTAGATTTGGCAGAAGTTGACAAATTACGGGAGGCCATTGCCAACTCTGATTTAGTCATTCATTGTGCTGGTGCTTTTCATTATCGAGACACCAATGTTCTGCAAATGTGCATTGAACAAGGTGTTAATTATGTAGATGTCAGTGACCACCGTTCCTACACCACCAAGGCTTTAAATTATCATGAACAAGCCGCCGCTGCTGGAGTGACAGCGATTATTAATACAGGAATTTTCCCCGGTATCTCTAATAGCATGGTACGTCAAGGAATCGAGCAATTTGACCAAGCAGAAAAAATACATTTAAGTTATTTAGTTTCTGGTTCTGGTGGTGCTGGCGTCACTGTTATGCGGACAACTTTTCTGGGGTTACAACATTCTTTTGAAGCTTGGATAGATGGCAAATGGCAGTTAATTAAACCATATACCGACAGAGAAACAATTAACTTTCCTCCCCCCTATGGACGTAGTGGAGTTTACTGGTTTGATATGCCAGAAACTTTGACAATTCCCAAATCTTTCCCATCACTGAAAACAGTAATTACTAAATTTGGTTCAATTCCCGATTTTTACAATCATTTAACTTGGATGGCTGCACATGTATTTCCTAAATGGTTAATGCAGCGTTATCGCACCATTGAATTTTTATCTTATGTCAGTCATTTTATGACCAATGTCACCAATCCTTTTACTGGTATTGGGGTAGCAGTCCGCGCCGAAATTACAGGCCAAAAAAATGGTAAAACAGCCATTTATTGTGCAAATTTGAGACATCAAAATACAGCATCAGCAGCAGGTTGCGGTACTGGTAGTATTGCTCAATTCTTGCTAGAAGGTAAACTCAATCAACCAGGGGTATGGCCTGTGGAAGAGGCGCTGACCACAGATTTATTTATGCAAGCTATGGAGAAGCAACACACGTAATGGGTCAGGCTACATAAC
>CAVYXS010000265.1:0-9029 GCA_963772205.1 uncultured cyanobacterium
GATATATAAATCACCCAAGAGTTATGTTCTTCGGGTGCGTCAGCCCTATATATTGACAATGGATAATGCAAAAGTAAGCACCCTACAAATTGGGTATTTTTTTAATGCAATTCCCTCCGACTGTTGCTGTATGATGTTACTAATGTCATAAAGCAGTATAATTATTTAACTCTGTGATGACCTTTGACATTCAGGAGCTAACAGGATTTAGTAGATACTTGTTTAGTAGCGGTTTCCACGACCACCACCACCACCACCACCATAGCCACCACGGCCACCACCACCACCATAGCCACCGCCTCTATCTTCTTTGGGTTTAGCCTTGTTTACTTTCAGGTCACGTCCCATCCACTCAGCACCATCAAGGGCTTCAATGGCAGCTAATTCTTCAGCATCCGAACCCATTTCGACAAAAGCAAAGCCCCGCATACGTCCTGTTTCACGGTCAGTAGGTATCTGAACACGTTTCACTTCGCCATACTCTTTAAAAACACCTGTTAGAGCGTCTTGTGTAACTTGGTAGGAAAGGTTGCCTACATATATAGACATAGAAGATCTCCAAAATCAACAATAGTGTGTAGAGATTGAGATTTCGGAGAGAAGTCTGTAAATACCACAAGGAAAAAGCCTGTCAATACTAACAAAAAAAACCACCGCCGAATCAATTCTCACTTTGTATGATAACATTGCGGCGGCTATTTAGGCTGGGAGTGGAAAAAAACTCCGATAAAAAATCATGTTTAATCTATCGTTCTTCAATCCGTTTTTCTAAATACTGACCAATCATCAACTGCTCACCAGAACGCGAAATGATTGTCTGTCTAGTGCGGTATTGACTGCCGATAAACTTTAACTCTTCTTCAAATACTGAACTATTGTACTCAGTTCGTAAACATAGTGTTTGCGGGTTGGAAAAATAGTATTCAGCGGTGACTGGCTTAGATGTAGCAAAACCGCGATCGCGGTACAAAGTGTTTCCCAGTACACCAAACAGTGTTGAACCTTGCGACTCGTGCCTTTGGGTGAGAGAATTCGTACTTTCCCAGATCACTTCGGCACGCACAGATTAAACTTACAGAATCGGGCAAATCGTGCATCAACGCCAGCTTTTTCAATTCATCACATTCCTGTCCTAAAAATTGGATGGTGATGATACTGACTATTTCCTTGGTGTCTCCCTCTGGGAGGGTGTAATAGCGCCGTTGCGATCGCCATTTACCTGCTGATTCCGAGAAAAATTTTGCAATCTGCGATTCGTTGGCGGTTAGTGCAATTTGTAGCGGTGATGTCACTCGTAATTGTCCTCACCTAAAGTGAATAAAAATGGGCTTACCTATATATCTTACATAGGTAAAAAAGGCAATTGTTGTTTAACATTCTTAATTTTGAAAAAAAAGCCAGATAATTTCTAGTCATTTTGCTACAATTACTTCTTTATAAAAAAATCAACATCTTCATTTGATACTCTCCCAGCTAAAAGCCAAGATAGAATAAATCGAATTTTTTCAAGAGATACAGGTCTTATACCTTGGGATGAATTCAAGCTAACGGAAAAATATTTATACTCAAATTATCTGCCTGTGCCTCAGCAGGATAGTGGTGGGAACGGGGATGAGCGTAAAGCTTCAACCCTATCTATATTATTAGTTGCGTGTTGGCTGGGCATGGGACTAGTGACAGCCAGTTGTGGATCACTACCGAAGGAATCAGCTGACGCCCAATCCCAGAGTCCTGATAGTGGGGGACGGGGTGATGGTGCAACACCTGTAGATGTAGCGATCGCTCGTAGTGAGTTACTGCGCCAACAACCAGAGTATATAGGCACTACCACAGCATTTCGCACCGTCTCACTGCGATCGCAGGCTGAAGGGCGACTATTGAGCTTAAATCTAGATGTGGGAGATGCCGTCACACGGGGGCAAAACGTCGGACAGTTAGATGATGTCTTGTTAGTCACCACATTAAAGCAAGCAGAAGCCGAACTAGCAGCCCGCAAATCAGAAGTAGCAAAGGCGATAAATCAAGTCAGTAATGCCCGCGCCGAAGTAGAACAGAGACGGCTAGAAGTTGTGCAAGCCCAAGCAGACTCACAACGGCAGCAGAAACTACTCATAGAAGGCGCCATCGCCGAACAAGCCGCCGAACAAGCACAGACTAAAGTACAAACATCTATACAAATATTGCGGGCGGCGACAGAGCAAGTCCGTACCGAACAGCAAGCCGTCGCCGCCGCCCAAGGAAGAGTATTAGTCCAACAAGCAGTGGTAGCCCAAGCCAAAGAACGCCGTTCCTACACTCATTTGACTAATGCTGCTGTTTCTGGAGCATTATTAGCAGCAGCAGCAGTATTGCTGTTTCTTGGTTCCCTGCGACAAGCATTTATTATTTCTTTGGCAATTCCCTTATGCACCCTAGCTGCAGTCATTTTGATGAAGCAGTTTAACTTGTCCTTAAATATATTTAGTTTAGGCGGGTTAGCCCTGGGAATTGGACAAGCGATTGATACCTCAGTGGTGATTTTAGAGAACATGGCTGTGAGGGCGGGGATGAATTTTGGTAAAGATGCCCAAACTCAGTTAACACCAGAACGGATGATAGCCACAGCGATCGCATCTTCCCAAGAGGTAGAATCATCACTCATTGCTTCCACTGGTGCAAATTTAATCTCTGTGTTGCCATTTTTGCTCATCGGTGGCTTCATTTCGTTGCTATTTAATGAGCTAATTTTGACCATTACTTTTGCCGTTGCAGCTTCGTTATTGGTAGCACTTACTATCGTACCAATGCTAGCTTCCCGGCTATTTGCCATTAAATCGTCAAGTGGGATTAATCGGTTTTGGCTATTGCGCCAGTTTAATTCCAGTTTTGCAGCGGCGACACAGGGCTATGCTCGCAATTTAACTTGGGTAGTACGCCACAGGCTCATCGTCATTGCGATCGCCATTATCCTACTCGGCGGCGCTAGTTGGTGGATGGCACCCCAAATACCCCAAGAAATTCTCCCCCGAATTAACACCGGACAAGCTAACTTAATTGCCCAGTTTCCTCCCGGTACACCCCTGGAAACTAACCAAAAAGTCATGAAGGCGGTGGATGACATTCTCCGCAAACAATCAGAGACAGAATATATTTTCTCCACCGTTGGTGGCTCCTTATTTGGAACGAATACCAATGCAAATCCCCTCAGGAGTTCTAGCACCATTACCCTGAAAGCGGGAACAAATGTGGAAGCTTATATTGAACGAGTCACCAAACAGTTTAACAAGCTCAATTTAGCAGGAATTCGGCTCAGGCTTTCTCCCGGTCAACTACGGGGTTTGATTCTCAATAACTCCCCTGTACGGAATGCTGATGTTGATATTATCCTTCAGGGGAATGACGCTGATGCCTTAGAACAAGCCGGTCGTCAAGTATTAGCAGCCTTAGAAGAGCAAGCTACCCTAGTCAGATTCCGTCCCGATGCAGATGCGCGTCAACCGGAAATTCAAATTCGTCCAGACTGGGAGCGGGTTGCAGCTTTAGGGTTGAATACTAAAGAGATTGGGGAAACCATTCAAACAGCGATCGCAGGTAGTATCCCCACCCAGCTACAACGTGGTAATCGTTTGGTGGATGTCCGGGTGCAGTTGAATGAAGCATCAGTCCAAGCCCCATCCCAATTACAAAGGTTACCATTGTTTGTAGATAACAATCGCCAAGTCCGGTTAAGCGATGTTGCCACAATTGTTGAAGCCCAAGCACCCGGAGAAGTTCAGCGAATTAACCAGCGTCAGGTTTTCCTCATTGCTGGTAACTTAAATGAGGGCGCCAGCCTCAGTGATGCCCTAGCACAAGTGAATAATGTGGTAAATAGTCTAGAGTTACCCGCAGGCGTCAGCATTCTCCCCAGTTCCGCCCTGGAATCTAATCAACAACTGCAAAACTCACTGCAGCTTTTAGGAGGATTAGCTGCTTTTTTAGTTTTTGTGGTCATGGCAGTACAATACAATTCCCTCATCGACCCATTGGTAATTATGTTGACAATTCCCTTGGCCTTAGCCGGGGGGATTTTCGGACTTTACATCACCAAAACTGCCATTGGGGCAACAGTAATCGTTGGTGCTGTTTTATTGGTAGGTATTGTAGTTAACAATGCCATCATCATGATAGAACTGGCAAATCAAATTCGCGAACAGGACAAAGTTGACCACAACACAGCGATTTTGCAAGCAGCACCACAACGCCTACGCCCAGTGTTAATGACCACCATTACCACAGTTTTAGGGATTTTTCCCCTAGCCTTGGGCATTGGCGAAGGCGCAGAATTTCTCCAACCATTGGGTATAGTAGTATTTTCAGGTTTGTCCTTAGCAACACTGCTGACACTATTTATTATCCCCTGTTTTTATACACTACTGCACGATTTTTTGGCTTGGGGTTGGGTGAAACCAGTATTACAGTCTTTTTCAGGTAAATAGACCTTTGGTCTGTGGTTATTGTCTGAAAATTGCTGTAAGCCGACTGCGTGTATCGCAGAAAAAGTTTTACTATTACTCTGGTAAGTTAACAATGCTTGGCTTGTAGTGAGGACTTTACAGCAATTCCGGCAGCTATGAGGTACATCCTCAAAGCTGAAAGCTATGCTAGGAGAGGGGCAAGAAGAAAACTGTATTGCATAATAGCGGGAAGCGCTGTAGTCCTCAAAAAGCGATAAATCGCTGACTACATACCCCATAAAATTTGTGAGGTGCAGTAATAGTGAATAAAAAAATATTCAACCGTCAACCGTCAGCCTGTCAATAACTAGGCATTTGTATCAAAGCTAACAGAAAAATTAACATTCTCAAATCACTGGACTGTCAGACAGTGATAGATTTATGATTGATGATCGTGAGTTTTTTAAACCAGACAGGCAGGCTATGAGCGCTCAAGAAATCATCCGCGCAATTGAAGCGGAACAGCTAAAGTCGAATCTGCCCGATATTTATGTGGGCGATACAGTCAAAGTCGGCGTCAAAATCAAAGAAGGTGAAAAATACCGCGTACAACCGTACGAAGGCGTAGTAATTGCTAAACGTAATGGTGGCATTAACGAAACAATTACAGTGCGTCGGGTATTTCAAGGTGTGGGCGTCGAACGGGTGTTTTTGTTACATTCACCCCGAATCGACAACATCAAAGTATTGCGTCGTGGTAAGGTACGACGTGCTAAACTTTATTATCTCCGTCAGCGCGTTGGTAAAGCGACTCGGATCAAACAACGGTTTGACCGTCCTTTATAATTAGCTGGCCTGAGTATGGGAGAAAAATCAACAAAAAAGCGGCATCTGCCGCTGACTTGTTTTCTCGACAAAATTAAGGTAGAATAAAAACTGAATTGCGTTCAACTGAAAAAAGTTCAGCGCAATCACTGAATCCAATACAGGTTGTGCGCTCTTAGTTCAGTTGGTAGAACGCAGGTCTCCAAAACCTGATGTCGGGGGTTCAAGTCCTCCAGGGCGCGCTCAAAAGCAAAAACAAAGCCCGAAAGAAGAACACATCTGCTAATATAGCAGTTGGTGATAATGATTTCGGGTATAATTGTTTTGCAGCTTTTATGTTCCCATTTGAAGTGGGATAGAGTCAACCGATTTTGGATTTATGATGCCCGGATTTTCCATTGACCCAACCCTTAAGGGGCAAGTAATGCCTAAATTGTGGATTTAGTAAAAAAATCTGACAATCTATAAAGGGAAAATTGCTCGGCGGGGCATGAACCGAAAAATCTCAAATCTAAAATTGGTAGTCAAGCTGTAAACCTGGATAAAAATTAGCAGCATTAAGCTGTATAAACAACAGGGGGATAAACGGCCGTGGCCAAAAAAAATGAAGCGGAAATCCCAGAAAACGCAAATGGGTTTAGCTTGAACAACTTTTTCCAGGGAACCAAAGAAGAACTTGATAAAGTAGTTTGGCCCAGTCGTCAGCAGCTGGTGAGTGAATCAGCAGCAGTGCTGTTGATGGTGACACTCTCCGCATCTTTGATATATTTGGTCGATGGATTGTTTGCTTGGGCAGCAAAACAGGTGTTCTGATGACTTTTGCAACAGATGAACCGCGTAACTCAACGTTGCAGTCAGAGGAAGCCGCAGAAGCAGCGCTGAAAGAAGCACGCTGGTATGCGGTGCAAGTAGCCTCAGGCTGTGAAAAACGTGTAAAGACAAATTTAGAGCAGCGCATCCAAACCTTTGATGTCGCTGACAAAATTGTCCAGGTAGAAATTCCACATACGCCAGCGGTGAAGATCCGTAAGGATGGAAGTCGCCAGCATACAGAAGAAAAAGTTTTCCCTGGTTATGTGCTAGTGCGGATGATCATGGATGATGATACCTGGCAGGTAGTGCGAAACACCTCCCATGTAATTAATTTCGTGGGAGCCGAACAAAAACGTGGCACAGGCAAAGGCCGTGGTCACGTCAAGCCAGTACCTCTGGGTCAGTCAGAAGTAGAACGGATTTTCAAACAGACCAGCGAACAGGAGCCAGTGGTCAAAATTGACATGGCTGCTGGTGATAAAATCATGGTGCTTTCAGGTCCGTTTAAAGACTTTGAAGGCGAGGTGATTGAAGTCAGTCCCAGAGCGGAGTAAACTTAAAGCTTTGCTGTCGATTTTTGGACGAGATACACCAGTAGAGTTGGAATTTAATCAGGTAGAGAAACAGAGTTAATAGACAATGGCAAAGAAAGTAGTAGCGGTCATTAAACTGGCCCTGAATGCTGGAAAAGCCAACCCAGCACCGCCAGTTGGTCCTGCATTGGGTCAACATGGCGTTAACATCATGATGTTCTGTAAAGAGTACAACGCCAAAACAGCAGACCAAGTTGGGATGGTGATTCCGGTAGAAATTTCGGTCTTTGAAGACCGGAGTTTTACATTTATACTGAAAACCCCACCAGCATCAGTACTGATTCGCGAAGGCGGCGAGAATTGAACGCGGCTCGAATGAACCCAACAAAAAGAAAGTCGGGAACGATTACCAGAGCGCAATTGCGAGAAATTGCCCAAACTAAACTGCCCGACCTCAATGCCAATGATATAGAGGCGGCGATGAAGATTGTGGAAGGTACTGCTAAGCAATATGGGTGTAACAGTAGCAGATTAGACAAAGGATCGCTAGTAGGTGCAGAGTATTCAGAGTTAAAAAGCGTCTCACATCAGTAACTCAGCACTCATAACTAAAATTATCGGGGGAGAGGCAAAGCTTCGTAATTGACCCCAGGAGAGAAAAATGGCAAAAAAAATATCACGTCGATTGCAGGAACTGCAAGCAAAAGTAGAAGAAGGGACTATGCACCCTTAGAGGCCTTAAACCTCTTAAAGGAGACAGCAACAGCCAAATTTCCCGAATCCGCAGAAGCGCATATCCGTCTGGGAATTGATCCGAAGTATACAGACCAGCAGTTGCGAACAACCGTAGCACTGCCGAAAGGGACAGGACAAGATTGTCCGGGTGGCAGTAATTGCTCGAGGCGAAAAAGTGACAGAAGCAACAAATGCTGGGGCTGATATCGCTGGGTCAGAAGAACTGATTGACCGAAATCCAAAAAGGCATGATGGATTTTGACAAGCTGATTGCCACACCAGATGTGATGCCGCAAGTGGCAAAGCTAGGTAAGTTGCTGGGTCCTCGTGGTTTGATGCCATCGCCCAAAGGTGGGACAGTTACGTTTGACATTGCCAATGCGATCGCCGAATTCAAAGCTGGTAAATTAGAGTTCCGGGCTGATCAAACAGGCATTGTCCATGTTATGTTTGGTAAGGCATCCTTTCTCGCCAGAGGATTTGTTAATCAACCTGAAGGCGCTGCAAGAGACGATTGATCGTAATCGTCCTTCTGGTGCCAAAGGTCGTTATTGGCGCACATGTTTATGTGGCTGCCACAATGGGTCCATCCATTGAAATCGATATCAGCGCCCTACGGGATTTAAAACTGAGCGAAGCAGCATAATGGGAGACTAGGGATTAGGGACTAGGCGACTAGAGGCAAGAGATTATTCCCAACACCTAATACCCAATCCCTAATCCCCAGTCATTAATTGAATAAGCAAAGCCGGAGACAGCAGGAGCTAATAGCTTAAATATCCTGCCGAGGTTGAAGCTCTAAATTGCCGAAAGTGCCACCTGTAAAGGTGTGATAACTATGGCATAAATGAGTGTTACTGTAAAACCCCGGCAAAGAAAGCTGGGGTTTATTGTTTGGGTTGGTCATAACAAAACACAAGTGGGAAAATCGATGATTTTGCCCTGGGAGGTGAAACGAGATGGGTAGAACCCTAGAAAATAAAAAAGAGATAGTAGCTGACCTCAAAGAAACCTTGAGTGAGTCAACTTTGGCACTGGTAATTGAGTACCAGGGGCTAACAGTTGCTGAAATCAGTGACTTACGGCGGCGGTTACGTCCGAGTGGGACAGTCTGCAAGGTGACTAAAAACACCTTAATGGGCATTGCCATTCAAGATGACAAAAAATGGAAGCCACTGTCAGAATTACTGAAAGGTTCTTCTGCCTTTTTGCTCGTCAAAGAAGATTTCTCATCTGCAATTAAGGCTTACCAAGATTTCCAGAAAGCCACCAAGAAGACTGAACTTCGCGGCGGCGTTATGGAAGGGCGTCTGCTCAAAGAACCGGATGTCAAAGCGCTAGGAGACTTGCCATCTAAGGAACAACTGATGGCGCAAATTGCTGGAGCTATCAAAGCTTTGGCTACCAAGATTGCTGTGGGAATCAACGAAGTTCCTGGTTCTCTGGCTCGATCTTTGCAAGCTGTGGCTGATAAAGACAAAGGCGATAGTGCTGACAGTGCTGACAGTGCTGACAGCGCTTCGTAGTGGTTCGCCACATTAATTTTGATGACTACGTAGTAAGCACGAAAAAGCGGGAAAGCTGCGCGAATAGTGCTTTTTTGAGCGATAAATCGCTGACTACATACAAATGACAAATCAAAGGAGTTATATCAATGTCTACTGCAACCGATCAAATTCTCGAACAACTGAAATCTCTAACCTTGCTT